>CAIPLM010000017.1 GCA_903865895.1 uncultured Rhodospirillales bacterium | reverse complement strand
GAAGAGAGAGTGGGGGTCTGCTCGGTGGTTGCTACCACGGAGTTGGCCCCCTCTCTCTCTTCTCACCATGCCTTCAATGCATGAGGTCCAGGGGCTCGGCCCCTGGCGGGGGTTGGGGGGCGGAGCCCCCGCCTTGCCTTTATCGCCGCTCGCTCTGAGCCGATCAGGGGCAGATGTAGCCGGTGCCGGAGGGGGATTTGAAGCAGCCGACGGATTCCGGGAAGACGAGTTTGGGCAGCCAGAGGACGGCGGAGGGGAAGAAGATGGTGAAGGCGATGGTGACGAAGAAGATGATGTAGATGGGGAGTGAGGCTTTGAGGGCGGTGGAGAATCGCACGCCGACGAATTTCGAAGCCATCAGGAGGGCCAGTCCGTAGGGGGGCGTGATGAGGCCGAAGGCGAGGGTGACGATCAGCACCACGCCCATGTGGACGGGCTTGATATCGGCGGCTTCGGTGAGGGCGTTGACGACCGGCATGAAGATGATGATGGCCGGGATGGGTTCGATGAAATCGCCGACGATGGTGAAGACCAGCACCAGCAGGAACATGATCATCACCGGATCGGTTCCCGCGACATCGCCGATCCAACCGGCGACCACGATGGGCCCGCGGAGATAGGCGAGCAGCCAGCCGAAGGCGGAGGCGGCGGCGATGGTGATGAGGGGGAGCGAGAAGATGAGCCCGGCGTGGATGAAATCGCGCGGGAGTTCGCGCAGATGCTCGGGCTTCAGGATGGGCAGGATGACGACGAGGATATAGGCGATCGCCACCACGCCGGCTTCGGTGGGGGTGAACCAGCCGGTCATGATGCCGCCGAGCAGGATGAGCGGGATCATCAGCGGCAAGGCGGCGTTGCGGGTGGCGCCGGCGAGTTGGGCGAAGGTGGCGCGCGGGCGGCGGAAGCCGACCGGGCCGAAGAAGTAGCAGTAGATCATCAGCCCGGCGCCCACCATTAGGCCGGGCAGCACGCCGCCGAGGAAGAGCCCGGCGATCGAGACGTTGCCGATGGCGCCGTAGACGACGGCCATGATGGAGGGCGGCACCAGGGCGGCGATGGTGGAGGCGCCGGCGATGAGGGCGGCGACGAATTCGGGCTTGTAGCCTTCGGCTGCCATGGGCTTGGACATGGTACGGCTCAGCACCGCGACGTCGGCCGAGGTTGAGCCGGACATGCCGGAGAAGAACATGCTGAACACGGTGGTAACCTGGCCGAGCCCGCCGCGGATATGGCCGACCATGGCCTGGCTCAGTTCGGCGATGCGGATGACCACGTTGGCCGAGGTCATCAACTCGCCGACCAGCAGGAAGAACGGGATCGCCATCAGGCTTTCGCTGTCGATGCCGTTGAAGAGCTGGCCGATCATGGATTGGAAGGTGATCGGCGTCATCGCCGTGCCGACCAGCACGCCGGCGATGAGGGCGAAGGCGACGGGCACGCCGAGATAGCCGAGCGAGAGGAACAGCACCGTCATGATGCCGAGGACGAGGGCGTTCTGCGCGACCATCAGACGCCTGCCGCTTCGCTGTGCGCCTGGGCTGGGAAGCCGTTGCGCAGACCGTTGACGATCTGCTCGACCGAGAACAGCGCGACCAGCGCGCCGCAGACCGGGATCGGCCAATAGAGGTAGGCGATCGGGGTGAGCGAGGGCATGCGGAAGGAGTGGAAGCCGCTGAGGAAGTTCTGCCAGCCGAACACCACCATCGCGAGGCCGACCACGGTGACCACGGCGCGGTTGAACACCTCGAAGACCACCCGGGTGCGGCCGCTCATCGCCTCGGTCATAGCGGTGAGGTAGAGGTGATCGTTGCGGCGGGTGGCGACCGCGGTGCCGCAGAAGATGCCGTAGGTGAAGAAGGCGCTGGTCACCTCCTGCAGCCACAGCCAGGGATGGCCGATCTCGCGCGTCACCACGTCGCAGAACACCGAGGTGGAGAAGGCGGCGAGGCAGATGCCGCACCCCACCATCAGCGCGTGCTCGAGCGGATCGAGCGCGCGCCATTTGAGGTGGGGGGTGGCGGTGGAGACGATGCTCCGGTCGTCGTCCATGCGCCGGCTATTGGATGGCGCGGACGAGATCGAGGATCTTCACCGCGTGGGGGCCGAGCTCCTTGGCCTGGCTGTCCTGGAACGGGGTGGCGATCTTGATGAAGCCGGACTTGTCGACGTCGGTCACGATCTTCACGCCCATCTTCTGCAGGCGGGCCAGGCTGTCGCGCTCCAGTTGCAGGGCCTTGGCCGGCTGGGTGCGCGAGACTTCGTCGGCGGCGGCCTGCACCCAGGCCTTCTGCTCGGCGGTGAAGCTCGACCACGCTTTGTCGGACACCCAGATCACCGAGTTGTTGGCCTCGTGCTCGGTCATCGACATGATCGGCGCGGTTTCGTAGTGCTTGTTGGCGAGGAAGACGTTGACGCCGTTTTCCGCCATGTCGACCACGCCGGTTTGCAGCGAGGTGTAGACGTTGCCGAACGGCATGTGCACGGTCTGCGCGCCATAGGCGGGGAAGATGGCGTCCTCGGTGGCGGTGGCCTGCACGCGGATTTTGAGGCCCTTGATATCCTCGACCTTGTGGACCTCCTTCTTGCCGTAGAGGTCGCGCAGACCGAGGGTGGCCAGCGCCAGCACGTGGGCGCCCTGCACCGTTTCCTCGAACATGCCGCGCACGGCGGCGACGACCTTGGGGTCACCGAGGGCCTTGATGAGGTGCTGCTCGCTACGGAAGACGAAGTGCAGGCTGAACACGCCGGACTGCGGGGAGACGGTGGCGGAGTTGGCGGTGGAGGAGATGATGAAGTCGATATCGCCGGTGCGGATCTTCTGCAGCATCTGCGGTTCCTGGCCGAGCTGGGCGCCGGGGAACTGGTCGATCACCATGCTGCCCTTGGACAACTCGGCGAGCTTGTTGGCGAAGGTATCGCCGGCGATGCCGTAGCCGGTGGTGCGCGGCTGGTCGTAGCCGAAGCTGTAATGGGTCTGCGCGACGGCGGGCATGGCGAGGCCGAGTGCCGCGGCGCCGATGATGGCGGACAGGATCGAACGCATGGATATGAACTCCCCTCGCACCCGCGCTGATCCGCGCGGGTGGTTATCGTTGGGGCGATGCTAGCGGCTGGGGTGGGCGCCGTCAGCCCTTGAAATGAGCCGCGAATGTTTTTGTTGGCATGCCGCGCAAGGCGGGGGAGAGGTCGCCGGCGGCGAGGCTCGCCAGCGCGTCGTTGAGGCCGGACATGGCGACGCGGTAGAGCGAGCCGCCGAGACTGATGCGCTTGGCGCCGGCCGCGGCGAGGTCCGCGAGGGGGACGGGGCCGGAGCGCGGGGCGATGAGCACGTTGACTGGCTTCGGCGAGACCGCCTTCACCACGGCACGGATGGCGTCCATGTCCGGCAGGGCAGGGGCGTAGAGCACATCGGCACCCGCTTCAGCGAAGGCGACCAGGCGGCGGATGGTGTCGTCGAGATCGGCGCGGCCGTGCAGGAAGTTGTCGGTGCGCCCGGTGAGCAGGATGCGGCCCTTGGCGGCTTGTGCCGCGGCGCGGATGCGGGCGACGGCGGCGTCGAAGCCATGGATGGGGTTGGCGGGGTCGGCCGTGGTGTCCTCGATGCCGAGCCCGGCCATCCCGCCGGCGATCGCCGCCTCGACGGTGGCGACGCAGTGCTCGGGCGAGGGGCCGTAGCCGTCCTCGAGATCCCCGTTGACCGGCAGGCCGGTGAGGCTGGTGATCAGCGTGCCGTTGGCGACCGAGTCCGCGAGGCTCACCGCGTGGTGGCCGTCGAGCCGGCCCATGGCGAAGGCGATGGCCGCCGAGGAGGTGCCGATGGCCTGGAAGCCGGCCGCCTGCATCAGCACGGCGGAGGCGCCATCCCAGGCGTTGGGCATGATGAAGGTGGTGTCGTGCAGCGCGCGAAAGCGCTCATAGGCGGCGGCCTGGCTCATGGCGGTTCCCCTTGTGTTGCCGCCGTTATAGCGCGGATTGTGCGTCGACGCTATATCCCGATGGCTATGGCGTGAAGGCGTGCTGACGCACCCAGGCGATGAAGCTGGCATCATCGATCTCGCCGGCGGCCAGCAGGAGCATGGTGGCCGTTGCCTCGACTTCGCCGGGATCGAACTCCACGCCGTTGAGATCGAAGAACGTCACCATCGCCGCCCAGGCGGTGCGCTTGTTGCCGTCCACGAAGGGATGGTTGCGGGCGATCGCAATCGCATAGGCGGCACCCAACTCGGCGTTGTCCGGTTTCCTGTAGGCGGCGAGGTTGATCGGCCTGGCCAGCGCACTTTCGAGCAATCCCAGGTCACGCACGCCGCTGCCGCCGCCATGTTCGGCGATCTGCATGTCGTGGACGGCGAGAATCAGCGGGCGGCCGAGCCAGACCGTCATTTCGCGAGCTCACGCAGCACGTTGCGCCACTTCTTCATCTGGCGCTTGGCGACTTCCATCTGCGCCTCGAACTCCGGGTCCGCCGCCGTGAGCCGCACGCCATCCTCGGTCTCGATGGCGTAGAGCGTGTCGCCCTTGCCGACGCCGAGTTTGACCAGCAGCTCCTTCGGCAGGGTGACGCCGACGGAATTGCCGATGGAGATGAGTTTGAGTGCGGACATGGGAGAGCCTCCGTTACTACGGATGTTCTAACATGGGCCGCGCCGGATTTAAAGAATGAAGCGGCTGAGATCCCCCCGTGCCGCCAGCGGCGCCACGCGCTCCTTCACATAGGCGGCGTCCACCGAGACGCTTTGCCCGCCGCGATCCGAGGCGGTGAAGCTGATATCCTCCAGCAGCTTCTCCAGCACCGTATGCAGGCGCCGCGCGCCGATGTTCTCGATGCGGTCGTTGATGTCGGCCGCGAGCTCGGCCAGCGCGTCGATCGCATCCTCGGTGAAATCGAGCGCCACGCCCTCGGTGCCGATCAGCGCCTGGTATTGCTTCACCAGGCTCGCCTCGGGCTCGGTGAGGATGCGGCGCAAATCGGCGCGGGTGAGCGGCGCGAGTTCGACGCGGATGGGCAGGCGGCCTTGCAATTCCGGCAGCAGGTCCGACGGCTTGGCGAGGTGGAAGGCGCCGGAGGCGATGAACAGGATGTGGTCGGTCTTCACCGGGCCGTGCTTGGTGGTCACCGTGGTGCCCTCGATGATCGGCAGCAGATCGCGCTGCACGCCCTCGCGGGAGACGTCACCACCGCGGAAGCCGCCCTCGGAGGAGCGCGCGCAGACCTTGTCGATCTCGTCGAGGAAGACGATGCCGTTGTTCTCGGCATGGGCCAGCGCCTCCTTGGTCAGGCGCTCGCCGTCCAGCAGCTTGTCGGCCTCCTCGCGCTCCAGCGCGACGCGGGCGGCGGATACCTTCATCTTCTTTTCGGAAGTGCGCCCGCCGCCGAACATGCCCTTCATCATCTCGCCGAGATTGATCATCTGGCCGGGCGGCATGCCTGGCATGTCGAGCTGGCCGATCGGGTTGGCCGGCGCCTCGGTGAGGGCGATGTCGATCTCCCGGTCATCCAGTTCGCCAGTGCGCAGCATGCGGCGGAATTTGGAGCGGGTGTCGGCAGCCGCCTGCTCGCCGCACAGCGCGGTGATCAGCCGTTCCTCCGCGGCGAGCTCCGCCTTGGCGGCGACCTGCTTGCGCTCGATATCGCGAAGCATGGTGATCGAGACCTCGACCAGATCGCGCACGATGCTCTCCACATCGCGGCCGACATAGCCGACCTCGGTGAACTTGGTGGCCTCCACCTTGATGAAGGGCGCCTGGGCCAGCTTGGCCAGCCGTCGGGCGATCTCGGTCTTGCCGCAGCCGGTGGGGCCGATCATCAGGATGTTTTTCGGCACGACTTCCTCGCGCAGCCCATCCGGCAGTTGCTGGCGGCGCCAGCGGTTGCGCAGCGCGATGGCGACCGCGCGCTTGGCGTCGTTCTGGCCGACGATGAAGCGGTCGAGCTCGCTGACGATCTCGCGCGGCGAAAAACTGGGAACGTCCATGGCTCAGCCGATCGTTTCAACAATAACGCTGTGATTAGTGTAGACGCAGATATCGCCGGCGATTTTCATCGCGCGCCGGGCGATTTCCTCGGCCCCGAGGTCCTCGATGGTGAGCAAGGCGCGAGCGGCGGCGAGGGCGAAATTGCCGCCCGAGCCGATGGCGATCACTCCGTCCTCCGGTTCCAGCACGTCGCCATTGCCGGTCAGGGTGAAGCTGCGGTCCTTGTCGGCCACCGTCATCATCGCCTCCAGCCGGCGCAGATAGCGGTCGGTCCGCCAATCCTTGGCCAGTTCGACGCAGGCGCGTTCGAGCTGGTGGGGGAAGCGTTCGAGCTTGGCCTCCAGCCGTTCCAGCAGGGTGAAGGCGTCGGCGGTGGCGCCGGCGAACCCGGCCAGCACATGGCCGTCGCCGATGCGGCGCACCTTGCGGGCATTGCCCTTGATGACGGTGTTGCCGAGCGAGACCTGGCCATCGCCGGCCATCGCCACGGTGGCGCCGCGGCGGACGCAGAGGATGGTGGTGCCGTGCCAGCCCACCGGATCGTGAGGGGAAGGGGAGGTGTTCATGATCTCGCTAGATGGCCCGGCCGCCCGCTCACGGCAAGCCGCCTCCCCAGATGGCGGGGCGCGCCCATTGATTGCCGCCCCCCCCGGTTTTCGGCTATTGAGCGGCCCATGACCCGCAACGCCACGATCTCCCGGAAAACCTCGGAAACCGATATCACCCTGAGCCTCGATCTCGACGGGACGGGCAAGGCGGATATCGCCACCGGCATCGGCTTCCTCGACCATATGTTGACCGCGCTGGCCCGCCACGCGCTGTTCGACCTCACGGTGCGCGCCGATGGTGACCTGCATATCGATATGCATCACACGACAGAGGATGTCGGCATCGTGCTCGGCCGGGCGGTGGCGCAGGCGCTGGGCGAGAAGCGCGGGATCCGCCGCTTCGGGTCCGCCGTGGTGCCGATGGATGAGGCGCTGGCGGAGGCGGCCATCGATATTTCCGGCCGGCCGTTCCTCGCCTGGTCGGTCAGCTTCGCGCAGCCCAAGGTGGGCGCGATGGATACCGAACTGTTCGAAGAGTTCTTCCGCGCCTTTGCCACCAACGCGCTGATTACGCTTCATATCGTGCAGAAGGCCGGCACCAACACGCACCATGTCGCCGAGGCCTGCTTCAAGGCGCTGGCCCGGGCGCTGCGCGTGGCCGTGGAGATGGACCCGCGCGTCGGCGACGCAATTCCCTCCACCAAGGGCTCGCTGTGAGGACCTACACCGCCCATCTGCGTGAGCGCGCCACGCCGGTGCTGGTGCGCGAGGGGTTCAGCATCGCCGCGGCCCTGCTCGGGCCGGCCTGGCTGCTGACGCAGCGGGCCTGGATCGCGGGCGTGCTGAGCCTGTGCGCCTGGGTCGTGGTCGTGCTGATACCCATGCCGGCGATTGGCATCGGCGCGCTCGTGCTGATCTGGGTGCAGGGCGTCTTTGGCCGTGATCTGCTGCGCTGGTCGCTGGCGCGACGTGGCTACACGATGGAGCATGTGCTGGCGGCGCGGGACGAGGATGGCGCACTGGCCCGGCTGCTGGCGGCGCGGCCGGATCTCGCGTCCGGCCCCATATGAATAACCAAATATGAAAATCGCCGTCATCGATTATGGCAGCGGCAACCTCGCCTCCGCCGCCCGCGCGCTTGCGCTCGCCGCCGACCGCGAGGGGATCGCCGCCGAGGTGACGATCACCGCTGAGCCTGACGCGGTGATGCGCGCCGATCGCATCGTGTTGCCCGGCCAGGGTGCCTTCGCCGATTGCGCGCGTGGCCTCGGGGCGATCGACGGGCTGCGTGATGCCATCATCGCCCGCACCGATGCGGGGGCGCCGTTCCTCGGCATCTGCGTCGGCATGCAGCTGATGGCCGAGCGCGGGCTGGAACACGCCGTCACCCCCGGCTTCGGCTGGATCAAGGGCGATATCGCGGAGATGGCGGTGCCGGCGGCGCTGCGCCTGCCGCAAATGGGCTGGAACGAGCTTGAGTTCGCGCCGGACGCGCACCCCTTGCTGGCCGGCCTGCTGCCGGGCGATCACGCCTATTTCGTGCACAGCTACGCGCTCACCGGCGGCCGGCCGGAGGAGTGCATCGCCACCACCGATTACGGCGGCCCGGTCACTGCCATCGTGGCCGCGGGCAACCGCGCCGGCACCCAGTTTCACGTCGAGAAAAGCCAGGACGTCGGCCTGCGCATCCTCGGCAATTTCCTGCGTTGGACCCCCTGATGAATTCCACCCCCCACCCGAGCCAGACCGTGGAGCGCGTCAGCAGCTTCACCGATGAGGAGCTCGATGACCTCTGCGAGGCGACCGACGCCGCGATCATCGGCGGCGGCGGGTTCGGCTGGGTCAATCCGCCGGGGCGTCAGGCGCTGGAGCGCTATTTCCGCGGGCTGCTGCTGGTGCCGGAGCGTGAGCTGTTCGTGGTGCGGCTGGATGGGCGCATTGTCGGGTCCGGGCAGCTCGTCCGCCCGCCGCGCAACAACGAGGCGCAGGCCTTCGCCGCGCAGCTGATGCATGCCTTCATCGCCCCCTATGCGCGCGGCCACGGGCTCGCCCGGCTGCTCACGCTGCGCATCGAGGATGGCGCGCGGGCGCTCGGCTATCACGTGCTGAACCTCGACGTGCGGGAGACCCAGGCGGCGGCGATCCGGCTCTATGAGGGGCTCGGCTATATCCGCTGGGGCGTGCACCCCGCCTATGCCCGGGTGGCCGGCAAGACCATCCAGGGCGTGCACTACTACAAGCTGCTGCAGCCGGGCGGGCGGATCGCGCCATGACCGGACGGCTGACCCTCTATCCCGCGATCGACCTCAAGGACGGCGCCTGCGTGCGGCTGCGCCGGGGCGAGATGGCGGATGCCACCGTCTATTCCGACGATCCCGGCGCCCAGGCGCG
>CAIPLM010000016.1 GCA_903865895.1 uncultured Rhodospirillales bacterium | reverse complement strand
GCGCCCTGCCCTGCTGCGCCACAGCGCAAGCTACCTCACCGCCAGCCAGCCCGGCCGTGGCGATGCGGTGGCGCGCTTCCATCGCGGCAATGGCGCGCGGCTCGAACGCATCAACTGGCGCGGCAACACGGCGACGCGCGGCATCGCGGAATCCTTCGGCACCATGGTGAACTACCTCTACGATCCCGACAGTATCGAGGCGAACCACGAGCTCTTCGCCGCCGCCGGCACGGTGGCGCGCTCGCGCGAGGTGGAGCAGCTTCTCACACCGTCCACGCCCCGTCCGGCGCGAGGCTGACGCGATGCGCGGTGTGTGCCATAAAGGATGAAACCAGCCAGCCTGCTTCCGGGAGGAATGAGATGCCGATGATCACGCGCCGCACGGCGGCGAGCCTGCTAGCCGCGCCCTTCCTGCTCTCCGCCGGCCACGCCCGCGCGGCGGCGAAGACGCTGAAGATCAGCCACCAATTTCCCGGCGGCACCATCGAGCAGGGCGATTTCCGCGACCGCCTCGTCCGCCGCTTCGCCGCCGAGGTGAGCAAGCGCACCAATGGCGATCTCGCCTTCGAGATCTATCCCGGCTCCTCCCTGATGAAGACGGTGGCGCAGTTCTCCGCGGTGCGCAAAGGCGCGCTCGATCTTAGCCTCTATCCGCTGGCCTATGGCGGCGGCGAGATTCCGGAGGTGAATATCGGCCTGATGCCCGGCCTGGTTACCACCTATGCCCAGGGCATGGCGTGGAAGACCTCGGAGATCGGCCAGCAGCTGAGCGACCTGCTGGAGAAGCGCGGCGTGAAGCTGCTCACCTGGGTGTGGCAGGCCGGCGGCGTGGCCAGCCGCGCCGGGGGCGTGGTGACGCCGGATGACGTGAAGGGCCTGAAAATCCGCGGCGGCTCGCGCGAGATGGACCTCATGCTGAAGGCGGCCGGGGGCATCATCTCCTCGGTACCTTCAGACGAAATCTACGCGGCCATGCAGACCGGCTCGCTCGATGCCGCGGTGACCAGTTCCACCAGCCTGATCTCCTTCCGCCTGCAGGAAATCAGCAAGGCGGTGACGACGGGGCGCCAGGGCTCGTTCTGGTTCATGTTCGAGCCGCTGATCATGTCCAAAGCGATTTTCGACGCGCTTCCGGCCGAGCAGCAGAAAATCCTCGTCGAGGTCGGTGCCTCGCTGGAAGCCTTCGCGCTCGCGGCCGCCAAGCAGGACGACGAGGACCTCGCCGCCATTTTCGGCAAGGCCAACGTGAAGGTCGCCGATTTCAACGCGGGCGGGCTGGCCAAGTGGCGCGCCATCGCCGAGGAGACCGCCTGGAAGGATTACGCGGGCAAGAACGCCGCCTGTGCGGCGCTGCTGAAGCTCGCCCAGGCCATCCCGGTCGCCTGATGGCGCACGGCATCGACGCGGCATCCGCCGGCCCGCCGCCGGGGCTGGATGTCCCCTCACGCGGCGTGCTCGGCGCGATCCAGCGCGCGGTGACCGCCCTCAATGCGGCCATGGCGGCGCTCTCGTCGCTCGCGCTGGCCGCGGCCAGCATCGTGCTGACCTGGGAGGTCGCCGGGCGCTACTTCTTCCATATCCCGTCGGATTGGCAGGATGAGCTCTCGGCGATGCTGCTGATTGGCGCCACTTTTGCCTCCGCCGGATGGACGCAGGCACGGCGCGGCCATGTCGCGATCGATGCGCTCGCCCATGTGCTGCCGGAAGGCATCGACCGCATCCGCCGGCGCGTCGCGGATGTCTGCTCCTGCGCGTTCTGTTCCTATTTCGCTTTCAAGAGCTTCGAGATGCTGCACGAGGCATGGGACGAAGGGCAGACCACGCCCTCCGCCTGGGGGCCGCCACTGTGGATTCCCTATTCCTGCATGGCCCTGGGGATGACGCTCCTGGCCCTTCAGCAGGCGCTCCAGATGGTGAAGCCGCGATGAGCACCTTGCAGATCGGCCTCGCCTACGGGGCGGCCACCATCGCGGTGCTGTTTTCCGGCATCCCCATCGCGTTCGCCCTCGGCTCGGTGGCGGTGGTGTTCATGATGCTGTTCATGCCGGCCGCCTCGGTCGATACCATCACGCAGAACGTTTACGAAGAGTTGGCGTCGATCACACTGCTGACGATCCCGCTGTTCATCCTCAAGGGTGCGGCGATCGGCAAGTCCCGTGCCGGCAAGGACCTTTATGACGCGCTGCACACCTGGCTGCACCGGGTGCCCGGTGGGCTTGGGGTAGCAGTGGTGCTGGCCTGCGGGTTGTTCGCGGCGATGGCGGGTTCCTCGCCTGCAACCTGCTCGGCGATCGGCTCGTCCGGCATCCCCGAAATGCGCAAGCGCGGCTATTCGCCCGGCTTCGCCGCCGGGCTGGTGGCCGCCGGCGGCACGCTCGGCATCCTGCTGCCGCCCTCAATCGTGCTGATCCTCTATGCGGTGCGCGCCGAGCAGTCGCTTGGGCGGCTGTTCCTGGCCGGCATCGGGCCGGGCATCCTGCTGGTCGTGCTGTTCGCGCTCTACGCGGTGGTGCATTGGCGGACGGAATATGCCCGCGCCGCGGCCGCTGGCGCGGCGCACGAGATCCTGCGCGAGGAACACTTCACCCTGCGGGAGAAATTCACCGCCCTGCCCCGCGTGCTGCCCTTCCTGGTGCTGCTGACCGGCGTGATGTATGCGCTCTACAGCGGGCTCGCCACCCCTTCGGAGACGGCGGGGCTCGGCGCGGTGATGGCGCTGGTGCTGATCGCCGTGGTGTATGGTGCCTGGGGCATGTCCGACCTCAAGCCGATTTTCGCCGGCACGCTGGGCGAAAGCGGCATGCTGCTGATGATCATCGGCATGTCACTGCTCTACAGCTACGTGATGAGCTACCTCCACATCAGCCAGGGGGCGGCGGCCTGGATCGTCTCACTACATCTCTCGAAGTGGCTGCTGCTGACCGCGATCCTGCTGCTGGTGGTGGTGCTCGGCTTCTTCCTCCCTCCGGTCTCCATCATCCTGATGACCGCGCCGATCATCCTGCCGCCGCTGCGTGCTGCCGGGTTCGATCTCGTGTGGTTCGGCATCATCATGGTGGTGGTTATGGAGATGGGGCTGATCCACCCGCCGGTCGGGCTCAACATCTTCGTGCTGAACCGCATCGCCCCCGATATCGGGCTGGGCGCGATCATCTGGGGGACCCTGCCCTTCGTCGTGCTGATGGCGGTGGCCGTGGTGATCCTGTCGATCTTCCCAGGGATCGCGATGTGGCTGCCGAACCTGGTTTACGGCTGAGGCGGGAGGGCGGCAGAGATTTCGGCACGCACGCGGGGCTGGTAGTCCCGCCACCACTCCTGGCATTCCTGCCGCAACGCCTCGGTCTCCCCGCGATCAAGCACGCCGCGGATAAGGGACGGCGCTTCAGCCCAGTCCGCCACGGTAGGGATCGGGTGCGGGCCGAACACGGTCGCGTAATAGTCATCTAGCCCCGGGCCACGCTTCTCGACGATCGGGATGCATCCAGCCTCCAGCGCCTCGAATAGGCGGAAGCTGTCGGGCGAGACGAATCCTTTGGGACAGGGGGCGAAGATGATGTTGTCCATGAATTCCCGATAGGCCGTCACCGGCAGCGCATCCGGACTAAGCCAGCGATCGGTAAGATGCTCGCGCCCCGCGCCGAAAGTGCGCATCGCTGAAAGCATGACCTGGCGTGTGGTTTTGTTCACATCGCCGGCAAAGCCCCAGAGGCTCGGCCGATCGGCGGCGGCAAGCATTCCCCCGGCACGCTGGAATCCGTTCTTGTAACCGAGCGGCAGATAGCGCGCCCGCGGCTCTTCGGCCATGGCGGCGGACCAGTGGTGACGCCAGATCTCGATGCAATGGGCGTAGGCCGAACGATCCTCGCGAAAGGCACCATCGCCGAAATGCAGCAGCACCACGTTGCAGCCGCGGCGGGTGGCTTCCTCGAAATAAGGCAGTTGGGCCTCGGTCAGCTTATTCACCACCACATACATGTTGCGGCCGAGCAGCCCGTAGCGGCGGAAATCGAAATGTTCGTTGCGGGCGGCCTCGGGCAGCAGCGAGCGGATCCAGTGGCCCTCCCAGTTCCGCGCGTTGTCGTATTGCCAGATCAGCACCGGGGCATCGGTTTCAAGCATGCGGTAGGTGCGGGGGGAGGGATCGTCGCTCATACCTCTTCGATATCACGCTCGCGCAGCGGAGAGTAGACACTGCTGCGTGAAGCACCGGGCAGTAGTTGCTCTTTGCTGCCTGCTCGGCTTCACTGACCCGCCTGAACGAAATTTGGATTTCCCTCCGCATGGCCTCCGCCCGCCCCGTCTCTGCAAGATTGGCCGTCGATATCGGCGGCACTTTCACCGACCTCGCCCTCGAGCATGACGGCAAACGCACCACCATCAAGGTGCTGACCACCCCCGCCGCCCCCGAACAGGGCGTCATCACCGGCACCGAGGCGATCCTCAGAGCCGCCGGAGTCGCCGCCGCTGATATCGCGATCCTGCTGCACGGCACCACGCTGGCCACCAACGCGATCATCGAGCGCAAAGGCGCCCGCACCGCGCTGATCACCACCCAGGGCTTCCGTGACGTGCTGGCGATGGGCAATGAGAGCCGGTACGACCAGTATGATCTCAACATCGTGCTGCCCGAGCCGCTGGTGCCCCGCCATCTCCGCCTCACTGTGCCGGAGCGGCTGGACAATGAGGGCCAGGTGATCCTGCCGCTCGATGAGGCCGCCGTGCGCGCCCTAGTGCCAGTGTTGCAGCGCGAGGGGGTGGAAAGCATTGCGGTCGGCCTGCTGCACAGCTTCGTCAACCCCGCCCATGAGCGCCGGGTGTGCGACATCCTGGCCGCCGCACTGCCGGATGTGCCGATTTCGCTGTCGTCCGACGTATCGCCGGAAATGCGGGAGTGGGAGCGCTTCTCCACCACCTCGGCCAACGCCTACGTGCAGCCGCTGATGGCGCGCTACCTCAAGCGCCTCGAATCCGGGCTGCGCGCGCGCGGCCTTACCGCGCCGATCTTTCTGATGCTCTCGGGCGGCGGGCTCACCACCATCGACACCGCCTGCCGCTACCCGATCCGCCTGGTGGAATCCGGCCCCGCCGGCGGCGCCATCTTCTCCGCCCATATCGCCCGGGAATGTGGCCTCGACCACGTGCTCTCTTTTGACATGGGGGGCACCACGGCGAAGATCTGCCTGATCGACCATTTCAAGCCGCAGACCTCGCGCAGCTTCGAGGTCGCCCGCGTCGGACGCTTCCGCAAGGGCTCCGGCCTGCCCCTGCGCATCCCCGTGATCGAGATGGTGGAGATCGGCGCCGGCGGCGGCTCGCTCGCCCATGTCGATGGGTTGGGGCGCATCGGCGTCGGCCCGGAGAGCGCCGGCGCCGATCCCGGCCCGGCCTGCTACGGGCGGGGCGGCACGCATCCCGCGGTGACCGACGCCAACCTCACCCTCGGCCGCTATGATCCGGCGCGCTTCGCCGGCGGTAATCTGCGCCTGCACCCCGAACCCGCCCGCGCAGCACTCGCCGCCGACGTCGGCGACAAGCTCGGCCTCAGCGCGGAAATGGCGGCTTTGGGCGTGGTGGAAATGGTGGACGAGAACATGTCCAACGCCGCCCGCGTCCATGCCATCGAGTCCGGCAAGAGCTACGAGGGCCGCACCCTGATCGCCTTCGGCGGCGGCGGTCCGGTGCACGGCTTCCGCGTCGCCGAGAAGATCGGGATTGACCGCGTGCTGGTGCCCTCCGGCGCCGGCGTCGGCAGTGCCATCGGCTTCCTGCGTGCGCCGGTCGGCTACGAGGTGGTGCGCAGCCTCTACCAACGCTTCCGCACGTTTGACGTCGTGGCGGTGAACGCGCTGCTGGCCGACATGTCCGCCGAAGCCTCCGCGGTGGTCGCCGAGGGCAGCTTCGGCGCACCGACCACCGAAACCCGCATCGCCTTCATGCGCTATGTCGGCCAGGGCCACGAAATCCCGGTTCCCCTCCCCGTCCGCGTGCTGACCGCGGCGGATGTGGCGACCATCCGCGCTGCCTATGACACCGAATACAGCCGCTTCTTCGATCGCCCGGTGCCGGGATCGGACGTCGAGATCATGAGCTACGCCGTGGTGGTCGCCACCATCGCCGAGCAGACCTCGGCCCCCTCGACGCCCGGTGCCGCAATCGCCGCCATCCCCGTGCGCCACCAGCAGGTGCGTGACACCATCACCGGCGAGGTCGCCGCCTGGGCGATCCATGACCGCACTTCGCTCTCCCCCGGCGCCACCATCGCCGGCCCCGCCATCATCGCCGAGGACGAGACCTCCACCCTGGTCGGACCGGGCTGGACGGCCAGCATCAACGGCTTCGGCTACATCGAACTCACGCGTGGAGCTGCCGCATGAGCACCAACCAAGCCCTCGCGGGCATCCAGCGCCAGATCATGTGGAACCGCCTCATCGCGGTGGTCGAGGAGCAGGCGCAGGTGATGATCCGCACCGCCTTCTCCACCACCGTGCGCGAGGCGGGCGATCTCTCCGCCGGCATTTTCGATCTCGACGGCCGCATGATGGCCCAAGCCGTCACCGGCACGCCCGGCCACGTCAACTCGATGATGGAATCGGTCGGCCACTTCCTCGCCAAGTTTCCGATCGGGACGATGAAGGAGGGCGATCACTACATCACCAATGACCCCTGGCTCGGCACCGGCCATCTGCACGACCTCACCGTCGTCACCCCCGCCTTCCGCCAGGGCAAGCCAGTCGGCCTGTTCGCCAACACCGCGCATGTGATCGATATCGGCGGGCTCGGCATGGGGCCCGAGGGGCGCTCGGTGTTCGAGGAGGGGCTCTACATCCCCATCGTCAAATGCTTCGACCAGGGCAAGCCGAACGAGACCTTCTTCGATTTCATCCGCTGGGGCTCGCGCCTGCCGGTGGAACTCGAAGGCGACGTTTACTCCCTCTGCGCCTGCAATGACGCCGCCGTGCATCGCCTCGTCGAGATGATGGACGAGTTCCGCATGGACAGCCTCACCCCGCTGGCCGAATTCATTTTCGACAGCTCGCTGAAGGCCACCGTCGCCGAAATCGCCAAGCTCGGCCGCGGCACCTATAGCGGCGAAATCAGCTCCGACGGCTATGAGGAGCCGGTGACGCTGAAGGCACGGATGACCATCCTCGACGACGCGATCGAGGTGGATTACGCCGGCACCTCCGGCCTCTCCCAGCGCGGCATCAACGTGCCGGCCGCCTATACGCGGGCCTATTCCTGCTTCGGTATCAAGGTGGTGGTGGCGCCCGAGATCCCCAATAACTGGGCCTCGCTGGCGCCGTTCCGCATGATCATCCCCGATGGCACCATCCTCAACGCGCCGCGCCCCTACCCGGTCTCGGTGCGCCACGTCATCGGCCATCTCCTGCCGGACCTCATGATGGGCTGCCTGCACCAGACCGTGCCCACCCGCGTCGCCGCCGAGGGCGCCTCCTGCCTGTGGAACCCGCCTCTGCGCGGCGGCTCCTCGGTCTCCGGCCAGGCGCGCGGCAACAAGAAGGTGATCGGCGATTTCGAGGTGATCACCTTCAACTCCGGCGGCACCGGCGCCCGCCCGGCGTTCGACGGGCTGGACGCCACCGCCTTCCCCTCGGGGGTGCGAACCATGCCGGTGGAGGCGACCGAGAACGTCGCCCCCATCGTGATCTGGCGCAAGGAGCTGCGCGAAGGCAGCGCCGGCGCCGGCCGCACGCGCGGCGGGCTCGGCCAGACCATGGAGATTGCCACCAAGGGCGAGCTCGAATTCGCCGTCAACGCCACCTTCGACCGCATCGCCAACGCCCCCAAGGGCCGCGACGGCGGCGGGCTCGGCGCCAATGGCGCGGTGACGCTGAAGACCGGCGAGAAGCTGCGCACCAAGGGCTACCAGGTGATCCCCAACGGCAACCGCCTGATCCTGCACATGCCCGGCGGCGGCGGCATGGGCGACCCCGCGACCCGCGCCCCCGCGCTGGTGGCGCGCGACGTGCGGGACGGGGTGGTGAGCGTCGAGGAAGCACGCGACCTCTACCGCGTCACCGTCTCCGAGCACGGCATCATCGACGAAGCCGCCACCGCGGCCCTGAGGAACTGAAAATGGCCCTGCGCTGCGATCTCATCATCCGTGACGCCACCATCATCGACGGCACCGGCACCGCCCGCATGCGCGGCGATGTCGGCGTCACCGGCGACCGCATCGTCGCCGTTGGCGACCTCGGCGCCGCCTCCGCCGACCGCGAGGTGATCGCCACCGGCAAGGTGCTCGCCCCCGGTTTCATCGATGCCCACACGCATGACGACCGCGCCGTGCTCTGCGGCCCGGAATGCATGCTGTGCAAGATGTCCCAGGGCGTCACCACGGTCGTGGTCGGCAATTGCGGCATCAGCCTCTCGCCGGTGCGCATGAAAACCCGCCCGATCCCGCCGCTTGACCTGCTGGGCGATGAAAGCTGGTGGACCTTCGACAGCTTCGGCGACTACGCCGCCCGGCTCGCGCGCGATCCCTCGCCGGTCAACACCTACGCGATGATCGGCCACATGTCGCTGCGCGTCGAGGCGATGGGTGGCGACGTAAACCGCGCCGCGACTGACCGCGAGGCCGCCCATATGCGCGACCGCCTCGCCGCCTGCCTCGCCGAGGGCGCCTCAGGCTTCTCCACCGGCCTCTATTACCCGCCCAACATGGAGGCCCCGACCTCCGAGGTGATCGCGGTCGCCGAGGCCCTGCGCAAGGCCGGCGGCATCTACGTCTCGCATATGCGCGATGAGGCCGCCTACGTGCTCGATTCCATCAACGAGACCGTCGATATCGGCGAGGCCGCCGGCGTGCCCGTCGTCATCTCCCACCATAAGTGCTCCATGCCGGAGAATTTCGGCCGCTCCACCGAAACCCTTGCCCTCATCGAGCGCCGCCGCGCGCACCACAAGGTCGACTTCGACGTCTACCCCTACTACGCCGGCTCCACCGTGCTGATGCCGTCGCGCGTGCGCGAGGATGTGCCAGTGAAAATCGCCTGGTCCAACCCGCATCCGGAAATGGAAGGAAGCTGGCTCGCCGACATCGCCCGGCAGTGGAACACCAGCCAGCGCGAGGCGGCCGAGCGGCTACTGCCGGCCGGCGCCATCCTGTTCCAAATGGACGAGAAGGACGTGCAGCGCATCATGCAGCACCCGCTCAGCATGATCGGCTCCGATGGCCTGCCGCATGACCGCTTCCCGCATCCCCGCCTCTGGGGCTGCTTTCCCAAGGTGCTCGGCCATTACAGCCGCGACCTCAAGCTGTTCAGCCTGGAAACCGCCGTCCATAAAATGACCGGCCGCGTCGCCGAAGTCTTCGGCATGGTCGACCGCGGCGTGATCCGCCCCGGCGCCTACGCCGACCTGGTGATCTTCGACCCCACGACCGTGCGCGACCGTGCCGACTTCGACCACCCGACGCTCCCGGCCGATGGCATCGAAGAAACCTGGATCAACGGCCAATCCGCCTACATCCACGGCCAAGGCGCCACCCCCGCCCGTGCCGGGCGCTTGGTGACCCGCGGCGCGGGCTGAGCGGGCCGTTGGGAAGGAAGGCAAGGGGCTCTGCCCCTTGACCCCGCTGGGGGCTGAGCCCCCAGACCCGCACCCGCCTAGTGCAGCTTCGGACGGCGGAGGAATGCCGTGCGGTCGGCGGAGCGGACGTGCAGGGTGAGGGTTTCGCCTTCGCGGCGCACCTTGATTGGGATGGTGCTGCCGGGGCCGCCGACGGCCCACACGCTGCGCCAGAGGGTCGGAAGGTCGGTGATGTCATTGCCGGCGACGGCCAGCAGCCGGTCGCCGGCCTGCAGCCCGGCCTGGGCGGCCGGACCGCCATCGGAGACGCCGCCGACGACCAGGCCGCCATCGCCTTCCATCGCGTACATGCCGAGCCAGGGCCGTGGTGGGGAAACACGGCCGGCGCTCAACAACTCGTCCAGCACCGGGCGCAGGAGCGCGATCGGGACCACCATGTTCATGTCCGTCCGCTTCTTGCCGTCGCCCTGCTGGAGGATGAGGGAGCCGGTGCCGAGCAGCTTGCCATCCTTGCCGATGAGCGCGGAACCGGACCAGAAGGGGTGGGCGGGGGAGGCAAAGATTGCGTTGTCGATGAGGTATTCCCAGTAGCCGGCGAATTCCTGCCGGCCGACCACCTTGGTTTCCATCGCGTGCTGCCGCCCGCCACCGGCGGCCATGATGGCCTCGGTGCCGATGGGCAGTTGGTCCGAATCGCCGAGTTCGATCACGGGCATGCCAAGCGGACCCAGCGCCAGCACCAGGCCGAAGCCGGTGGTGCTGTCGAAGGCGATGGCGTGGCCCGGCACGGCGCGACCATCAGCGGTGATGATCCAGATGGTCTCCGCCTCGGTGATGAGGTAGCCGATGGTCAGCACCAGCCCGTCGCCACGGATGATCACGCCGTTGCCCTGCCGCTCGGTGCCGAGCGTGCCGGCGGTGAAGGCATCGGCGGGCACGTTGGCGCGAAGTCCGACGACCGAGCGCAGCGCGCGATCGAGGTCGAAGCTGTAATCGGACGGGTTCGGTTGCAGGTTCGCGGGGATTTCCCACTCGGGGGTTGGCATTGCTCGCCTTGGGCTGGAGGTCGCGGGACGGTCACTATACCGCAATACGCCTATATTGGGCAGCACTTGGCCGTCGGCAACCGTGCATCGCGCGCGCGAGGCCTTGCGTTCGCCCGCCCTCTGGTGAAACTTCCCGCGACACAAGACACCCGAGGAAACCCATGACCAAGGTGCTGCCCGGCACGATCGACTGCGACATCCATCCCGCGGTGCCCAGCATCCAGGCCCTGCTGCCGTATCTCGACAGCCATTGGCGGGAAATGGCGATCATCCGCGGCATCGATGAACTCAACACCATCAGCTACCCACTGAACTCCCCCCTCTCCTGCCGGCCGGATTGGAAGCCCGCCGAGGGCCGCCCGGGCTCCACGCTGGCGGCGGTGCAGCGCGAGGCGCTGGATGGGTTCGGCACCTCGATTGCCATCGCCAATTGCCTCTACGGCATCCAGCTTTTCTTCAGCGAAGACATGGCGGCCGCCTTCGCCCGCGCGCTGAACGCCTGGATGGTCGCGGAGTGGCTCGACAAGGAGCCCCGCCTGCGCGCCTCCATCGTGGTGCCGATGCAGAACCCGGAACTGGCGGTCGATGAGATCGAGCGCTGGGCCGGTGACAAGCGCTTCGTGCAGGTGCTGCTGCTGGTCAGCGGTGATCGCCCGCTCGGCAAGCGCGCGAACTGGCCGATCTACGCCGCGGCCGAGCGGCACGGGCTGGCGGTCGGCATCCATGCCGGTTCCAACTACCACAACCCGCCGACACCGGTCGGCTGGTCGACCACCCATACCGAGGACTACGTGAACCAGGCGCAGGCCTTCCAGTCCCAGGTATCGAGCCTGATCTGCGAGGGGGTGTTCAGCAAATGCCCGGACCTCAAGGTGGTGCTGCTGGAAAGCGGCTTCACCTGGCTGCCCGCCCATCTCTGGCGCCTCACCAAGTTCTGGCGCGGCCTGCGCATGGAGATCCCCTGGGTCGATCGCGCGCCGTCCGACATCGCGCGCTCCAATATCCGCGTTTCCCTGCAGCCGGTTGACGGCCCGCCCGATGCGGCCTCGCTGAACCGGTTGTTCGAGCACATGCAGTCCGACGAGATGGTGCTGTTCTCGACCGATTATCCGCACTGGCAGTTCGACGGCACGGAGGCGGTGCCTCACGGGATTTCGCCAGATCTCGCCCGGCGCATCATGGTCGACAACCCGCGTGCCACCTATGCGCGCATCTCGGAGACGGTGTCATGAGTTGGCATGTGATTGGCCCCGCAAGCGAAATCCCCCCCGGCGGGCGCAAACTCGTCACCGTGCGCGGCCGCCCCATCGCCGTGTTCAACATCGATGGCGAGTATTTCGGCCTGCTCAACCGCTGCCCCCACCAGGGCGGCCCGATGTGCGAGGGGCTGCTCACCGGCCTGGTCGAAAGCTCCGAGCCCGGGAAGTACTCGTATTCCCGCAAGGGCGAAATCATCCGCTGCCCCTGGCACGGCTGGGAGTTCGACGTGCGGACCGGGCAGAGCTACTGCGAGCCGGACAGGATCCGCACCCGCACCTACCCGATCGAGGTCGAGGCCGGAAAGACGGTGGTGGAAGGCCCCTATGTCGCCGAGAAAATCCCGGTGAAGGTGGAAGAGACCTACATCGTCGTCGACGTGTAGGCTCGGGGCGGCGGGCTTCTATCCGGCCTGATGTTGCTCTAAGGGCTGGCCGCCATGCGCATCCTCTTCGTCAGCTCCAATCGAATCGGCGACGCCGTCCTCTCGACGGGGCTGCTGGCGCATTTGCTGCGGACCTACCCGGAGGCGCGCTTCACGGTCGCCTGCGGCCTGGTTTCGGAGGGCGTGTTCGCCCGGATGCCACGGCTGGAGCGGCTGATCGCCTTCGATAAGCGGCCCTACGGGATGCACTGGCTGCCCCTCTGGGCCGCCACTGTCGGCACGATGTGGGATCTCGTCGTGGATCTGCGCGCCTCGGCGCTCGGCTGGCTGGTGCCGACGCGCAAGCGGGTTCGCATGCGCAAGGGCAGCGGCCACAAAACCGCGCAGATCGCCGCCATCATGGGGCTGTCCCCCCCGCCGCTTCCCACCGCCTGGACCGGCCCCGAGGATAGAGCGGTCGCGGAGCGGCTGTTACCGGCGGGCAGCCCGATCATCGCCATCGGCCCCACCGCGAACTGGACCGGCAAGGTCTGGCCCGCCGAGCGCTTCGTCGCGCTGGCCCGCGGATTGGCCGCCGCAAAGGGGGCGCGGGTGGCGGTGTTCGCCGGCCCGGGCGCCCAGGAGGCGGGGCTGGCGGCACCGGTGCTGGCGGGGCTCGCCGATCTCGACCCCATCGACCTCACGGGGCGGCTGAGCCTGCCGGAGGCCGCGGCCTGTCTGCAGCGCTGCGCGGTGTTCGTTGGCAATGACTCCGGCCTGATGCACCTCGCCGCCGCCGCCGGCTGCCCGACGCTCGGGCTGTTCGGCGCCTCCAACGCCAGCGTCACCGAATATTCCCCGGCCGGCCGCCGCACGGATGTCGTGGTGACAACAGGGGACGAAATGCGCGGCATTACGGTCGGCGCCGCACATGCGGCTGCACTGCGGTTGATGGAGGGGTGATGCGCGTCGCCCATGTCATGGCCGGCGCCGTGCATGGCGGCGCCGAACTGTTCTACGAGCGGCTCTGCCTCGCCCAGGCGCGCGCCGGGGATGAGGTGCTGCCGGTGATCCGCCGCAACCCCGCCCGCGCCGATTTGCTGCGCGGGGCGGGAATGGTGCCGGTTGAACTCAGCTTCGGCACCGCGCTCGACCTGCTGACCCGCCCGCGCATCGCCCGCGCGCTGCGCGCATTCGCGCCCCGCGTCGCGGTGGCCTGGATGAGCCGGGCGGCAATGCATCTGCCGCGCGGCGACTGGGTGAATGTCGGCCGGCTCGGGGGCTATTACGACTTGCGCTACTACAAAAGCTGCGAGCATCTTGTCGGCAATACCAGGGGCATCGCCGCCTGGCTGCGCCGGGAGGGCTGGCCGGCGGAGCGGACGCATTATCTGCCCAATTTCGTCAATGATTTTGGCGCCACCCCGCCCGCCGCCGATCTGCGCCCTTCCCGCCCCCTGCTACTTGGCCTCGGGCGGCTCCATGCCGACAAGGGGTTCGACACCGCGATTCGCGCTTTGCCCCGCCTGCCCGGCGCCGTCCTGGCGATCGCCGGGACCGGGCCGGAAGAGGCCAATCTCCGCGCCCTGGCCGCCAGAGAGGGGGTAGCGGATCGCGTCAATTTCCTGGGCTGGCGTACGGACGCCGGGGCACTGCTTCGGGCCGCCGACGTGTTTGTGTGCTCCTCGCGGGTGGAGCCGCTGGGCAACATGGTGATCGAGGCCTGGTCGGCCCAACGCCCGGTGGTGGCGGTGGCCGCCGATGGCCCCGCGGAGCTGATCCAGGATGGCGCCGACGGGCTGATCGTGCCGCATGAGGATCCTGCGGCGCTGGCCGATGGCATCGCCCGCGTGCTCGACGACGCACCGCTCGCCGCCCGCCTCGCCGCCGCCGGGCGCGCCCGCTTCGAGGGCGAATTCGCCGAGGCGACCGTGCTGGCGCAATGGCGGCAGTTCCTCGCCACCGTCAGCCACTGAACGGCGGCTCGACAGCACCGCCACCGGCAGCCATGCTCCCGGCCAGGGAGGCCCACATGGCAGACATCGCTGAAAACCTGATCGTCGAAATTGCGGATGGACGGGTGCGGGGCGCCCTCGTCGAAGGGGTGGCGGCGTTCAAGTCGCTCCCCTATGGCGCCAGCACCGCCGGCGCCGCCCGCTTTCTGCCGCCCCGCCCGCCCGCGCCCTGGGCCGGCGTGCGGGATGCGACCGCCTTCGCCACCCAGGCGCCGCAATTCCGCGGCGGCCCGGCGCAGCGGCCGGAGATGGCGGGCTTCCTCGGCGCGCCCGACCCCTCGCCCGAGAGCGAGGACTGCCTCGCCCTCAACGTCTGGACGACCGCCCTGCCCCCGGCATCTCCACGGCCGGTGATGGTGTGGTTCCATGGCGGCGCCTTCTCCTTCGGCTCCTCCAACAACGACACCGTGCGGGGCTCACGCCTGGCCCGGCACGGCGATGTGGTGGTGGTGACGGTCAACCAACGGCTCAACATCTTCGGCCATCTCGACCTCGCCGCGCGCTACGGCACCGCGTACGCGCTGTCCGGCAATGCCGGCGCGCTCGACATGCTGGCGGCGCTGCGCTGGGTGCGCGACAACATCGGCGCCTTCGGCGGCGATCCCGGCTGCGTCGCGATATTCGGTGAATCCGGCGGCGGCGGGAAGGTCAGCACGCTGATGGCGATGCCCGCCGCCCAGGGCCTATTCCATCGCGCCATCATCCAGTCCGGCGCCTCGGTAAGGTTGCGCACGCCGGAGCGCGCGGCGCGACTGACCGACGCGGTGCTGGCCCATCTCGGCCTCGTTGGCGCGCCGGTCGAAGCCCTCCTGGCGCTGCCGATGGAAGCACTGATCGCCGCCATCGCGCCCGCCGAACAGGCACTTGGCCCCTCCCCCTATCCGCTGCTCGACCGCTACCCCTTCGGCCCGACCATGGATGGCGAGGTAGTGGCGCATCACCCAGGCTCGCCCGAAGGACTCGCGATCTCCGCCGGTATCCCGCTGATGATCGGCGACACCGCCCAGGAGGCGACGCTGTTCCTCACCCATGTCGACGCGGTGTGGCATCGCACGCTGAGCGAGGACGGCCTCGCCCGGCAGGTACTCGCCATGGCGGGTGCGCGAACGTCGGAAGTGCTGGAGACCTATCGCCGCCTGATGCCCGCCGCCAATCCCGCCGAACGCCTGATCGCCGCGATGACCGATGGGCGCTTCCGCTCACGCTCCGTGCTGATGGCCGAGGGCAAGGCGGCACTCGGCGCCGCGCCCGCCTTCTACTACCGCTTCGCTTGGCCATCCCCCGCCCATGGCGGCCGCCTGGGTGCACCGCATGCGATCGACGTGCCCCTCACCTTCGATACCACCGACCTCACCGGGGTCGCCGCCGGCGCGCCCGCGGCGGCAGGGCTTGCCGGCATCGTGGCCGAGACCTGGGCCCACTTCACCCATACCGGCACGCCCGGCCACCCCGCCATCCCCGCCTGGCCGGCCTATGAACCCAGCCACCGCGCAACGATGGTGCTCGATGTGCCATGCCGGGTGGAGGAGAACCCCGGCGCCGAGACCCGCGCCCTGTGGCAGGAAATCGCCCTGGGATAGCGCGGCGCGGTCAGGCCGGCAGCGGCTGGGTCTGCCACCCGTCGATAATCACCCCTGGGGCTTCGATGGCTCGGCGCCGCCCTGCCAGCGCCAACTCGACCACCACCCGCCCAGGCGCCGCGGCGGCCAGCCAAACCCGCGCCCTCTCCCAAACCTCTTCGTGCGCCTTCTTCACATCCGCACGCATGGCCATGCCGGGGGGCGCGCCGGACAGGATGATGACGCTCGCAACGCCATCGACCGATATCTCGGGGAGTTGGCTAAACCCCACGATGGTGGCGGCACGCGGCTGGCCCGCGTAACCAACCTCCTCTTGCCCCACGTATCCGCGCAGCAAGTGTCCGCCGGCGCGGTCCGGATGCACAAACAGAACCCGCCCCCGCGCCACCATCGCCGCCACAGTCCGACCAGCAACATGGTAGCGATGACTCGGGCTGGTGCAGTCGACGCGTATGGACGCCACGCCCCGGCCGGCGGCGGCCATCACCTCGGCCACCACATCAACCGCCGCGCAGCGCAGCGGAAGCGGCCCCTCGAACGCGGGATCGCGGAACCAATCCACGCCGTTCTCCCGCGACCAGTATTCGACCACCCGGAGCATGTCGCTGGTCATCGAGGGGCCGCCGCTGCAACATGCAACATTAGGCGGGTCGCCGTAGCTGAGGTCGCCGAGCCGAAATTCATCGCACAGCCCCCGTCCCTGATCGGCGGATCTGCCGGCCATGCCAACCCTGAACAGGCGGCCGCATTGCTGGCAGGCGATGTCCGCCAGCACAGCCTCACGCGCATGGATATTGTTCAAATGCTTTGGCGTGAACCCGCAGTATCGCGGCACGCCGGCGTCATCAAACCAGGAGGGCGGCGCGTCGATCCGCTCGAGGATGTCCTTGTAGAACGTGTGCACGCCGCCCCTCCCATCCCCCGTTCACCCCGCTCTCTCCAGCGAGAGCGCGAAACCAACCGGATAGAGGTTTTTTGCTTCTTTTTTTCAAAAAAGAAGCCCTTACCCCTCCTTCCCCCCCGGCGCCTTTTCGGCCGCCGGCTTCGGCGGAACCGGCACTGGCTGTGGCGGGCGGCGGCGGGGGGCGGATGCGTCGGAGATGACGTCGAAATCGAAATCGCTCATGGTTTTGCCTCTCTGGTTGAAGAGGCCGCCCGACCCTGGCGATCAAATGTGAACTGGACGCAACGCACGAGACCAGAAACACGAAAGCCGCCTTGGTGGGGCGGCTTCGGATGATCTGCGTGGGGACGCGACTTCCTAGATCGCCGGGAGATACCAGCGGTAGCTAAATCGCGCAGACATGGTGCGAACCTGTGTCATGAAATGAGCCTAAGCTGTGCGCGCCTCAGGCGTCAATCAACCCCTCCATGACAGGCACGCAACTCCCCCCTACGCGGATCGCGGTCACCTGCCCGGCCGCCTTGTCGGCTTCCACCAGCAACACGCTGGGGCGGCCCATTTCGACGCCCTGGCGGATTTTCCATTTATAGGTCTGGTCCTGCTCGGGCGCATTATCGGCCAGCAGGGCGGCGAGCGCGGCGTTGGCGCTGCCGGTGGCGGGGTCTTCGCGCACATCGGGCACCGCGAACACCATGCGGTCATTGATCACGCCGCGGCCGGAGCGGACATAGGCCAGCAGCTTGCTGGTGCCATCCACCGGCAAATAGATCGCAAAGGCCGCCGCATCCGGCCGGATGCGCGACAGCGCCTCGAGCTTGCGCAGTTCGGCGATGACAAAGCTGGTGCCGACACCAGCGACCATAGGGGCGTGGCGGTCAATGGCGACGTCGTCCTCCGAAAGGCCGAGGCAGGCGGCGATCGCCTCGGGCGAAACCGGGCTGCCGCGGGTGAGGCCTTGCGGCGCGGTCAATTCGGCGCCGGAAATCTCACCGCCCTTATGCAGGATGCGCACCGGCACCAAGCCGGCGGCTTCCTCGAAGATGAGGTGCGGCGGAACCTCGCGATCGAACACCCGGCCAATGCGCGCCAGCGCGTAGGCGGTGCCAACGTTGGGGTGGCCAGCGAAGGGCAGTTCCTCATTGGGCGTGAAGATGCGCACATGGGCGGTGTGCGCAGGGTCGGACGGCGGCAGTACGAAGGTGGTTTCCGAATAGTTGAATTCCCGCGCGATGGCCTGCATCGCCGCACCGTCGAGGTCCTCGGCATCGAGCACGACAGCGAGCGGATTGCCGCCGAACCTGGTCTCGGTGAACACATCGACGGTGACGTAGCGGCGTTTCATGAAGCACGACTTTCCTGGTTGGCCTGTTGCATTTCGGCGCGCATGAGGAATTTCTGGATTTTCCCCGTCACCGTCATCGGGAACTCATCCACGAAGCGGATGTAGCGCGGCACCTTGTAATGGGCGATCTGGTCGCGGCAGAAATCCTTGACCTCCTGCTCCGTCATGGTCTCGCCGTCGCGCAGCTTGATCCATACGGCGATCTCCTCGCCGTACCTGCTGTCCGGCACGCCGAACACCTGGGCGTCGGAGATCTTCGGGTTGCGGTAGAGGAACTCCTCGACCTCGCGCGGATAGACGTTCTCGCCGCCCCGGATGATCATGTCCTTGATGCGGCCGACGATGGCGCAATAGCCCTCGGCATCGATGGTCGCGAGATCGCCCGTGTGCATCCAGCGCCCCTTGTCAATCGCTTCGGCGGTGCGCGCCTCGTCGTCCCAGTAGCCGCGCATCACCGAGTAGCCGCGCGTGCAAAGCTCGCCCGGCGAGCCGGCCGGCACCACCCGGCCCTCGGCATCGACGATCTTGCATTCGAGATGCGGATGGATACGCCCTACGGTGGCGACACGGCGCTCCAGCGGGTCATCGAGCGTGGTCTGGAAGGAGACCGGGGAGGTCTCGGTCATGCCATAGGCGATGGTGATGTCGCTGAGGTGCATCAGGGCGATCGCCCGGCGCATCACCTCGATCGGGCAGGGCGACCCGGCCATGATGCCGGTGCGCAGCGTGGAGAGATCGAATTCGGCGAAGCGGGGATGGTCCATCTGGGCGATGAACATGGTGGGCACGCCATACAACGCGGTGCAGCGCTCGGCGGAAACCGTCTCAAGCGTGGCCAGCGGGTCGAACCCTTCGCCGGGGAAGACCATGGTGGAGCCATGGGTGAGGCAGCCCAGCACGCCCATCACCATGCCGAAGCAGTGGTAAAGCGGCACCGGGATGCACAGCCGGTCCTTCGGGCCGAGCTTCATGGTCTCGGCGGTGAAGAAGCCGTTGTTGAGGATGTTGTGGTGGGTGAGCGTGGCACCCTTAGGCGCGCCCGTGGTGCCGGAGGTGAACTGGATGTTGATCGGCTCGTCGAATTGCAGCCGCCCAGCCAGCGCGGCCACCTCGGCGCGGGAGGTTGCCGTGGCGAGGTCGGCCACCTCCGCGAAGGGCAGCGCGCCAGGGATGGTGCGGGCGCCGATCTGGATCACCAGGCGCAGACTCGGCACTTTCGGCGCTTCGAGATGGCCCGGCACGCAGCTTTTCAGCTCAGGGCACAGCGTCATCAACATGCCCGCATAGTCGCTGGTCTTGAAGGCGGTGGCGGTGACCAGGGCGCGGCAGGCGACTTTGTTGAGCGCGTAGTCCAGCTCGGACAGCCGGTAGGCCGGATTGATATTGACCAGGATGAGCCCGGCCTTGGCGGTAGCGAACTGGGTGACAACCCATTCCGCGTTATTGGGCGACCAGATGCCGATGCGCTCGCCGGGCTTCAGCCCCAGAGCCAACAGCCCCGCGGCCATGGCATCGACCCGCGCGGCGAGCTCGCGCCAGGTCCAGCGAATCCCCTGGGCGGGGGCGACGAGGGCCTCGCGATCGCCATGGTGGGCGACCACGCCATCGAAGTAGTTGCCGATGGTCTGGCCGATAAGCGGCACGCTCGATATGCCGCTGACATAGCTCATGGGGATGTTTGACATCACTGGACCTCCTCGCCTCATGCGCATGGTACCGTGCGATGCGGGGGACGGGAAGCGCCGCGCTGGCTGGACTTGCCGCGCCGCCTAGCACAAATTGAGTGCAACAAGCGGCATGGGGAGATTCGTTTTCTCAACGCCGGGATGAAACGCCTCAGAGAAGCGGCCGCGTTGCCGCCAGAGCGAGCATGAACAGCATCTTTTCGCCCACCGAAGCCATCGACCTCTCGCCGCACGTCTCCGACGAGGTCAAGTTC
>CAIPLM010000015.1 GCA_903865895.1 uncultured Rhodospirillales bacterium | reverse complement strand
GGAGCCCAGCACGACGGCGAAGCGCTTGTCGGCGCGGATCTTGTCGAGGGATTCCGGGGCGGGGAAGAGCGGGTAGGCGTCGAGATCGCCGGCCATCACCGCCGCCGTCGCCGCCGAGGGATCGGCGATGAAGCGGAAGGTGGCGCTGGCGATCTTCGGCGCGGGGCCCCAGTAATTCGGGTTGCGCTCGATCTCCACCCGGTCACCCTTGACCCAGCGCTTGAACACGAAGGGGCCGGTGCCGACGGGGTTGGTTTTGTTGGTGACGACCGAGTTGGGCGCCATCATCACCGCGTCGCCCGAGCCCATGTTGAACAAGAAGCCGCCGGTGGGGCGCTTCAGGGTGATTACCGCGGTGAGCGGATCGGGGCAGGCGGTGGAGGCGATCGGCTCGAAGAAGCCTTTCTGGGAGTTCGTGCTGTCCGCCGCGACGGCGCGCTCATAGGTGAATTTCACGATGGCGCAGTCGAAGGGCGTGCCGTCATGGAACTTCACGCCGGATTGCAGCGCGAAGGTGTAGGTGAGGCCGTCGGCGGAGATGGTCCAGCTTTTGGCGAGCTGGGAGGCGACTTCGCCCTTGTCGTTGATGCGGGTCAGGCCTTGGAAGATATTGGCGTAGGTGACTTCCTTGATCGCCGCGGCGGCGCCGGCCGTGGGGTCGAGCATCGGGGGCTCGAGCGGCATGCCGAGGATGATGCTGTCTTTGGCCGCCTGCGCCGTGCTGGCGAGCACGGTCGTGGCGAGCAGGGTTGCCAGAATTCGGTTCATGCGCAGGACCTCCCGGTTCACTCGCGCCGGACTCCAACAGCACGGCGCCTGCGGGTCAATAGTCGTGCAATCGCGAACCGTTGGCGCTAAGGATATTCTTCGAAAGGACACATCATGAGCGACACCTCGCCAAACCTTGTGCTCGAACTCCTCCGCGCCATCCGCGGCGATCTTGCCGCCCTCAGGGGCGACATGCTCGAAGTCAAGGAGCGTCTTGGCCTGATCGAAGGGCAGTACGCGAGCCTGTCCCGCCGTGTCGACCGCGTGGGCGGGGACGTCGAGCTCATCAAGCGCCGCCTCGACCTCGTGGAGGCCTGACCCGCGGCACATCAACGGATCACCCGATCTTGCAGGGCCCGATGGCATCGGGCTAGCCTCAGCGCCAAGGCTCCAAAAAGAATAACGCCGCACGAGGATCGCCATGCTCCAACGCCGCTCCCTCATCAGCGCATCCGCGGCGGCCATTGCCGCCCCCCAGGCAAAGGCCCAGACCATGACCGACGCACCCGTCGCCGCCACCCGTTACGGCCGCGTGCGTGGCGCGACCGCCGAGGGGGTGCACAGCTTCAAGGGCATTCGCTACGGCGCCTCCACCGCGGGCGCCAACCGGTTTCGCGCGCCGCAGCCGCCGGCGCCGTGGGGCGAGACGCGCGATGCGCTGGCCTTCGCGCCGATGTCACCGCAGCCGATCATCAGCCTTGGCGGGTTGTTCGCCTCCTGGACGTTCGACAAGGAGATGAGCGAGGACTGCCTTGGGTTGAACGTCTGGACGCGCGGGCTGCGCGACGGGGCGAAGCGGCCCGTGATGGTGTGGTTTCATGGCGGGGATTTCTCCTCGCTGTCCGGCTCGCGCAACGTGTTCGACGGCACGCGGCTGGCCCTGCGCGGCGATGTAGTGGTGGTGACGGTCAATCATCGGCTGAACGCCTTCGGCTACGCCTATCTCACCGAGGCGGCGCCGAAGCTGGCGGCGGCGGCCAATCCCGGCATGCTCGATCTCGTCGCGGCGCTGCAATGGGTGCGGGACAATATCGCCGAGTTCGGTGGCGATGCCGGGAATGTCACGATTTTCGGGCAGTCGGGCGGGGGTGGCAAGGTTTCCACCATCATGGCGATGCCGGCGGCGGCCGGGCTGTTCCACCGTGCCATCGTGCAAAGTGGCTCCTACGCGCGCAACGCCCATCTGCAGGCGATGTCGCCGGCGGAGGGCACGCGGCATGCGCGCGCTTTGCTTGCCGCGCTGGAGATTCCCGCTGGCGAAGCAGAGAAGCTTGCGGAGATTCCGGTCGATGCGCTGGTCGCGGGGATCGCCAAGGCCGGGCGGGGGGCGGATCGCCCGACCTGGCGGCCGGTGGCCGATGGGACGGCGCTGCCGGCCGGGCCGTGGTGGCCCAACCCGCCCGCGATTTCAGCGGAGGTGCCGATGATGATCGGCAATACCGCGACCGAGATGACCATGCTGATCGGCGGCGGGGATCCCGCGAGCTTCACGCTTGACGAGGCCGGGCTGCGTCAGCGGCTCGCGCTGCGCTTCAAGCCGGAGGATGCCGAGAAGGTGCTGGCGCATTACCGGGCGGCGCGGCCCTCCGCCACGCCATCGGAGTTGTTCTTCACCATCGCCACCGCCAATTCCTTCCAGAAGGGCTCCTGGACGCAGGCGGCGCAGAAGGCGTCGCAGCACGCGGCGCCGGTCTATCTCTATGAGTTGGACTGGAAGACGCCGGTGGATGGCGGCAAGTGGCAGAGCCCGCACTCCCTGGAGCTGGCGCTGGTGTTCGACAATGTCGCCAAATCCACCTCCATGGTCGGCACCGGGCCGGAGCCGCAGCGCGTGGCGGATCAGATGAGCGCCGCCTGGCTCGCTTTCGCCCGCAGCGGCAACCCGGCCACCCCTGCCCTGCCCTGGCCGGCCTGGCAGCCCGAGACCAACGCCACGATGGTGTTCGACGTGGAGTCCAAGGTGGTGAACGGGTTCCGCGATGCCGAGCGGGCGCTCTATGCCGGGATGAGTGCGCCGGGGGCGTTCGACTAGCGTTCACACGGCGGCGGCGGTGCCATGGGCGGCGCGCAGGGTCGGCTTGTGCACCTTGCCCGTCGCGTTGCGCGGCAGGATATCGGTGAACACCACGCCCTGCGGCAGTTTGTAGCGCGCGAGATTCGCCGCGCAGTGGGCGATCACCTCCGCCTCGTCGAGCGCAGCGCCGGGCTTGAGCACCACGATCGCGCGCCCCACCTCGCCCCAGCGCGGGCTCGCCACGCCGATCACGGCCGCTTCGGCGATGGCGGGATGGCGGTACAGCACGTTCTCCACCTCGGCCGGATAGACGTTCTCGCCGCCTGAGATGTACATATCCTTCCAGCGATCGACGATGAAGTAATAGCCCTCTGTATCGCGCATCGCCGCGTCCCCGGTGCGCAGCCAGCCATCGCTGAAGGCTGCCGCCGTGGCCTCGGGATTGTTCCAGTAGCCCCGGGTGATCGACGGCCCGCGCAGCCAGATCTCGCCGACCTCGCCATCCCCGACATCGCTGCCCTCCGGGCCGACCACGCGGAAGCCAACATGCATCGCCGGTTTGCCGGCGCTCCCCGCCTTGCGCGCGGCATCCACGGAGTCGAGATACAGCACCAGCGGCCCGGTCTCGGTCATGCCGTAGCCCTGGGTGAGATTTACCCCCTGGCGTTGCCAGGCCTCGATCAGCGAGACCGCGGCCGGCGCGCCGCCAACGCCGGCGTGCCGGATGCCGGAAAAATCGGTGAGCCGGAAATCGGGATGCGCCGCCGGGAACTGGTAATGCGCGGGAATGCCGAAGAAATGGGTGATGCCCATCGCCTTGTCGCCCAGCACACGCAGCGCGGCACCGGGGTCGAAGGCCGCCATCACCACCAACGTGCCGCCGGAATGGAAGACCGGGTTGGAATACACATTCAGCCCGCCGGTATGGAACAGCGGCAGCACGCAGAAATGGACCGATTGCGCGTCGATCCCGGCGAGGTTGGCGCAATGCAGCGCGTTGAACAGGTTCATCGCGTGGCTCACCATCACGCCTTTCGGCAGACCGGTGGTGCCGGAGGTGTAGAGCAGCGTGCAGGTATCGTTGAGCGTCTGGCGGGCATAGGCGGAAGGGGCTGTGCCGCTCGTGGCCAATCGCTCGAAGTCACTCTCCGGACCGGTCGCCAGCAGTTGCGCCACGCCGCCGGCGGCCTGCAGCAGGGCGGCGCGGGCGGCATGGGCCGCGTCATGCACCAGGAGCGCCGGGGCGCAATTGGCCAGGATGGCGGAGAATTCGGCATCGGCCAGGCGGATGTTGAGCGGCACGAAAATCGCGCCGAGGCGGAAACAGGCGAATTGCAGTTCGAACACATCGGTGCTGGCCAGTGACAGCGAGGCCACGCGATCGCCCACGCCGATGCCGAATTCCCCCGCGAGCCCGGCGGCGATGCCATCGATGCGGGCATGGAATTCGCCGTAGGTGAAGCGCCGCCCGGTCGCGAGATC
>CAIPLM010000014.1 GCA_903865895.1 uncultured Rhodospirillales bacterium | reverse complement strand
TCCGCAAATCCGGCTCCTCCTGCGGCGCGGTGATCGAGGTGGTGGCCGAGGGTGTGCCGCCTGGGCTCGGCGCGCCGATCTACGGCAAGCTCGATGCCGATCTGGCGAGCGCGCTGATGAGCATCAACGCGGTGAAGGGCGTAGAGATCGGCGATGGGTTCGCGGCCGCCGCGCTGAGCGGCGAGGCGAATGCCGATGAGATGCGGATGTCCGATGGCGAGGTGGTGTTCGGCTCCAACCATGCCGGCGGCATTCTCGGTGGGATTTCGACGGGTCAGCCGATCGTCGCGCGCTTCGCGGTGAAGCCGACCAGTTCCATTCTCGCGACCCGCCAGAGCGTCGATCGCGCCGGTGCCGAGGTGGATGTGATGACCAAGGGGCGGCATGATCCCTGCGTCGGCATCCGCGCCGTCCCGGTGGGGGAGGCGATGCTGGCATTGGTGCTGGCCGACCATCTGCTGCGCCATCGCGCCCAGAACCCCGACGCACCGGACCGGGCGCGGCTGCCGCGCAACTAATTCAGCGGGTCGCTGCCCAACACATCGGCGAGGCTGATGGTGCCTGAGCCGCGTTTGGCCGGCTGAGGCTGCGTTGGTGCGGGTGCCCAGCCGGTCAACATGGCGAGCCGAAGTGTGGCGGGATGCCGACCGTCGCGCGCGGGCAGCCCAGCGAGGGCGGCGGGGAAGAGGTCGCGCGGCGGGTTGCGGCGGTCGCGCAGCGCCACCGCGTTGGTCTCGCCGGCGGCGCGGAGATCCTGGAGCAGCGCGAAGGGCGAGGCGTAGGCCAGGGTGATGTCCTCGGCATCGGCCACTGGCAAGGCGAAACCGGCGCGTTGCAGCAGGCCGGCGCAGTCGCGCAGATCGGGGAAGGGCGAGACACGTGGCGCGGCGCCGCCGCTCAAAGCCGCCTCCGCCTCGGTGAGCGCAGCGCGCAGTTCAGCCAGCGTGCCAAGGGCGGGGATGCTGGCGAGGAACAGCCCGTCGGGCGCCAGGGCGCGGCGGATCTGGATCAGGGCGCCGGGCAGGTCGTTCACCCAATGCAGCGCGAGATTGGCCACCACGAGGTCGAAACTCCCTGCCGCGAAGGGGAGAAACTCCTCGTCCGCCGCCACCGCCAAGCCCCCGGAGCGCGCCGCCATCGCCGGCGAGAGGTCGCAGGAGACCACCGACATGCCGCGCGCCGCCAGCATGGGTGCCACGATGCCGCGGCCGCCGATATCGAGCGCGCGGGTGAAGCGCGTGGTGGTGTCGTCCAGCCGGTCGAGCAGGCGTTCGGCGACGTCGGCATAGACAGCGGCGGTGCTGTCCATCGTGGCCGCCGCCCGGTCGCGGTGGCGGCGGACGGCTGAACGGTCGAACACGTGCATGGCCTGGCTCATGCTCCCCATGTGCCCGCGCCGGGCGTTGCTGCAAAGGGGGGGCGGACGTAATCTCCGCCCAAGTTTCGGAGGAACAGCCATGAACCGCATCACCGCCCCCACCCTGCGCGCCTGGATCGAGGATGGCAGCGAGCTTGCGTTGCTGGACGCGCGCGAGGAGGGCGAGTTCGGCGCCTCGCATTTGTTCTGGGCGGTGCCCTGCCCGCTGTCGCGCGCCGAGGCCCGCGCCCATGCGCTGCTGCCCAACCTCGCCACCCGCATCGTCTGCGTCGATGACGGGCGCGGGCTGGCCGAGCGTCTGGCCGCCTATCTCGAGGGCATCGGGGCCGGCAATGTCAGCGTGCTCGTTGGCGGCACCCCCGCCTGGGCGGCGGCTGGCTACGTGTTGTTCAGCGGCGTCAACGTGCCGTCCAAGGCGTTCGGCGAGTGGATCGAGCACCATTTCGGCACCGAGAGCGTCGACCCGCCGGAGCTGAAATCCTGGATCGACTCCGGGCGGGACATGGTGGTGCTGGATAGCCGCACCTGGGAGGAATACCAGCGCATGTCGATCCCCACCGGGGTGAGCGTGCCCGGCGGCGAGCTGGTGTATCGCATCGGGGACATGGTGCCGAACCCCGACACGCTGGTGGTGGTGAACTGCGCCGGCCGCACCCGCTCCATCCTCGGCGCCGAGAGCCTGCGGCAAGCCGGCATCCCCAATAAGGTGGTGGCGCTGCGCAACGGCACCATGGGCTGGGAGCTCGCCGGCCTCGTGTGCGATCGCGGCCGCGACGCCCGCTTCCGCGCCGGCGCGCCGCAGACTGTCGATCAGGCGATGGCCCGCGCCGATGCCTTCGCCAGCCGCTCCGGTGTGCAGGTGATCGACGCTGCGGGGCTGGCCGCGCTGGCCGCGGATATGACCCGGAGCCTCTACGTGCTGGACGTGCGGGACCCCACGGAGTTCGCCGCCGGCCACCTCCCCGGCAGCGTCTCGGCACCGGGTGGGCAGCTGGTGCAGGCGACGGATACCTGGATCGGCGTGCGCGGCGCCCGCATCGCCCTGGTGGATGATGACGGGGTGCGGGCGCGAATGAGCGCGGCCTGGCTGCGGCAGATGGGCCATCCGGAGGTGTTCGTGGTGACGGGCGGTCTCACCGCCGCCGCCCTCCCTCGCCCCGCCGCGCCCGAACTGCCTGACGTGCCGATGATCGACGCCGACACGCTCGCCGCCTTCGATGACGCGCTGATCGTCGATCTCGCCCGCAGCATCGATTTCCGCGACGGCCATATCGCGGGCGCCATCTGGGGCATCCGCACCCGCCTCGCTTTGCTGAAGGACCGGCTGGCGAAAGCGACGCTGGTGGTGCTGACCTCACCCGACGGCGTGCAGGCGCAATGGGCGGTGGAGGAGGCGCAGGCGCTCACCTCGGCCCGCGTGGTCGCGCTGCGCGGCGGCACCGCGGCCTGGAAGCAGGATGGCGGCGAGCTCGCCAAGGACCGCAAGGTGCCCGCCGATGGCGACTGCGTCGATTTCTACCTGCGGCCCTATGACCGCAATTCCGGCGTTGAGGACGCGATGAAGGCCTATCTCTCCTGGGAGATCGACCTGGTGCACGAAATCGCCCGTGACGGCACGGTGCGTTTTGGCGTGTAGCAGGTGATCTCCGCCGGCCGGCTCGCGCTCGATTTCCTGCTGCCGCCGCTCTGCCTGACCTGCGACATCCCCGTCGCGCAGCCCGGCCTGCTCTGCGCCGAATGCTTCCGCGCCACGGCGTTCATCACCGAGCCCTGCTGCGTCGGCTGTGGCGTGCCATTCGCCGCGCCAGGCGAGGGGCTCTGCGCGGAATGCCGGGCCGATCCGCCACCCTGGGAGCGGGCGCGGGCGGCGGTGCTGTATGACGGGCAGGCGCGCCGGCTGGTGCTGCCGCTGAAATATGGCGATCGGCCGGAGATGGCGCGCGGGCTCGCGGCGATGATGTATCGCGCCGGGCTGCGCCTGGTGCGCGAGGCCGATGTCCTGGTGCCGGTGCCGCTGCATCGCGCCCGGCTGATCGGCCGGCGCTACAACCAGGCGGCGATGCTGGCCCAAGCCGTCGCCCGGCTCGGCGGGCGGGTTGCGGTGCTCGACGCGCTACTGCGCACGCGCCGCACGGCCCCGCTCGCCAGCCTGCCGGCGGCGGCGCGGGCGGCGGAAATGCGCGATGCCATCGCGATGCGCCCGACCCGGCGCGGCGCCATCGCCGGGCGGCGGGTGCTGCTGGTGGATGACGTGCTGACCTCCGGCGCCACCGCGCGGGCCTGCACGCGGGCGCTGCTGGCGGCCGGCGCTGCGGCCGTCGACGTGCTGGTCGCCGCCCGCGTCACCGATCCGCGCGAGCATTAGAGGGATAGGGGGCTTGCACTGTAGCGGCCGTGACACAAAGCTCTGGGGCAGACAATGGAGACGAAAATGGCAAAGGTCGAAATCTACACGCAGGACTGGTGCGGCTTCTGCGCGCGCGCCAAAGGGCTGCTGAGCCGCAAGGGCGTGGACTTCACCGAGATCGACGCGCCGAACGGCTCGGCCGAGCGCGAGGAATCCAACCGCCGCTCCGGGCGCAGCACGGTGCCGCAGATCTTTATCGACGGCGCTCATATCGGCGGCTGCGATGACCTGATGGCCCTCGAAGGCTCCGGCAAGCTCGACACGCTGCTGGCGGCGTAACCCGGCACTTGGCACTCCCGCCCGGGGAGTGCCAAACTGGCGGGACGATCGGATGAAGGGAACGGGTTCGCGGGGATGATGCACTACCAGTTGCGATGCGAGCAGGCGCATGAGTTCGACGGCTGGTTCGCCGATAGCGCCGGCTTCGAGCTTCAGGCCGCGCGCGGTTTGGTGGAATGCCCCATCTGCGGCTCGGTGCAGGTCGAACGCGCGCTGATGGCCCCCGCCGTGCCCAAGAAGGGCCGCCCGCCGCGCAAGACCCGCAAGCCCGCAACGCCCGAGACCCCGCAAGTGCCGGTCGCCATCGGCGGCGAGAAAGTGCCGGACCAGGTGCGCGCCATGTTGCAGCGCCTGCGCGACGAGGTGGAGCGCAATTGCGACTATGTCGGCAACAGCTTCGCCGAGGAGGCCCGCAAGATCCATCACGGCGAAAGCGAGGCGCGCGGCATCTACGGCGAATCCACGCCCGCCGAGGCCGAGTCACTGGCCGAGGAGGGCATCGAGGTGGCGCAAATCCCCTGGGTTCCCCGCGCCGACGGCTGAGCGGCGGCGATGGAGCCGGCCGGCGCTTTTGACATCGTCATCGCCGGCGGCGGCTCGGCCGGGGGCGTGCTGGCGGCACGGCTGAGCGAGGACCCGGCGACGCGCGTGCTGCTGGTGGAGGCCGGGCCGAACATCGAGGAGGGCGCGGTGCCCGCCGCCATCGCCTCCTCCTACCCCGGCCGCGCGCAATTCAACGGCGCCTGGTTCTGGACCGGGCTGCAAGCGACGATGGGCGAATTGCGCGGCAATCAGCCCGCCACCCCCCGGCCCTACGAGCAGCCCCGCCTGCTCGGCGGCGGCTCCTCCGTCAACGGGCTCGGCGCCAATCGCGGCCAGCCCGCCGACTACGACGAATGGGCCGCCCATGGTGCCGCCGGCTGGGGCTGGGAGGATGTGCTGCCCTTCTTCCGCAAGCTCGAAACCGATCTCACCTACGGCGGAGACCTCCACGGCACCGACGGCCCCCTGCCGATCCAGCGCGTGCGCCGCACGGAGTGGTCGGGTTATATCCGCGCAGTCGAGCAGTCCGCCGGCCAGCTCGGATTGCCACCGGCGGATGACCAGAACGGGGAATGGCAGACCGGCGTTTTCCCGACCGCCATCAACGTCGATGCCAACGGACGGCGGGCCAGCGTGGCGCTCGCCTATCTCACGCCAACCGTGCGGCGGCGGCCCAACCTCACCATCCTCACCGGCACCGCGGTGCGCCGCATCGCGATCGAGGGCGGGCGGGTGACCGGGCTGCTGGTCGAGGGGCCGGGCGGCACGCAGCACATCGCGGCACGGCGGGTGATCGTGTCATCCGGCGCCATCGGCAGCCCGGCGCTGCTGCTGCGCAGCGGCATCGGCCCGGGTGGGCACCTCGCCGAGCGCGGCATCCAAGTCGCCGCCGCGCGGCCGGGAGTCGGCGAGAATTTGCAAGAGCATCCCGCGATCGGCCTCAGCGCCTTCCTCGCCCCGGCCGCCCGGGCGCCGCTCGGCGAGCACTACCATCTGCAATCCCTGCTCCGTTGGTCCTCCGGCCTGGACGGCACGCCGGAGGGGGACATGCATGTCGCCGTCTCAACCCGCTCGGGCTGGCACGCTGTCGGCCAGCGGATCGGCACGCTCTATGGCTGGGTCAACAAATCCTACGCGCGCGGCCGGGTCCGCCTCGGCGCGGCGCTGGACGGGCCGCCCGATGTCGACTTCCGCATGCTCTCCGATCCCCGCGATCTCACGCGGCTCATGCAATCCTTCCGCTTCTGCCTGAGCGTGCTGGAGGGGGCGCGGGCACTGGGCGCGGTGGAGGACATCTTCGCCTCTTCCTACTCCGCGCGCATCAAGGCCCTGATGCGCCCCAGCCGGCGCAACGGCGTGGTGATGGGAGTCGCCGGCCCGCTGATGGACCTCTCCCCCGCTTTGCGCCGCCGCATGATCGCCGAGGCCACCGAAGGCGCGCCCGACGTCACCGCGCTCGCCACCGATGACGCGGCCTTGGAGGACCACCTCCGCCGCATGGTCGGTGGCGTCTGGCACCCAAGCGGCACCTGCCGCATGGGCGACCCGCGTGACCCGATGGCGGTGACCGACCCGGCCGGCCATGTCATCGGCGTCGATGGCCTCATGGTCTGCGATGCCTCGATCATGCCGACCATCCCCTGCGCCAACCTCAACATCCCCGTCATCATGTGCGCCGAGAAGATCGCCGACCGGATCAAGCGCGCGGGTAGAGCCTAGGCTCGAGCCCTGGCATCGCACTCTGCCGCGGCCGGCGGAGCATCGCGGATAATTTGCTCCGGACCGGCCGGTCGATCACCCGATCCGCCGCCCATCCCACGATGGCGACGAGGGCGACACAGGCGAGGCCGAACCCGAGCGAGATCTCCGGCGGCTTGTAGCCGAGCAGCACGGCGAAGGCCGGCGGCAGCAGGCCGAATAGTGGGAATTGCAGCACGTAGATCGCGTAGGAGGCATCACCCATCGCGCTCGCGGCCCGCGCGGCAATCGGCCGCAGACGGCTGGTGGCGCCGAAGAAGACGATCAACGGGAAGGCGACGAGAACGGCGGTGAGATCATAGGCCACCTCCCATGCCTTTTCCGGCGCCCCCGCCAGAATGGCGCACACGGCTGCCAGGGCCAGCCAGGCCGGCACGGCGAGCCGTGGCGTCCAGACCGAGCGGAGCCGGTACATCAGCACGCCGGCAAAGAACGAGAAGGTCACCCGCGCGAGCCCGCCGCCCATCGACTGCCAGGTCGGCCCGGCGTCGAGCGGTCCGTCCACGGAGCCGAAGCCGAGCCAACCCATCGGCACGGCCGCCAGCAGGACAACCGCCCCGCCGGCGGTGATCATGCCAGTGACCCGCATGGTCAGCCGGCGGCCGATCAGCGCGAAGGCGAGATTGGCGACCAGTTCGAAGAACAGCGACCAGGCCGGCAGGTTCATCGGAAACAAATCGGTCGCGCTCAAAGGGGACGGCAGGAAGAGCACCCCAGCCGTCAAATTACCCGCGAATTCAAAGGGTGTGACCTTGGCACGGACCAGGCGGATCACGGCAATGGCGCAGGCGAGGACAAAAGCGGTGAAATACAGCGGGTAGAGCCGGACGAGCCGTCCCAGCATGAAACTCCGCACCGGCAAACCGGCCTGGAAGCGCTGACCGTAGGCGTGACACAGCACGAAGCCGCTGAGAACGAAGAAAAAATCCACCGCCAGATAGGTCTGGTGCAGGAATCCGGCGGGGTATCCATCGGCCCACAAATACGGAGCATGCCGGGCGGCGACGGCGAGCGCGGCAATGCCGCGGAGGCCGTCCAAGGCGGGAAACGCGCGGGGAGGGGATTGCATTGTCATGCGCAGGCATCGCGCAATGATCGTGCCAGACATAGCGCGAAGAAGCGGAACCCTTGGCTCCCCCGACGCGCTGCCCGCACATCTTTTGCCGCCAGCCCCTGGGCAATCCGGCAAATCCTGTGATCTTGTGCGGGAAGAACGTGGCCGAAGGCCAAATCGGGAGGGGACTGGATGACCTGGGACACCATCATCGTCGGCGGCGGCTCGGCGGGCTCAGTTCTGGCCAACCGCCTGTCGGCTCGCAATTCGCATCGCGTTTTGCTGTGCGAAGCCGGGCAGGACACACCTGACGGCAAGGTGCCGCCCGAAATCCTCGATTCCTACCCCGGCACCGTCTATTTCGACCCGCGCTTCCATTGGTCCGAACTTCGCGTCACCACCCAGGTGGTGCAGCACAACGCGCCGGCGAGCGAGCGGCCGCCGGTGCGCAAATACGAGCAGGCCCGCGTGCTCGGCGGCGGCTCCTCCATCAACGGCCAGATGGCCAATCGCGGCGCCCCCTCGGACTATGCGGACTGGGCAGCCCGCGGCGCCGCCGGCTGGGGCTGGGATGACGTGCTGCCCTACTTCCGCAAGGTCGAGCGGGACATGGATTTCGACGGCCCGTTGCACGGCAAGGAGGGCCGCATCCCCATCCGCCGCATTTTCCCGGATTTGTGGAGCCCCCACAGCAAGGCCGCCGCCCAGGCCTTCGCCGAGGCCGGACTGCCCTACCTGCCCGACCAGAACGGCGAATTCGCCGACGGGCATTTCCCGGTCACCATCTCCAACGCCTATGACCGGCGGGTCTCGGCCGCCATCGGCTATCTCGATCCCGGCACCCGCCTGCGCGACAACCTCACCATCTCCACCGACACCCAGGTGAGCGAACTCCTGTTCGAGGATCGCCGCTGCGTCGGCGTGCGCGCCCGTGTCGCCGGGAAGATGCAGGAATTCCGCGCCCGCGAGGTGATCCTGAGTTCGGGCGCCATCCACTCCCCCGCCCATCTCCTGCGCGCCGGCATCGGCCCGGCGATGCATCTGCGCGAGATGGGCATCGAGGTCCGCCACAACCTCGCCGGCGTCGGCCAGCGGCTGATGGACCATCCCTCCATCGCGCTCTCCTCCTTCGTGCGGCCGCATGCCCGCCTCAATGACCTCACGCGCCGCCATATCCTGGTGGGCGCGCGCTATTCCTCGGGGCTCGCGGAGGCGCCGCAGGGCGACATGTTTGTCGCCGCGGCCACCAAATCCGCCTGGCACGCCGTCGGCGAGCAGATCGGTTCGATGATCCTGTTCGTGAACAAGACCTTCTCCGAAACCGGCCAGGTCCGCCTCGCCAGCCGCGATCCCGGGGCCGAGCCGGTGGTGGAGTTCAACCTGCTGTCCGACCGGCGGGATCTTGAGCGCCTGATCGACGGCTTCCGCATGCTCGGGCGGATGCAGCTGTCGGACGCCATGCGCGCCGTCACCACCGACCCCTTCCCCGCCGCCTATTCCGACCGGGTGCGCAAAATCGGCGTGGTCAACACCCGCAACCGGGTGATCACCGGCGTGATCAGCCGCCTGCTCGACGGGCCGGCGGCGCTCAGGACGTGGATGATCAACAACCTCGTCGTCGAGGGCCACAGCTTCGCCGAGGTGATGCAGGATGACGACGCCGCGGAGGCCTTCATCCGCAAGGCGGTGATCGGCGTCTGGCATGCCTCCTGCACCTGCCGCATGGGCCGCGATGACGACCCGATGGCCGTCACCGACACCGCCGGCCGCGTGCGCGGTATCGACGGGCTCAGGGTGGTGGATGCCTCGGTGTTCCCCGTGGTGCCCTGCGCCAACACCAATATCCCGACGCTGATGACGGCGGAGAAAATCGCCGACGCAATCATCGCCGGCGCGTGAGGCTCACACCTTGCGCAGCACCATGAACGCCGCCACCAGCATCAACGCCATGCCGCCGGCCTCCAGCAAGTCCACCCGCTCGCCGAGAATGGCGATGCCGGCGGCGACCGAGATCACCGGGGAGATGAAGGCGTAGGTGCCGGTGCGGCTGGCGCCCCAGTCGCGCACCAGAATGAAGTAGATGGTGGTAGCCGCCAGCGAACCGGCGAACACCATGAACAGCCAGGCGAGCCAGGCGTTCAGCCCCCAATTCCCGGTGATCACCGCATCCACCCCCGGCTCGGCGGCGATCGAGACCACCAGCAGGGTGACCCCGCCGAGCAGATTGGTGGTGGAGGCAAGCACCGCCGGGGGCAGGCTGCGCATCAGCGGGCGGGACAGCACCGAGCCCAGGCAATAGCTCAAATTGCCGATGATGATGCCGATCGCCCCCAGCCCCTCCAGCCAATCGAGCCGCCCGGCGGAAATCTTCGGCCCGTAGAGCAGCAGCAGCCCGGCAATGCCGACCCCGATCGCCGCGAGCTGGCGGCGGTTGAAGCGCTCCTGCCCCATCATCACCGCGAAGCCGAGCAATGCCAGCGGCGTCAGCGCCGAGCTCAGCACCGAGGCGAGTCCGCTCGAAACATGGCGCAGCCCGTACAACATGATGAAAACGTTGAAGGTGATGAGGATCTGCGAGAGCAGGAACAGCCGCGGCAGCAGCCGCCACGGTATCCGCAGCCCCTCGGCCGACAGCGCCTGCCAGATCAGCAGTACGGCGCCCGCGAAGGTCCAGCGCACGCCGGAAAAGAAGCCGGGCGGCACGGCGGTGACGCCGATTTTCATCGCCACCCAGTTCAGCCCCCATGTCAGGCAGAGGAAGGCGAACATCAGGCGCTGGCGGGTGAGTGTGGAGAGGGGCATGGTCCCGGTGTGGCGGCTCAGGCGCGGAGTCTAGGTGCAGCGGCCGCGCTTGTCGCCCGCCCTCATGACATTGCCGCCATTTGCGCTATGAGGTCGGCATGCCAAACGATTCCGATGCCGCCGCCGACCTGCTTTACACCGCCTGGGAGAATGGCGCCGCGCTGGCCGAACTGCCCGCCGATATGCGCCCGGCCGGCCGCGCCGAGGGCTATGCCATCCAGGCCGCCATCGGCCGTCACTTCGCCGCCCCGCTCTATGGCTGGAAAATCGCCGCCACCTCGATCGCCGGCCAGCGCCATATCGGCGTCGACGGCCCGCTCGCCGGGCGGATTTTCGCCGAGCGGGTGATCCCGGAGGGCGATGTGGTGCCCTTCGGCGCCAACCGCATGCGCGTCGCCGAGGCCGAGTTCGCCTTCCGCTTCGGGCGTGACCTGCCGGCCCGGGCGGCCCCATACGGGGTGGAAGAGGTGCTGGACGCGGTGGCGACGCTGCATCCCGCCATCGAGGTGCCGGACAGCCGCTTCGCCGATTTCATCACCGCCGGCGCCGCCCAGCTGATCGCCGACCTCGCCTGCGGCAACTATTTCGTGCTGGGCGCCGCCACCACCGCGGATTGGCGCGCGATCGACCTCGCCGCCCACCGTGTTACCGCCACCATCTCGGGTGGGCCGCCCTGGCCGGGCATCGGCAGCAACGTGCTGGGTGATCCGCGCGTGGCCCTGGCCTGGCTGGTCAACGAGGTCTCGGCGCTCGGCATCGGCATAAGGGCCGGCGAGGTGGTCACCACCGGCACCTGCGTCACCCCCCTGCCGATCGCGCCGCATGACGTGGTGGCGGCCGATTTCGGCGTGCTCGGCGGCATTATTGTGCGCTTCGGCGCCTGAGGAGAGTTCTGCGATGACCCTGGACGAAGCCTTCACCGCCCTTGGTATGGCGCCCGCGCGGGTGGAGCACCCGCCGCTGCGCACGGTGCCCGACGCGCATGAATACTGGGACCACCTACCCGGCCTCGGCGTGAAGAACCTCTTCATCAAGGACGCCGGCAAGCAGTACTGGCTGGTGGTGCTACCGGCCGATCGCTCGGTCGATACCAAGATCCTCGCCGCCACCATCGGCGCCAAGCGCATCTCCTTCGGCTCGGCCGAGGATCTGGTGCGCATCCTCGGCGTCGAGCCCGGTTCGGTCACGCCGCTGGCGATGATCAACGATGCCGACCGGCAGGTGCGGCTGGTGCTGGATGCGGGGATGATGCAGGCGGAGTCCGTGCTGGTTCACCCGCTGGTCAATACCGCGACCCTGATCATGGCGCCCGCCGACCTGCTGCGATTCCTGGCCCATTGCGGGGTGACGCCGGCGATCGTCGATCTCGCGCCGGCATTCCGCGCCGAAAGCTAGCCGATTCGCCCGCCGACGCGGCCGTTATTGGCCGGGCAGGAGCAGGGCGCGCCGACCGGGCCAGGCTGATCGAGCGGGCAGACATAGGCTCCGGCATAGCAGGCATCGCCGGCCGGCCGGGGCGGCGGCGGATAATAGACGGGCGCACCATAGTACACGGGCGGTCCGACATAGATCGGCGGGGCGATGAACACCGGACCCCAGCCGTACCCGCCGCGCCAGGCATGCGCGGTTCCCGGCAAAATGGCGGCGGCAACGGCCAACAAGATGATCAGCGCGCGGCTCATGGGATGATCCTCGGGTTGGAGCACATGATCGTGCCGTGCAAATATAGTCGGGCATGCCCAGCCGCGCGCGGGATTGCCAAAACTTCATTCCCCCGCGCCCCACCGGCGAAATCCTGGCAAATCGGCCACAGCTGCGTGGCATAAATGCAGCAGGGCAGCCGTTTGATGGTGGGAACGCTTGACTTCCGGCCGCCATTTCCCGATACGCCGCAAGCACGCGCGGCACGGTCGCGCCCGCTGCCGCGCGCCGCTCATCGGTGCGGCCCATGAGGCAGCGGCCATGAAAGCACAGCACGTTTGACCAACACACTGCCGCAGACTGAATCAACCCCTGCCACGGCGGAGCACCCCGCGCACGACGACGCGCCGGCCCCGGCCAGCGCCGCCCCTGCGCCCGACGTGGCGGCCGAGCCGGCGCCGGAGCCCGCACCCGAGCCGGTCGCAGAAGCCGCGCCTGAGCCGGTGATGGCCGAAGCCCCCACCGCGCCGCCGGAAGCCGAGCCGGCCCTGCTGGCGGAACCGCCGATCGCCTTCGAAGCCGCCCCAGATGCCGTGGCCGTCGAACCCGATCCGGAGCCCGAGGCCCCGACGCAGACCTTCGAGGAGCTTGGCCTCTCCGACCCGATTCTCCGCGCCATCGCCGAGAAGGGCTACCGCACCCCCACGCCGATCCAGTTCGCCGCCATCCCCGCCGTGCTCGCCGGGCGTGACGTGCTGGGCTGCGCGCAGACCGGCACCGGCAAGACCGCGGGCTTCACGCTCCCCATGCTCGACATCCTCTCCGGCAGCCGGGCCCGCGCGCGCATGCCGCGCAGCCTGATCCTGGAGCCCACCCGCGAGCTCGCGCTGCAGGTGGCCGAGAACTTTGTCGATTACGGCAAGCACCTCAAGCTCACCCACGCCCTGATCATCGGCGGCGAAAGCATGTCCGATCAGAAGGACGTGCTGATGCGCGGCGTCGATGTGCTGATCGCCACTCCCGGCCGCCTGATGGACATGTTCGAGCGTGGCTCGATCCTGCTGTCGGACTGCAAGGTGCTGGTGATCGACGAGGCCGACCGCATGCTCGACATGGGGTTCATCCCCGACGTCGAGAAGATCGTCTCGCTGCTCCCCGCCAACCGGCAAACCCTGTTCTTCAGCGCCACCATGGCGCCCGAGATCCGCAAGCTGGCCGATGCCTTCCTGCAGAATCCCAAGGAGATCACCGTCTCCAAGCCCGCCTCGGTGGCGACGACGATCACCGAGGGGCTGACGCTGGTGGGCGAGCTCGACAAGCGCGAGGCGCTGCGCCGGCTGATCCGCAGCGAGGAAGTGCAGAACGCGCTGATTTTCTGTAACCGCAAGTCCGAGGTGGACATCCTCTACAAGTCCCTCTCGAAGCATAAATTCAGCGTCGGCGCCCTGCATGGCGACATGACGCAGTCCGTCCGCTTCTCCACGCTCGAGAAGTTCAAGGCCGGTGAGCTGCGCCTGCTCTGCTGCTCCGACGTCGCGGCCCGCGGCATCGATATCGGCGGGCTGAGCCACGTCTTCAATTTCGACGTGCCGCACCACGCCGAGGACTACGTCCATCGCATCGGCCGCACCGGCCGTGCTGGCCGCGAGGGCCGCGCCTTCACCATCGCCAGCCCTGACGACCGGCTCGCGGTGGAGGCGGTGGAGAAGCTGACCGGCCATGCCATTCCGCGCATCGTTATCCCCGGGCTCGACCCCGTCGAGTGGTCCGAGGGCGATGGCCGCCGCCGCGGCCGTGGCGGCAAAGCCCCGGTCCGTGGCCGTAGCGCCAAGGCGCCCGCGCGCGAATCGGCCCGCGAGACGCCGCGCCCCGAGCCCGTCGCCGAGGAAGCCGCCCCGGTCGCCCGCGCCGAACGGCCGGAGCGCCCGGTGCGCGCGCGGCGCATCCCCCGCGCCCAGGCCCCGGCCGCCGATTACGTCGCGCCTGAGACGATGGAGCAGCCCGATCTGCCCCCCGTTCCCGCGCCCGCTTACGCGGCACCGATGGACGCGATCCCCATCCCGCCGCGACCGGAACGCGCCCCCCGGCGTGACGACAACCGCCGTGACGACAGCCGCCGCGAGGAATTCCGCCGCGACCGTGACGAGCGCCGTCCGCGCGGCCGCCGCGATGACGATCTCGGCCCGTCCGTGCTCGGCTTCGGCGACGACGTGCCCGCTTTCATGCTGATCCCCGCCCGCGCCAAGCGCCACGCGGCCACCCACGAGGACATGGAGACCACCCCATGAACGTCATCTCCCCCCCCAGCCGCAAGGGCAAGCTCGGCCCGTTCAAGTGGGACGACGCCCTGCTGATCGAGGATCAGCTGACCGAGGACGAGCGCGCCATCCGCGACGCCGCCCACGATTACTGCCAGGAAAAACTATTCCCGCGCGTGCTCATGGCCAACCGCAATGAGCATTTCGACCGCGAGATCATGAACGAATTCGGCGAAATGGGCTTCCTCGGCGCCACGCTGTCGAGCCATGGCTGCGCCGATGTCGGCTACGTCGCCTACGGGCTGATCTCGCGCGAGGTCGAGCGCGTCGATTCCGGCTATCGCAGCGCCTTCTCGGTGCAGTCCTCGCTGGTGATGTATCCGATCTACGCCTTCGGTAACGAGGCGACCAAGGACAAGTACCTGCCCAAGCTGCGCACCGGCGAATATGTCGGCTGCTTCGGCCTCACCGAGCCCGATGGCGGCTCGGACCCCGGCTCCATGCGCACCCGCGCCAAGGCCGTCGATGGCGGCTACCTGCTGAACGGCAACAAGACCTGGATCAGCAACGCCCCCATCGCCGACGTCTTCGTGGTCTGGGCCAAGGACGACGCCGGGGATATCCGCGGTTTCGTGCTCGAAAAGGGCATGAAGGGCCTCTCCGCGCCCAAGATCGAGGGCAAGTTCAGCCTGCGCGCCTCCTGCACCGGCATGATCATGATGCAGGACGTGTTCGTGCCGGCCGAGAACATGTTCCCCGAGGTGAAGGGCCTGCGCGGCCCCTTCTCCTGCCTCAACAACGCCCGCTACGGCATCTCCTGGGGGGCGCTCGGCGCCGCGGAGTTCTGCTGGCACGCCGCGCGCAGCTACACGATGGACCGTAAGGTGTTCGGCAAGCCGCTGGCGGCCACCCAGCTGATCCAGAAGAAGCTGGCGGACATGCAGACCGAGATCACCATCGCGCTGCAATCGGTGCTCCGCCTCGGCCGGCTGATGGATGAGGGCCGCGCGGCGCCGGAGATGATCTCGCTGTGCAAGCGCAACTCCTGCGGCAAGTCGCTGGATATCGCGCGCGTCGCGCGGGATATGCACGGCGGCAACGGCATCGTCGACGAGTATCACGTCATCCGCCACGTCATGAACCTCGAGACGGTGAACACCTACGAGGGGACGCATGACGTGCACGCCCTGATCCTCGGCCGCGCCCAGACCGGCATTGCCGCATTCTGATTGCGCGCCCTCGCGGCGCGGCGTGATGCTGACGATCGAGCGAGTCGCCACCGATGGCGACGGGATGGCGATGGGCGCCGAAGGGAAGCCCGTCTACATCCCGTTCACCCTCCCCGGCGAGACCGTCCGTATGGCAGATCCACCGGAGGTGGAAACCGCCAGCGCTGATCGCATCGCCGCCCCCTGCCAGCATTTCGGCACCTGCGGCGGCTGTGCCCTGCAGCATTGGCGGGAAGCGCCCTACGCCGCCTGGAAGACCGCGCTGCTGGCCGATGCTCTGAGGCGCGCCGGCTATCCTGACGCGCCGATCGCGCCGATCACCCTCACGCCGCCCGGCGCGCGCCGCCGCGTCGATCTCGCGATCCGCCGCCATGGCGCGACGCTGACCGTCGGCCTGCACGCGCGGGCCAGCACCACGGTGATCGATCTCGCGGAATGCCCGATCCTGCATCCCGCGCTCGCCTCCCTGCTCGCGCCCTTGCGCATCCTGCTGCGCAGCCTGGCGCTGCTGCGGCGCGAGGGCTCGGCGGTGCTGAACCTGCTCGACACCGGGACTGATTTGCTGCTGCACACCGATGCCCCGGCCACCGTGCCAGACCGCACCCGCCTCGCCGAGTTCGCCCGCGCCCACGGCATCCCGCGCATCGCCATCGCCCATGGCAAATCCACGCCCGAAATCGCGGTGCTGCTCGACAAGCCGCGCATCGATTTCGATGGCGGCATCGTCACCCCCGCGCCTGGCGCCTTCCTTCAGGCCTCCCGCGAGGGTGAGGCGGCGATTCGCGCCGCGGTGATCGCCGGGCTGCCGGGCAAGCTGACCTCGAAATCCCGCATCGCCGAGTTCTACGCGGGCAACGGCACCCTCACCTTCGCGCTGGCCCGCAACGCCCGCATCGAGGCCTTCGAGGGTGATCCCGCCGCCGCCGCCGCCCTCACCGAGGGGCTGCGCGCCGCCGGCATCGCCGGGCGCAACAGCGTGCAGGCACGCGACCTGGTGCGTCAGCCGCTCACCGTGAAAGACCTCGCGGCCTACGCCGCCGTGGTGCTGGACCCGCCTTTCGCCGGCGCCGGCCCGCAAATGGCCACGCTCGCGGCCTCGGGCGTCGCCCGCATCATCTACGTCTCCTGCAATCCGGCGGTGCTCGCCCGTGAGGCGAAGCTGCTGCATGACGCGGGCTATCGCGTGCTGTCCGCCACACCGGTCGACCAGTTCCGCTGGTCCTCGCGGCTGGAGAGTGTCGTCGTCTTTAGCCGGAAGTAGCGTGCGATCGGCGGAGGCGGAACGCCGGAGACGTGAATCGCCCGCTCAAACCTTCGGCGCCGGCCGCAGTAGCACGCATCCAGCGGCCGTCATCACCAGCGCGAAGCCGACGAAATCCATCGGCGTCGGCCGATCGCCCACCAGCAGCATCGCACTCGATACGCCGACTACCGGCACCATCAGCACCCCAAGCGCCGCAGTCGCGGCCGGAAGGCGAGCGACCACCTCGAACCACACGTAGTAGGCGAGCGCGGTGCCGAAGACGACGTTGTAGAACAGCCCCACGCCGGCCTGCCAATGCTCCGGCAGCAGTCGCGGCGTCCCCCCGAACAACAACAACCCGGCCACCGCCGCCACCCCGCCGGCGGCGAGCTGCCAGCCGGCGATCACGAATGGATCAGCGCTCACCGCGGCCCATTTCACATAGACGGTCCCCGCCGCCCAGCTCACCGCCGCCCCCAGCGCGAACCACATGCCGATGGGGATGGTGCCGCCGAGAAAGGGGATGATCAGCGCCGCGATCCCCGCCGCCCCCAGCCCCAGCGCCACCGCGCGCACCCGGTCCAGCCGCTCACCCAGCACCAGCCAGGCGAGGAAGGTCACCCACAAGGGCATGGTATAGGCGATGATGGCCACCCGCGTGGTGGTGGTGCCGAGTTGGGCGAAGGAGGAGAACAGATTGAAGCCGGCGAGGTTCAGCAGCCCGGCCACCACGAGGTGCAGCCGATCCCGCCCGCGCGGCACCCACAGCACCCGGCCACGCGCCGCCGCCACACCGAACAGCGCCGCCGCGCCCACCCAGAGGGCGATCGAGCGGAACATCCAGGGCGAATAATCCAGCAGCGCCATCCGCGCCGCCGGCCAGTTCAGCCCCCACATCACGCCGAGGGCGGCGACCATGGCGCGGGCACGGAGGTTGGGGGAGCCGGCATCGGACATGCCCGAGCGTATCGCTCCCGGTCACCCGTGCCAAGCTTTGCGCCCCCCAGGCGCAGTGGCCGCGCCGCCGCGCGCACGGCTGTCAGGTGCGGCGGGTCGTGCCCGGCTGCCTCCGCCCCCCTTGTTTGGGCATGGACTGACGCAGACCCGCCAGCACCTGGCGGTGATTATGGTATCGCACACAATTCGTCATATTTTTTTACACCCCCCCCGGCCATACGTTACACAGACAAATTTTATTGTGAATTCTGAGTGCGTTACGAAGTTGGCATGAAGAATGCTTAATCTTCTCTGGCGACCGCCCGTGAGTGTTCGCGACCATAGCGCACGTTGCGAAACTCGAGGGAACACCAGATGATCACACGCACCAAGTCACCCCCCGCAATGCTGCGTGCCGCTGGGCTTGCCGTCGCATTCCTGACCATCGGCCACATTGCCGAGGCGCAGACGCTGACGACGATGGCCACGTTCACCGGCGGGAATGGACGCGCTCCTTACGGCACCTTGATCGCCGACGCCAACGGAAACCTGTTCGGCACCACCTTCTACAACGGCGCGCTGGGCTACGGCACGGTATTCGAAATTCCGTACAGCGCCGGCACCTATGGTCCGATGCAAACGCTTGTCTCGTTCGGCAACACCAATGGGGCAAACCCGTTTAGCTCGCTGGCGATCGATGCCAGTGGCAATCTGTTCGGTACCACGCAGAATGGTGGGGGGTCTTTCAAGGGCACGGTGTTCGAAATCCCGAAATCGGGCGCCGGTTATGGGAGCCTGCAAAGCCTCGCCTCCTTCAACGGCACCAATGGCAGTCAGCCAGCCGGCAACCTGGCGATCGATGCCAGCGGCAACCTGTTCGGTACCGCGTCGTCCGGCGGTTCCGGCAGCAACGGCGTGGTTTTCGAACTGCCCAAAAGCGGCGCCGGCTATGGCAGCCTGCAAACCCTTGCCAATTTCAACCTCACCAATGGCGCCACCCCTTATGGCGGCGTGACCATAGACGCCGCCGGCAATCTGTTCGGCACCACCTCATCCGGCGGCAGCGCCAGTGGTGGCACGGTGTTCGAAGTCCCGAAATCCGGGGCGGGGTATGGCTCGCTACAGACTCTCACCAATTTGACGACGACCATCGGCAAGAATCCGTTGGCCAGCGTGGCGATCGACGCCAGTGGCAACCTCTTCGGCACCACTTCGACCGGCGGCACGAACAACCTGGGCACCGTGTTCGAGTTACCCAACAGCGGCGCGAGCTACGGCAGCCCCGTGGTATTGGCCAGTTTGAGTAACGGCATCGGGGCCCAGGGCTATGGTGGCGTGATCATCGATGCCAATGGCAGCCTGTTCGGAACCGCCTACTCAGGTGGCGCACAGGGCGTCGGCGCTGTATTCGAAATCGCGCACAACGCCGGCGGCTATGCGCCAATCCAGAACGTTGTCTCACTCACCTCCAGCGGCGCCGGTGGTACCTCTCCCTGGGGAGGTCTTCACGCAGACGCCAACGGCAACTTGATCGGAACCACGGAATCGGGCGGCTCCAGCGCATTTGGGACCGTGTACAAGGTCTCGAACAGCGGCTTCGCCGTGTCTGCCCAGACGGCCGTTCCCGAACCCGCCTCGCTCGCGCTGTTCGCCTGGGCCGGCCTAATCCCGCTGGCCCGCCGTCTGCGCCGCCGGGCAGGCTGAGCGGCAGCCCGGCCACCGCGGCACCCAAGGCGAACCACAAGCAGGCGGAATGGTGCTATCGAGGAAGGGGATGATCGTCGCCGCGATCCCCCCCGCTGCGAGCGCGTGCACCCGGTCCCGCCCCCGCTTCACCCACAGCACGCGGCGGCGTGATGCCGTACAGCGCCGCCGGCCAGTTCAGCCTCCACATCACGCCGAGGGCGGCGACCATGGCGCGGGCACGGAGGTTGGGGGAGCCGGCTGAGATCGTGCTTGGGCCTAGTCCGGGCGCTCATGCAACGGAACTGCGAAAAGCCGCAACGGCAGGCAAACGGGGTGGCGTTTCGCGACCTGCAAATGCCCCCTTTCGTGCAGGGGCGGCTTCCCCGCTATACTCCCCGCAAAGGGAGAACGAACCAACATGACCCGTCCACTCGCCGGCATTCGCGTGCTTGATCTCGCCACCACCATCGCCGGGCCGTACTGCGCGCGGCTGCTCGCCGATGCCGGGGCGGAGGTGGTGAAAATCGAAACGGCGGAGGGGGAGCTGATGCGCTCGCGGCCGCCGCTGCGGGCGGGGGCGAGCACCAGCTACGGGCAGCTCAACGCCGGCAAGCGCAGCCTGGTGCTGGATTTGAAGCGGCCGGAGGCGGTGGCCATCGTCAAGCGCATGGTGGCGCAGGTGGATGTGCTGGTGGAGAATTTCCGGCCCGGGGTGATGAAGCGCTTCGGCCTCGACTATGACGTGCTGAAGGCGATCAATCCGAGCCTGATCTACACCGCCATTTCCGGCTTCGGGCAGACCGGTCCCTCCGCGGGGCTGGCCGCCTATGCGCCGGCGGTGCATGCCTCCTCCGGTTTCGATCTCGCCCATCTCTCCTATCAGCCCGGCCGCACCCGGCCGGATAATTGCGGCATCTACATCGCCGATGTGCTGACCGGCACCTATGCCTTCGGCGCAACGATGACGGCGCTGTTTCAGCGCAAGGCCACCGGCCTGGGCCAGATGGTGGATGTCTCGATGCTCGAATCCATGCTCACCCTCACCCTGGGCGAGGTGCAGACCGCGCAATTCCCGGTCGCGCCTCCGGGCCGCCCGATGTTCGGCCCGGTGGCGACCGGGGATGGCTGGGTGATGCCGGCCGTCGCCTCCGAGCGCACTTTCCAGAACCTTGCAACCGCCGCCGGGCGGCCGGACTGGGTGAGCGATCCGCGCTTCGCCGCCTATCCGGATCGGCGGGCCAATTGGGGATTGCTGGTGGATGAGCTGGAGGCGTGGTCCACGACGATGCCGACCGCCAAGGTGGAGGCCGCGCTGAACGCGGCGGGGGTGCCCTGCTCGTCCTACCGCACGGTGGCCGAGGCGCTGGCCGATCCGCAGCTGGCCCATCGCGGGGCCCTGGCCGAAGTGCAGGATGCGGCGGGGAGCTTCAAGGTGATCAACCCGCCCTATCGGTTGTCGGCCGGCGACACCTCGGTGCAGCCCTTCGCCGCGGCGCTCGGCGAGCACAGCCGGGCGGTGCTGGCCGAGCTTGGGTATGGCGAGGCCGAGATCGACGCCTTGTTCGCGGGCGGGGTCGCGGCCTGAGGGCCAATCTGAAAGCGATAATGGAGGCTTCTCGAATGCGTATTTTCACCACTGCAATGCTATTTGGGGCCTGCGCTTCATTTGCCGCCGCGGCAGAGCCATACCGGTGCCCATCCGGTGTGACAGTGACGAGGGTCGTGTCGGTATTCAGCTACGACGGTGCGGATCCGTCTGATGCAGTGTTATGCCGCGTGTCATCTAACGGTCAGACGAATTTAAGCTATTTTGCGATTTGGAATAATAACAAGTTCGGTAAATCAACGGCTCTCGCCGCGATTAAGGTGCTTGCCGATGGCGTTGGCGCCAGCGCGGAGGCGTTTACCTACCAAGTCGCGGGCGACAGCTACGACTCGCGCGTGATCGTCAGGTTCGAGGCGCTTGAGCCCCTGAAGATCGGACAGGAGACTCGAAAGGTCAGGCGCTTGTCGTACACCAGCAGGTCCGATTCCGGACGGTTCGAAATGTTGGAGCAGTATTCGCTCGACCAAGCATCCGGCACCTTCGTCGCTTATTCCTGTGAAGTCATCCGTGGTCAGGCCCAGTGCAAGTTTCCAAACTGGGTCGCCACGAGACTCGTGATCGCTCCTTAGGCGTACCGCCCTCACATCAGCTTCGTCGTCACCACGAAGAACGCCACGAACACCACGCCGAGGCCCCACACCACGCCGGTGATCTCGCGGGCCTTGCCGAGGGCGAGGGCCAGCAGGATGAAGCTGAACGTGCCCATCGCCATGCCGTTGATGAGGTTGTTGGTCAGCACCGTGACCAGCAGCGTCATCACGATCGGGATGGCATTCTCCAGGCTGGCGAAATCGATCCGGGCCAGCCCCTGCATCATCAGGATACCGACCAGCACCAGCGCCGGCGCGGTCGCCTGGGGCGGCACGATGACGAAGACCGGCCACAGGAACAGCGAGACCGCGAACAGCGCCGCCACCGTCAGCGAGGTGAGGCCGGTGCGGCCGCCCGCCTGCACGCCGGTGACGCTCTCGATATAGGCCGTCACCACCGAGGTGCCGAAGGCCGGGCCGACGATGGAGGCCGCGGCGTCGGTGGCGAAGGCGGCGGTGGCGTTGGGGATCGAGCCATCCTTCTGGCGCAGATTGGCCGCCCCGGTGACGCCGATCAGGGTGCCCAGCGTGGAGAAGAACTCGGCGCAGACGAAGTAGAACAGGATCGGCAGGGCGATGATGAAATGGCTGAACAGCCAGCCGAAATCCATCGCCATGAACGTGCCGGTCGGCCATTTCGGCATCGCGAACACCGAGCTGGGCATGGTGGTTACCATCTTGCCGCCGGCGCCGGGGATGAAGAAACCGGCGATGGTGAGCGCTGCGATCGAGATGATGAGCGCCCCCGGCACGCCGCGGATCACCAGCACCGGGGTCAGCAGCAGCCCGGCCATGGTGAGCAGCATCGCGGGATTATTCAGCGAGCCCATCGAGATATAGGTGCTCGGGTTGGCGACGACGAAGCCGGCGCCGCGCAGGCCGATGAAGACGATCAGCGTGCCGACGCCGGCCTGAATGCCGATCTTCAGCACCTCCGGAACATCCCGGGCGACTTTCTCGCGCAGCTTCGACAGGCTCAGCGCCAGGAAGACGAAGCCGGTGAAACACACCATGGCCAGCGCCCCCTGCCAGGGCACCCCCATCTGCTTCACCACCACGAAGGTGAAGATCACGTTGGAGCCCATCGCGGGTGCCACCGCCAGCGGCAGATTGGCCGAGAGCCCCATCAGCACCGAGCCGAAAATCGCCGCGATGGCGGTCGCGATCACCAGTTCGCCGCGGTCCATTCCTGCCTGGGACATGATCGCGGGGTTCACCGCGATGATATAGGCCATCGCCGCGAAGGTGGTCGCCCCGGCGATCACCTCCTGGCGGAAGGACGAGCCGCGCTCGTTGTATTTGAAGTAGCCCGCAATCCCGCCCATCGCCGCTCTCCTACCAGACGACCGGATGCGTCTCCCCGGTCTGCACATTCACGAACCCGTTCGGCGCCTGCTCGCAGGGAGCCACCAGCACCCATTGCCACGGCGCGCAGGTGAGCGTGGCAAAGATCAGCCGTTCCGGGAAGCCCGGAAACCAGCGAGGATGGAAAGTCGGTTCGTACATCCAATCGACTTTGGCGCCCTCGGCGTAGAGGTGCTGCATTTCCTCGTCCAGCTCGTCATGCGGCCGGCACGTCATCAAGCCGCCGATTTCGTAATGGACGCGGGCGACCACCTTGCCCTCGCGCACCAGGCACCAGCCGCCCTGCATCTCCTTGAGCGTATTGGCGACCAGGGCCATCGCTTCGTCCGACGAGCCACAGATCCAGATATTGTGCTTGTCGTGCATCACCGAGCAGCCGAGCGCGGTATCGGGCGTGCGGGGGCCGCAGCCGAGCCAGAACATTTTCGAGATCTGCGCCTCGCCTGAGAAGCGATCGACGATGGCGAATTTGGTGAGGTTGCGCTCGGGATCGCGCTGCACCTCGCCGTTCTCCACCGGCAGGTCCATGGTGATGAACCCGTCGGTCCAGTGGAACGGCCGGAGCACGGCGGCATACATGGAGTTGCGGCCGTATTCCGCCTCAATCGCGAAATCGGACGCAATGACGGTGCGCTGGATGTTGACGGTCTGGCGTGCCCAGTCCGGCCAGTCGATCTTCGGCACATGGCCGGAGAAAGTGGTGCCCTCGGAGACCTGGCTGCCATCGGCCCAGACCTTGGCGATCTCCAGCTTCGCGACATCGGACAGCAGCACCACGTCGGCGAAGCGGCCGGGGGCAAGGCTGCCGACCCATTGGGTCAGCCGCATATGGCGGGCGGGGTTGATGGTGATGCACTGGATGGCGATCTCGGGCGACAGGCCGTGGCTGATCGCGGTGCGGGCGTTGTAGTCCGACGCGCCGAGCTTCACCGTGTCGGAGGCCGAGCGGTCATCGGTGGTGAAGGCGATCTGCGACCAGTCCGGCAGGCCCTTGGCCAGCAGGAAGGGAATGATCTCGTGCATGGAATAGGGCCGCAGCTCCATGAAAATCCCGCGGGCGAGCTTTTCCCACACCTCGTCGGGCGTCCAGGCCTCATGGTCGGAGGCGAGGCCGGCGGCGGCGAAGCCGTTGATGGTGGGGATGTCGCGCAGCCCGGCGCCATGGCCCTCCACCACCGCGCGTCGCTCGAAGGTGGCGCGGATCATGCCCCACAGGCGGTTGTAGGAGGGGCTTTCGGGGTTCCACACCGCCGGCCAATCCATCACCTCATCGAGGCCGGGCACCATCGGGCTGGTGGCGAGGAAATCCCGCTGCTCCTCATAGCCGAACCAGCCGCCGCCCCATTCATAGGCGGTGGGCGGCACCGCGGAGCCGGGGAGCGGGAAGATTTTCAACGGCGAGCCCTGCTTGCGGGCCTCCAGCCAGAACTCCAGGTTCTTCGGGCCGTTGACGTTGGAGAATTCGTGGCTCGCCTCGCAGGTCCAAGTATTGCCACGCGGCATCACCAGGGCGGCCTCCCATTCCGGGGTGAGGTGGGAGCTTTCGATGTGCTTATGCACCTCGCCGAACCCCGGCACCGCCGCGAGGTCGGGCTCATGGAACCGCTCGGCGACCTCACCGGGGTAGGAGCCGGCCGGGCCGACATAGGCGATGCGGCGGCCGGCGATGATGATCTCCTGGTCCTCGCGCCAAATTCGGGTATGCACGTCGAACAACCTTCCGACGCGCAACGCCTTGTCGGCCGGGCGCTTGCCGAGCGCGACCAGCACCAGGTTCTGGCGGATCAGCACTTCGTCTTCGGCGTTCAGCAGCAGATCAGCGGGCAGCGTCATCGGGGTTATCCTCTGGGGTGCGTGCGCTGCCAGACATCCATCAGCTGGGCGGTGTCGACGGCGGTGTAGCGTTGGGTGGTGGAGAGGCTGGCGTGGCCGAGCAGGTCCTGGATGGAACGCAGATCGGCCCCGCCGGCGAGCAGATGGGTGGCAAAGGAGTGGCGCAGCGCGTGCGGCGTCGCGTGTTCCGGCAGCCCGTGCAGGCGGCGGAAATTGCGCAGCGTGCGCTGGGCGACCCCGGGATTGAGCCGCTCGCCGCGGATGCCCAGGAACAGCGGGGCGCCGGGGGCATGATCGGGATGCAGCTTCAGCAGCTCGGCCAGCGCCCGTCGCACCGCCGGCAGCACCGGCACCAGGCGCTGCTTGGACCCTTTGCCCGTCACCCTCAGCGCCCCCTCGCCCTTCGGCACGTCCCCCACGTTGAGCGCCAGCGCCTCGGCGATGCGCAACCCGCTGCCGTAGAGCAGGGCGAACAGCGCAATATCGCGCGCCTGGGCGGCGGAGGTGTCGGTCATCTCCGCGATATCGTCAGTCACCTCACGGGCCTCGGCGACGGTGAGCGCCTTGGGCAGCGGCTTCTTCGCACGGGGTGCGGCGAGCAGCTTCACCTGCGGATTGGAGAGGCCGTGATGTCGTGCCGCCCAGCGGAAGAAGCTGCGCACCGCCGAGAGGTGGCGGCTGCGGGTGGCGTTCCCCTTACCCTCCCGCGCCTCGCGCGCCAGCCACGCCCGCAGATCGGCGGCGCGCAATCCCGCCAACGCCGCCAGATCGGGCTCAGCGCCGAGATGGCCGGTGAGGAAGCCGAGGAAGCCGGCGGTATCGCGCCCATAGGCTTCCACCGTCAGCGGCGAGGCCCGCCGCTCATGGGCGAGCCAGGCCAGGAATTTTTGGCGTGCTTCCTCGGCCAGCACGGAGTCAGGCTATCGTTTGGCCGGACTTCTTCCAGTCGGCCAGGAAGCCCTCGAGCCCCTTGTCGGTCAGCGGGTGATTATACAGCATCCGCAACACGTTGGGCGGCAGGGTCGCCACATGGGCGCCCATCTTGGCGACTTCCAGCAGATGCACGGGATGGCGCACGCTGGCCGCCAGCACCTCGGTGCGCAGCGACGGGTAGTTGCCATAGATCGTCATGATATCACCGATCAGGCTCAACCCGTCCTGCCCGATATCGTCGAGCCGGCCGATGAAGGGGCTCACGAACGTCGCCCCCGCCTTGGCCGCCAGCAGCGCCTGCACGGCGGAGAAGCACAGCGTCACGTTGGTCATCACCCCCTCGCCCGACAGCGTCTTGCAGGCGCGCAGCCCGTCCGGCGTCAGCGGCAGCTTGATGGTGACGTTGGAGGCGATCGCCTTCAGCACCGCGGCCTCGCGCATCATCCCCTCATAATCCAGCGCGGCCACCTCGGCGCTCACCGGGCCCTCGACGATGCCGCAGATCTCGCGGATCACCTCGATGAAGTTGCGGCCGGATTTCGCCACCAGGCTGGGGTTGGTCGTCACCCCGTCGAGCAGGCCCGAAGCGGCGAGGGATTTGATTTCCGCGGTATCGGCGGTGTCGACAAAGAATTTCATAGGGCGTGTCCGTCTGAGGTTGGGTCTGTCGCTGGGTCGCGAGTTCGGGCAGACCATACAGGATGCGTGGCATGAACAGGAAGCCGGAGGACGACACCGATCTGCTGGGCGCCCCCACGCGCGGCCGGCGGGTGCCCGTGCTGCTGCCCTACCCCTTCGCCGGCCCCTTCGACTACCGGGTGCCCCGCGAGCTCGACCCGCAACCCGGTGACATCGTGCTCGTCCCGCTCAATCGCCGCGAGGAAATCGGCGTGGTCTGGGACGGCGAGGCCGACGGCAGCGTGGGCGACAACCGCCTGCGCGCCTTGATCTCCGTCCTCGACGCCCCCCCCATGCGCGAAGACATCCGCAAGCTGGTCGACTGGATCGCCGCCTACACGCTCACCCCCCCGGGCGAGGTGCTCACCATGGCACTCCGCACCAACGCCTTCCGCCCCGAGCCCATCCAAGCCGGCTGGCGCCTCGCCGAAACCCCGCCCGAGATCCGCCTCACCGACGCCCGCAAACGGGTGATCGCCGCCCTCTCCCCCGGCGAAACCGTCACCTCCGCCGAGCTCGCCCGTCGGTCCGACGCCACCGCCGCCGTCATCCGCGGCCTCGCCGACGCCGGCGTGCTGGAACCCGCCGCCCTCACCATCGCGCCCCCCTTCCCGACGCCCGACCCCGCCCATCCCGGCCCCACCCTCTCGCCCGATCAGGAAGCCGCCGCCGCCCGCCTGCGCGACTCCGTCGCCGCCCGCGCCTTCTCCGTCACCCTGCTCGAAGGCGTCACCGGCTCCGGCAAAACCGAGGTCTATCTCGAAGCCATCGCCGCCTGCCTGCGCGCCGGCCGCCAAGCTTTGGTTCTGCTGCCGGAAATCGCCCTCTCCTCCCAATGGCTCGCCCGCTTCACCCGCCGCTTCGGCGTGGCGCCGGCCGTCTGGCACTCCGACCTCCCCTCCCGCACCCGCCGCCTCACCTGGCGCGAAGTCGCCGCCGGCACCGCCCAGGTCGTCGTCGGCGCCCGCTCGGCCCTCTTCCTCCCCTTCCCCGATCTCGGCCTCGTGGTGATCGACGAGGAGCACGAGACCGCCTTCAAGCAGGAGGAAGGCATCATCTACCACGCGCGGGACATGGCGATCGTCCGCGCCCGCCTCTGCGCCGCCCCCGCCGTGCTGGTCTCCGCCACGCCGAGCCTGGAGACGGTGGCCAATGTCGAGGCCGGCCGCTTCGCCTATCTCCACCTCCCCGATCGCCACGGCGGCGCCGCCCTCCCCGAGATCGGCCTGATCGACCTGCGGGACCATCCGCCCGAGCGCGGCAGCTTCCTCTCCCCCCCCTTGGTGGCCGAGATCACCGCCACGCTCGAACGCGGCGAACAGGCCATGCTCTTTCTCAACCGCCGCGGCTACGCCCCCCTCACCCTCTGCCGCGCCTGCGGCCACCGCATGCAGTGCCCCAATTGCACGGCCTGGCTGGTCGAACACCGCGCCCGGCGCGAACTGCAATGCCACCATTGCGGCCACACCGCCCCCATCCCCACCGCCTGCCCGCAATGCGCCGCCGAGCAGAGCCTCACCGCCATCGGCCCGGGCATCGAGCGCATCACTGAGGAAGCCCGCCGCCGCTTCCCCGAGGCGCGCATCCTGGTAATGGCGTCCGACACCATCGCCGGCCCCCACGCCGCCGCCGAGGCCGCCCGCAGCATCGAGGCCCGCGAGGTCGATCTCATCATCGGCACCCAGATCGTCGCCAAGGGCTGGCACTTCCCCCATCTCACCCTGGTCGGCGTGGTCGATGCCGATCTCGGCCTCGCCGGCGGCGATCTCCGCGCCGCCGAACGCACGGTGCAACTCCTCCACCAGGTCTCCGGCCGCGCCGGCCGCGCCGAGGCGCCGGGCAAGGTGAAGCTGCAAACCTTCTCCCCCGAACACCCCGTCATGCAGGCGCTCCTCGATGGTGACCTCCGCACCTTCATGGCCCGCGAAGCCGCCCAACGCCGCCCCGGCAACTGGCCCCCCTACGGCCGCCTCGCCGCCATCGTGGTCTCCGCCGACAGCGCCGAAGCCGCCGATATCGCCGCCCGCGACCTCGGCCGCACCGCCCCCCACGGCGACGGCATCGTCGTCCTCGGCCCCGCCCCCGCGCCGCTCGCCATCCTCCGCGGCCGCCACCGCCGCCGCCTCCTCCTCAAAACCCGCCGCGACGTCGCCGTCCAACCCCTGCTCCGCGCCTGGCTCGCCGAAAACCCCGCCAAAGCCAGCGTCAAAATCGACGTCGACGTCGACCCCATCAGCTTCATGTAGCCAGCAAAACTCCCCCCTCCCGCCCTCGCGGGCTTGGGCTGCGAAGCAGACCAAGAATGGGGGAGGGCAGCGCCGACGCACAACCGTCAGCCGCCAAGCCCCAACCCGCCCTCCGCCCAAACGCCATCGCCGCCCGCACGCCAAGCGCCCGGCCGGTCCCTCACCCCACCAGTCCGCCTGTACATCGGCCGGCCAACCGCACCGCAACCGGCGCCACGCCACCCACCACCCGCATCCCCCGCCCGCGCGCCCACAGCAGCCCCAACATCCGCGCCATCGCCCGCCGCCCGGCATCATTCACACAGCGCGCCACCGTCGCCGCTATCCCCGCACTCCGCGGGTCCTCCCAAAACTCCGGATCGGCCAGCGCCGCCCGCACCCGCGCCATCTCCGCCAACGCCCGCTCCAGCCGCGCACGATGCCGATGCCCCGCCCCCATCCCCGCCAGCCGCGCCGCGATCCGCCCCTGCCGCACCGCCAACACCCCGCACAGCATCGCCACCACGCGCAGCACGAGGCTACGCAGCAGGATGTGCAGGAGTGCGGAAACGGGCGACATACCTGGGGCTCCTCGGCCGGGGTTGAAACTTGCCCTTGATTAGCCGTTCAAGAGGTAAATTGTCAAGAACAAAAATCAAACAAAAGAAATTTATCTACCTCTCCCCGCACCCCACCACCTCTCCCCGTCATTGCGAGCGCAGCGAAGCAATCCATCACGCCGCCGTGCAGAACCGTGCCCGCCCCTGGATTGCTTCGGCCGCGCCTCGCAATGACGGTGGGGCCGGCGTCAACATCGAGCCATTCCGCCCCATGCACGGTCCCGTCAAACGGCACCGATCGCGCTTGGGGCCAGCGGAGGCACCGAAACAATCTTCCCTTCCCAGCCAAGGGCGGGCTAGCTTCATCGCATGTCGAACAGCACTGGCTTCCCCTGCCTGGTCGTCAGGCGCGTGCATTATCGTTCACAAGATTGACCATTAACGTTACCATACCCTAGTATTACTTCTGTCGCGTTGGTGATCTGCCCGTGGCGGGAGGTCAATACATGATCCAGCCCTACGTGGTGACGCCGGCTACCCCAACCCCCGGCTACGTGGCAACCATGGCCACATTGAGTGACGGCCGGGTGATCGAGATTTGGGAGAGTGTCGACAGACATACCATTTCGGGGCAGTTCTACAGCCCTGACGGCGTCGCCGAAGGCGCGGCGTTCACCCTCATTTCCGGCAATGATTATTTTTCTAACCCGGCAGTCGCTGCCACAGGGAGCGGCGGATTCATCGTCTCCTATGGCGCCTCCACGGCCGATAATTCCACCTATTACGCCGCCGCCGAAGTGTTCGATCGCAGCGGCTCCTCGGCGGGCAGTGCCTTTACCGAGGGCACGGGCTTCTTCGGCGGCGTATCGTTCGCGGTGAACCAGGTGACCGGCCAGTCTGCGCTGGTGGCTGGTTCCGCCTCGTCCAACCTTCTCGTGTTCGGCAATATCAACGGCACTGTGGGATCAACCACTTCGGTCCATCCCGTGCCGTCGCAGCTTGGCGGCCTCCAGGGCGCGCCGTTCAGCGCGTCGGTGGTCGCACTCGCCGGTGGCAACTTCGCGGTTGCCTTCGAGACGACAGACCGAACGCCGGACCTCCAGCACATTTCTACCGAGGAATGGGTCGACCTCTACCATCCTGACGGCAGCTTCGTGACGTCGGTAATCTTACACCTAGGCGCCGACCGCATGAGCTCCGGCAGTCCGCGGATCGCCGCCCTGCAAGATGGCGGATTCGCCGTCACATACACCGTCTCGACCAATGTAGAGATCAACGTCTTCAACGCCGACGGCTCACCGCATCTCGCCCAATCGATCGTGCTGAACAACGCGGCGGGCCCGCAGATCGCCGGATTGACCAACGGCCTGTTCGCGGTGGAGTGGCAGGACACTTACTCTCCGGCCGGTGTCTATCAGCAGGTCTACAACCCCGACGGCACGCCCTACGGCTTGCCCTATACAGTGTATGCCGGTTTCAGCCAGAATGCGGCTAGCGGCCGGGTCTACGCGCTGCCCAATGGCGAATTCACCGACATCTTCGTCGGGGACACCACAGCGGGCGACCGGCTGCAAATCACCTACGGCACCCAACCGCCGGCGCTGCCGCTTGCCGTTCCCCAGCTCGCCGGCAGCATCGATTTCGGCATCGTGCACGTCCATGATGCCGCTCCGGGCGTGACGGATGCGGTGACGACCAGCCTCGCCGTGACCAACGCCAATGCCGACCCGACCTCGGCCAAGCTGGCCGGCGGCCCCGGCGCCATCAGCGGCGCGGGCTTCACGGCTTCAGGCGATCTCGGTTCCGGCCTGGCCAGCGGGCAGACCAGCAGCCTTACCTACACCCTCTCCACCGCCCAGGCCGGCGTCTTCACCGGCTCCGCCGCGCTGGCGCTGGCCAGCCGCGATCCCAACTTCCCGGACACACCATTGCCGGCCGGCCCGGTAACGCTGAGCGGAACCGTCAACAACTATGCCGTCGTGCAGATCATCCCAGCATCGGGGAACTGGACGAGCTATGTAACCCCGACGGGATTCCCGCATACCCATACCCTCGACCTCGGGACGTTCCTGATCGGCGCGGCGGCGCCGGGCACGCACCTCGTGGTGTCCAATGCCGCTTCGGGGCCGGCCGATCTGCTGGGCGGCGGTTTCACCGTCGCGGATAGTACGGGATTCGCCAATTCCGGGCTGGGCGACGTGAGCGGCCTGATCGCCGGCACGATCGACAGCGCGCCGGTGATTACGCCGCAGACCGCGCAGGGCGGCACGTTCGTCGAGGAGGTGACGTTCCACGGCACCGGCAGCAATGCGAGCGGCTTCAGCCAAAGCCTGGCGGACGAGACCATCACCATCACCGCCCTGGTCGCCTATTCCCTGACCACCGCGGCCGATACGATCGCTGCAGGCAACTCCGACGACCTGATCATCACCACCGCGGATGCGCTGACGGCGGGCGACCGGATCGATGGCAGCGGCGGTGTCAACACGCTGCAACTGACCGGCGGCGGGACATTCCGCATCGGTGGGCAGAGGCAGTTTGCCAATATCCAGATCGTGACGGCGCAGGAGGGGCGGCCTTCCTATGTGCCGGCAAGCGGGCCGCCGACGGTCTCGACGTTTCAGACCGTGAAGTTGACCTCCGGGATCGACATCACCCTCAATGTTTTGCCGGCGGCGCCCGACCCCAGCAATCCCCTCCTGCCCGGGATCATTGTGCGAGGTGCCGACGACAGTTCATTGATCAATCTCGCGAGTGGAAACGACATTGTCTATCTCGGCAGCAGCCGTGAAACGGTGATCGCGCATGGGGGAATTGATACGTTCCACGTCACCGCCGCCACGATTGGCGCCACCATGGACGGAGGCAGCGGCGGCGCGCGGCTCGTCGTCACCGGTGGCGGAACGATGGTGATGGGCAGTAACATCAGCAACATCGCGAGCGTCGTTCTGGCGGCCGGCGGCGCGCCCTATGTCTTCACGGCGAACGGGATTGCGGATCTGAGCATTTCCGGCAGTACCAGTAGTGACACCATTACCGTCGGAGCGCCGAGCCAGATCGTTTCGGCCGGGTCCGGCGATGACAGGATCTTGACGAGCGCGGCCAACGCCGGCGCGCGCATCGATGGCGGCACCGGCGCGAACACGCTGGAAATCACCACTGGCGGCACTGTCACGCTGAACCCGATGACCAGGAACGTCACCGTGGTGCTGGATGCGGCGACCAATCTGACGCTTAACGGCATGCAGTTCCTCACGGCCATCGGCAGCGGTGGTCAGGATGTCATTCGGGCGGGCGGGAATGATCAGGTGCTGTCGGGTCGGGCGGGCAGCGACACGTTGGATGGGCGCGGTTTTGCGGTAACCTTTCGGGATATCTCCGCGGCGTTGTCGGGTGACACCATCATCGGCCTGCTGGGCAGCCATGGCATCGACGCGACCGATCTCGATGCATCCACCACGCATGCGAGTTGGCTGCAAGGCGCCGGCCAGGGCCTGCTCAGCCTGACCGACGCCCACGGCCATGGCGCGGCCATCACGCTGGTGGGGACGTTTGCGGCGAACCATTTTCACACGCACCCGGATGGGGTAGCCGGCACGACCATCACCTATATCTGACATGCGGCCGCATTGCCCGAAGGCCGGCGCCCCAGCCGCGAGCAGTGATGGGTTGCAAGGGGCCACGGCCCCTTGCCCGGCGGAGCCTTGCTTGCTTCTCGCCGCTCAGCCGCCCCGGGCGATTGACCAGCCGAGTTCGGCGAGGGGGCGGGCTTTGCGGCCCATTTCGACGGCGTCGGTTGAGGCGGCGGTGCCGTCGATGGCGCGTTTGGCGATGCCTTGCATGATGGCGGCGAGGCGGAAGAGGCCGTAGGCGATGTAGTAGGTCCAGTCCGGAATCCCGCTGCGCCCGGTGCGTTCGCAGTAGCGGGCGACATACTCGGCTTCGCTGGGGATGCCGTGGGCCAGCAGATCGGTGCCGGCGAGGCCGCGGAACAGGTCGGGCGGGATGCGCCAGGCCATGCAGTGATAGGCGAAATCGGCGATCGGGTCGCCGAGGGTGGAGAGCTCCCAGTCCAGCAGCGCCACGGCGCGCGGCTCGCTGGGGTGCAGCAGCAGATTATCCATCCGGTAATCGCCATGCACGATCGCCACGCGGTCTTCCGGCGGCGTATAGGCGCCCAGCCAATCGATCAGCGCGTTCATCGCCGGGATGTCCTCGGTTTCGGACGCGCGATACTGCTTGGTCCAGCGGCCGATCTGCCGCGCCATGTAATTGCCGGGCCGGCCGAAATCCCCGAGGCCGACGGCGCCGACATCCACCGAATGCAGCGCCGCGATGGTGGCGTTCATCGAATCGAAAATCGCCGCGCGGTCGGCGGGCGCCTCACCGGGCAGGCGGGCATCCATGAACACCCTTCCGGGCACGAAGCCCATCACGAAGAAGGTGCTGCCAATCACCCCATCATCCTCGCACAGCGCATGGATCGGCGGCACGGGCACGGCGCTGCCCTGCAGCGCCTTCATCACCCGAAACTCCCGCTCCACCGCATGCGCACTCGGCAGCAGCGGCCCGGGCGGCTTGCGGCGCAGCACGTAGTCGCCGGAGGGGGCGGAGAGCCGGTAGGTGGGGTTGGACTGCCCGCCCGCGATCCGCGCCGCCGCCAGCGGGCCGCGGAACCCCGGCACTTCCCGCGCGAACCACGCGGTCAGCGCTGCGATATCGATTTCGTCGGACATGCGATCCCCCCAGGCGACGGCGAAGTGTCGGCTACTCGGCAGCGCGGATCAACCGGGCGGGGCGGGTTGGCGTGTGACACAAAACGGTCATAATAACGTCATCACGCCGCACGCAGCGAAAGGGCCCGCCATGCTCACCCGCCGACACCTCCTCGCCACCGCCGCCGCCACCTCCTTCGCCGCCAGCGCCCTGGCGCAGGACGCGCGCCAACTGCCCAAGCCCGGCAAGCGCGCCTGGGCCGCGAAAGTGCCGGTGGTCCGCATCGGCCTGCTCGGCGGCGAGAACGACGCCGACCGGCTGCAGCGCGTGGATGGCTACAAAAAGCTGATCGAAACCACCTTCGAGGTGCCGACCAAGCTGCTGATGGCCTCTGACTACGCCGGCGTGATCCAGGCCTTCGCCGCCGGCCAGGTCGATCTCTCCTACATGTCGCCCGCCAGCTATGCCGCGGCCTGGATCGAGAGCAAGGGCAACATCGTGCCGCTCACCACCAGCCAGGAGAAGGACGGCTCGATCTCCTACGTCGCGGTCGCCTATGTGCGCGCCGATTCCGGCATCACCACGCTCGAGCAGCTCAAGGGCAAGTCGCTCGCCTGGGCCGACCCCAACAGCGCCTCGGGCTATCTCATCCCACGCTCCGAATTCCGTGCGATGGGAATCGATCCCGAGCCCGGCAAGTATTTCGGCCGCACCGGCTTCGGCGGCGGGCATGAGCAGGCGGTGGTGGCGGTGCTGAACAAGCAGTACGACGCCGGCGTCACCTGGGCATCCGGCATCGGCGACGTCAACGAGGGCTACACCCGCGGCGCGCTGCGCATCATGGTCGAGAAGAAGCTGCTCGCGATGAAGGACCTCCGCATCATCTGGAAATCCCGCCCGATCGTGAACGGCCCGCTCGCCGTGCGCGGCGACACGCCGGCGGAGTTCCAGGCCGACATGCTCGCCCTGCACCGCGCCATCCCCCGCACCAACCCCGATATCTTCCATTCGATGGACATGGGCTCGTCCAGCGACTGGGTGCCGGTGAAGCACGCGGACTACCAGGTGTTCGTCGACATGCTCCAGGCCGAGGCGGCACAGCGTAGGAAGCCGTGAGAAGGAAGGGCTTCTTTTTGAAAAAAGAAGCAAAAACGTTTTACCCGTTTTGCATCGCGTTCTCCCGGGAACGCGCGAAGCCAACGGATAAAAGTTTTTTGGTTCTTTTTTTCAAAAAAGAACCACTTCCTCCCACAAACCTTGAGATCACCGCTTGAGCGCCAGCCTCGCCGCCGTCGAACTGAGCTACCAGGCGCGACGGCGCTCCCGCCGTTCCGCGACGCTCGCCTATGGCGCCATGCTGCTCGCCTGCATCGCCATCTCCGCCTGGGTCTCCGAGGTCTTCCCCGAGACCTTGGCGCGCGGCCTGCCGCAGGTCGGCGTCTATTTCGGCAAGCTGGTGCCGCCCTTCACCTGGGAGCATCTGTTCGCCGGGCCGAAGCAGGCCGGCTCCATCGCCTACTGGTTCTACCGGCTGGATTCCTGGGGCTGGATGCTGTTCGAAACCACCCAGATCGCCGCCCTCGCCACGCTGCTCGGCGCGGTCGCCGCCTTCTGCGCCTGCTTCGCCGCCTCCGCCAATCTGGCGCCGAACCGCGCCACCTACGTGATCTGCCGCCGCGTGCTGGAGTTGTTCCGCACGGTGCCCGACATCGTCTACGCGCTGATCCTGGTCTACGCGCTCGGCGTCGGCCCGCCCGCCGGCATTTTCGCCATCGCGCTGCACACCACCGGCGCGCTCGGCAAGCTGTTCGCCGAGGTGGTGGAGAACGCCGACATGCGGCCGTGGGATGGCGTGCGCGCCGCCGGCGGCACCTGGCTGCACGGTGTGCGCTTCGCCATCCTGCCGCAGGTGATGCCGAATTTCCTCTCCTACCTCCTGCTGCGCTTCGAGGTGAACGTGCGCGGCTCCACCGTCATCGGCTTCGTCGGCGCCGGCGGCATCGGGCAGGAGCTCTATCTGGTGATCGCCAAGAACTACTATGACGAGATCGGCGCCATCATCGTGCTGATCATCCTCACCGTCGCGATGATCGATATCGTCTCGGAGCGGCTGCGGACCTGGGCGATCGGGCGGATCGCATGAGGGCGGGGGCAGGAAGTTCTCCTTTTTTGAAAAAAAGGAGCAAAAAACTTTTATCCGCTTGGTTTGTACCGCCCCCAACCATCCCGAGAGAGTACGCCAACGGCATGGATGGAAAAGAAAGTTTTTTTGGTTCTTTTTGTTCACAAAAAGAACATCTTCAGTGCCTTCCATGAGCATCGCCCCCGCCGAAATCGCCGCGCTCAAGGCGCGCATCCCCGCCGCCTTCGGCGCCTCCCCCGGCCGCAAGGCGATGCGCGCCATCCTGGCACTGCTGGCCTTGGCCTGGCTGCTCACCCTGCTGGTGTGGTTCGACCTCACGCCCGACCGCCTCTGGGCCGGGGTGAGCGGCCTCACCAAAATCCTCCGCCTGATGTTCCCGCCGAGCCCCGGCGAGCAATGGCTCGATATCCTGCGCGGCCTCGCGGAATCAGTGGCGATGGCCTTCCTCGGCAGTTTCGTCGCCATGCTCGTCGCCATCCCGCTCGGCTTCCTCGGCGCGCGCAACGTGGTGGTGAACACGCTCGCCCATTTCTCCATCCGCCGCGTGTTCGACGGCTTTCGCGGCATGGACCAGCTGATCTGGGCGCTCGCCTTCGTCCGCGCCGTCGGCCTCGGCCCGCTCGCCGGCGTGATGGCGATCACCGCCGCCGAGGTCGCCATCCTCGCCAAGCTGTTCGCTGAAGCGATCGAGAACGCCGATACCCGCCAGCCCGAGGCGATCACCGCGGTGGGCGGGAACGCCCTGCTGCGGGTGCGCTTCGGCCTGCTGCCACAGGTGGCGCCGGTGATGCTGGCGCAGTTCCTCTACCAGGTCGAAAGCAACACCCGCAGCGCCTCCATTCTCGGCGTGGTCGGCGCCGGCGGCATCGGGTTGCAGATTTCCGAGCGCATCCGCGTGGGCTACTGGGACCAGGTGCTGTTCATCATCATCCTGATCCTCGTCACCGTCGCGGTGATCGATTTCCTCTCAGCCAAAATCCGCCATGCCTTGATCGGCACCGCGTCTCGGTGATCATCCCGGCGCTCGCAACCGCGCGGCTGCGGCTGGAACCGCTGAGCCTCGCCCATTCCGCCGGGATGTTCGCGCTGTTCCGCGAACCCGAGGTCTGCCGCTACGCCGGCCCGGCCCAGGACGCGGCCGGGCCGATCCCGCTGCCCGCCGAAACCCCGGCCGATACCGACCGCATCATCGCGCTGTTCATGGAAGGCGCCGCTTCCGGCGGCTGGTTCCGCTGGGCCATCCTCGCGCGCGATGGCGAATTCCTCGGCGCCGTCGGCTTCAACCGGCTCGGACACATCGCGGAGTTCGCCTACCACCTCCACCCAAGCGCCTGGGGCAACGGCTATATGCGCGAGGCGGCCGAGGCAGCGCTGGCATGGCGGCGCAGCCAGCCCGAGGCCGAGGAGGTCGAGGCCTTCATCCACCCGGAAAACGCCGCCTCCATCGGGCTCGCCACCCGCCTCGGCTTCCGCCGCGCCGGCGGCACGCGCGAGCGGCGGCGCTATGTGCTCTCCCTCGCCCCCACTTGCCAGCCGCCACCAGCCCGGCCAGCATCGGGGGAACCCAAGGAGGAACCCACCATGATCACCGCCCGCCCCGAGGATGTCGGCCTGTCCAGCGCGCGCCTAGCCCGCGTCGATGGCTGGATGGACAAATGGGTCGCCTCCGGCCGCCTGCCCGGCCTCTCCATCACCATCAACCGTCGCGGCAAGACCGTCTATCACCGCACCACCGGCAAGCGCAGCGTCGAGACCGGCGCGCCGATGACCTCCGACACCATCGTGCGCATCTATTCGATGACCAAGCCGCTCACCTCGGTCGCGCTGATGATGCTCTACGAGGAGGGGCATTTCCTGCTCGATGACCCCATTACCCGCGTGCTGCCAGCCTGGCGCAACCAGCGGGTGCTGACGGGCGGCAACGCGCAGAAGTACGACACCGTGCCCGCCGAGCGGGACATCACCTATCGCGACCTGCTGACCCACACCTCCGGCCTCGCCTTCGGCTTCGTGGTGACCCACCCGGTCGATCAGCTCTACGTCAACAAGGGCATCGATTTCATCTGGGTCAACGGCCGCCCCAAGGAGCCCGTCACCCTCGCGGAAATGACCGACCGCGCCGGCGCTCTGCCGCTGATGGCGCAGCCCGGCAAGGCCTGGAACTACTCCATCGCCACCGACATCATCGGCCGCCTGGTCGAAATCCATGGCGGCATGCCCTTCGCGCAATTCATGGCCGAGCGCGTCACCGGCCCGCTGGGCATGGTCGACACCGGATTTCATGTGCCCGAGGCCAGCCAGTCCCGCTTCGCCGCCAACTACATCCCGGACGGCAAGGGCGGCATGAAGCTGTTCGACGACCCCACCACCAGCCAGTACCTCACCGCTCCCCCGGTCCCCTCCGGCGCCGGCGGCCTGGTCTCCACCGCCGGCGACTATATGCGCTTCTGCCAGATGATGCTGAACGGCGGCACGCTCGATGGCGTCCGCCTGCTCGGCCGCAAAACGGTGGAGCTGATGACCGCCAACCACCTCGGCGGCGACATGGCCTCGATGGGCAAACCGCGCTTCTCGGAGGCGAACTACGAAGGCATCGGCTTCGGCCTCGGCTTCTCCGTGATGCTCGACCCCGCACGCGCCCAGATCATGGGCACCCCGGGTGAATACGCCTGGGGCGGCGCCGCCAGCACCGCCTTCTGGTGTGACCCCAAGGAGGAAATGGCGGTGGTGATGCTCACCCAGCTGCTGCCGAGCTCCACCTATCCGATCCGGTCGGAACTGAAGGTGCTCACCTACCAGGCCGTGGTGGATTGAGGCGCATGAACCTCACCTCAGGGCTCATCAAGGCCCGCACCCAAGGGCCGATCGGCTGGCTGATTTTCGACAACCCCGAGAAGCTCAACGCCCTCTCGCCGGGGATGGCGGAGGACGGCATCGAGGTGATCTCCGCCTACGCGGTGGACCCCGCGATCAAAGTGGTGATCATGCGCGGCTCCGGCACTCGCGCCTTCATCTCGGGCGGCGATATCAAGAGCTTCGGCACCACGCGGGCGGACCCGGAGGCGGCACGCATTGCGCGCGAGGCGCCGGGCAAACTCCGGCGCATGATGCTCGATCTCGAGAAGCCGCTGATCGCCATGATCCACGGCTACTGCCTCGGCGGCGGCCTCGGCATGGCGCTCAACGCCGATCTGCGTTTCGCTGCGTCGGACGCGCAGTTCAGCGTGCCCGCCGCCGTGCGCGGCATCGCCTATGCCCCGGACGGGCTGAAGCAGTTGGTCGATCTGGTCGGCCCGAGCATCGCCAAGGACATCATGTTCTCCGCCCGCCGCCTCAAAACCGAGGAGGCGCTGCGCATCGGCCTGATCAACCGGGTGGTCGAGGCCGATGAGCTGGAGGCGGTGACGGTGGCTTACGCCGAAACGCTGGCCGCCAATGCCCCGCTCTCCATCCGCGCCTCGAAATACTTCATCGCCCAGCTCGGCCTCGAACGCGAACAACGCGACGAGGCCCGCATGGACGCGATGCAGCGCGAGGCCGAGGCGAGCGAGGATTTCAAGGAGGCCACCGCCTCCTTCATCGAGAAGCGCAAGCCGGTCTTCAAGGGGCGCTGAACCCCACCGCCGCCAGCACCGCGTTAGTGAGGGCGGCGACCGGCGCGGCCGCATCGAGACGCAGCACGGGGCAGGCGCGCTGGGCCAGCCATGCGTCGTGCAGCGCCCGGCTGCGCTGCTCGGGGCCGGCGGTGTCGTAGTCTTCGGCCCAGGCTAGGAACTCCTGGTTCGCCACCGCCATGTCCCCCCCGGGCTGGATCCGCGCGCCATACCGCCCGGCCTCCCGCGCATGCAGTCGCGCCATCCGCAGCGCGGGATCGAGGCGCAGATAGACCACGAGATCGTACAGCCCCTCCAACGGCCCGGCCCAGCTGATCGATGAACCGGTGAAAATCCAATCCGGCGTGGCGGCCAGGCGCGGCAACAGCTCGTCCAGCCGCCGCTCGCGCGGCCGCGGCGTGGTGAAGGGCGGGTCGGTCGGCACCCAGAAATAGCTGTCGGAATCCTCATGCGGCCACCCCGTCGCCGCCGCCAGCGCAGCGCCGAGGGTGGTGGTGCCGGAGCCCGAGGCGCCGATTATGTGAATGCGGGGCATGGCGGCAAATTGACCAACGCCGCGCGCTCTGTCGATATCGAGGCCGCAAAAAACCTGGGAGTGGGCGATGCGCGAGAACGTGGCGGGGCGGGCCAATGTCGAGGATACCCCGGAGCTCGAAGCCTATTACGCCGAGTTGGACACCCTCGATGCCGGCGCGCTGTGGACGGTCGCCAACACCATCGAGCCGTGGGAGCCGGTCTCGCGCTCGCACCCGATGATGTGGCGCTACGCCGATCTGCGCGGCCATGTGCTGCGCTCGCTCGATCTGGTAACCCCGGAGCGCGCCGGGCGGCGGGTGGTCTATCTCGTCAACCCCGGCCGCAAGGACGTCGCCGCCGCCGTCGGCTGGCTCTACACCGGCTTGCAGGTGATGAACCCCGGCGAGCAGGCCAGCTCGCACCGCCATTCCTCCTCCGCCCTGCGCTTCATCATGGAGGGCGAGGGCGCCTATACCGTGGTGGACGGGCACAAGATCACCCTCGGCCGCAATGATTTCGTGCTGACCCCGAACGGCACCTGGCACGAGCACGGCGTCAGCGCCGAAGGCACCACCTGCATCTGGCAGGACGGGCTCGACATCCCGCTGGTCAACGCGATGGAGGCCAATTTCTTCGAGGTGCACCCCAAGCTGGCGCAGGAGGTGAGCTTCCCCGTCGATGACACCAGCGCCATCTACGCCGCCCCCGCCTTGCACCCCACCGGCGGCAGCTGGGACAAGCCGCATTCCCCGCTGCTGAAATACGAATGGGCGCCGACCTATGACAGCCTGCGCCGCTACGCCGCCGCCGCCCCCGGCTCACCGTATGACGGCGCGCTGATGCGCTACGTCAACCCGCTCACCGGCGGCCACGTGATGCCGACCATCGGGGCGGCGATGCAGCTCCTGCGCCCCGGCGAGGCCACAAAGGCGCATCGCCATACCGGCAGCGCGGTCTACCAATGCGCCAAGGGCAGCGGCCATTCCATCATCGCCGGGCAGCGCTTCGACTGGTCGGAGCGCGATATCTTCTGCATACCCTCCTGGGCCTGGCACCAGCACGCCAACGCCTCGGCCAGCGAGGATGCGGTGCTGTTCCAGTTCAATGACCTGCCAGTGATCGAGTCGCTCGGGCTCTACCGCGAAGAGGGGGCATGATCCTCCCCACCCGCCCACGCCGCGCCATCCCGGTGATGTGCGTGGCGCTGATGCTCAATATGATCGGCTTCTCCAACTACGGCGCCGTGCTGCCGGGGATCATCCGTGATCTCGGGTTGACCGCGGCCGAGGCCGGGCTCGCCGGCGGCATTTTCTTCCTCTCCTACGCCATCGCCTCGCCGATCTGCTCGGTGCTGACCGACATGATCGACCCCAAGCGCATCTACCTCGCCGGCTGTGCGGCGGGGGTGGCGGGCGGCCTGTGCTTTCCCTGGGTGGATGGCAGCTACGGCACCTTGCTGGTGGCGCGGATGCTCTCGGGGCTGTGCATGGCCGGCACCTACATCCCCGGCATGACACTGCTGGGCGCCGCGATGCCCGAGGGCGAGCGCGGGCGGGCGATCTCGCTCTACACCTCCTGCCTCACGCTCGGCACCTCGGCCTCCTTCGCCTCGGCAGCGCTGCTGCGCATGGCCGGCGGCTGGAACTACGCCTTTCTCGGCGCGGCGGTGGCGTGTCTGGCGGCCCTGATCGGCGTCGGGTCCCTGATCGGAGGACGGCCGGGCCGGCCCGGCGGAGTGGCGGCATTGTTCGCCAATCTGCGCGTAGTGGTGCGCAGCCGTACGGTGCTGCTATATTCGCTCGCCAGTGCCGGGAATGCCTGGGAAGCCATGGCGTTTCGCGTGTGGTGGATCGCGCTCTTGGTGTTCGCCGCGGGGCGGCCGGGCAATGAATGGGGGCAGTCGGTGGATTTCGCCCTGCTCTCGGCGCTGGCCGGCCCACTCGGCATGCCGGTCGCCGCCTGGGTGGCGGCGCGGGCCGAAGCAGCCGCACCACGCGGCCGGCGCGAACGGGTGATCGCCATGGCCGCCTTCTCCTCCGTCATCGCCGGGCTGGTGCTGATCGTCGGGCTCGATTTGCCGCTCTGGGCGGTTTTCGTGCTGACACTCATCTACCAATGCGCCGGTTTCTCCGACGCCGGCAGCCTCCCGGTCGGCATCATGTCCCACGCCGCACCCTCGGCGCGCGGCGCCGTGCTGGCGGTGCAGGTGACGCTCACCAATATCGGCAGCTTCATCGGCGCCTGGACCTGCGGCATCGTGCTGTCGGCCACCGGCGGCACCGGGAGCCTCACCGCCTGGCGCTGGTGCCTGTTCGCCATGCTGGCCAGTTCGGCGGTCAGCGGCCTGGCAATGCTGGCGGTACGGCGGACGACCCCTATCCGGCCATGATCCGCAAAACTTCGGCGAAGTTGATGCCGGAGCCCGAGACAATGCACACGATCTTCGCCCCCTTCATGCCACTGCGCCGCGCCGCGGCCAGCGCGGTGGCGCCGGCGCCCTCGGCGATGATGTGCAGCCGGTTGATCATCAGCCGCAGCGCATCCTCTATCTCCGCCACCGGCACCACGCTGGTCTCGGCGATCAGCTGGCGCACCACCGGCCACATGGCCGGCAGCACGGCAGCGCTGCCGATGCCGTCGACGAAGCTGCGGCGATACTCCACCGTGGTAGGCTGGCCGGCGGCCAGTGCGGCGGTGAGCGGGGCGGCGCCCTCCACCTCGCAGGCGATCACCCGCGCCGCCGGCCGCACCGCGTGCAGGGCCGCCGCGATGCCGCAGGCCAGCCCGCCACCGCCGAACGGCACGATCACGGCATCCACATCCGGCAGATCCTCGGCGATTTCGAGCCCGATCGTGCCATTACCCGCCATCACCTGGGTATCGCAGACCGGATGCACGAAGCAGCCGGCCTCGCCGGCGCGCCCGTGGTCGATCATGATGGTCCACCAGTCATCGAAACTGATTTTCTCGACCGCGCCGCCCAGCGCGCGGATCGCCGCCACCTTGGCCTCGGGCGCATGGCTCGGCACGAACACCTTGGCGGGCACCCCAAGCTCGCGCGCCATCCACGCCACCCCTTGCGCCATATTCCCCGCACTCGCGGTGTAGACGCCGTTGGCGAGTTGGTTTCGCGGCGCGCTCAGGATGCAGTTGCCGGCGCCGCGCAGCTTGAAGGAGCCGACGGGCTGGAGCGTTTCGAGCTTCAGCCAGATCTCGTTATCGCCGTCCCGATCGGGCAGGCGGATCAGCGGCGTGCGGATGGCGGTGCCCATGATGCGGCTCCGCGCGGCATCGATCTCGGCCAGGCTCGGGGCGTGCAGGGTCATGGCGGGTCCTCCGTGTTGCCGCCAGTGAACCGCAGGCAGGGATGCAAGGGAAGGGCGGCGGGAATATTGCGGTTGACGATCCGCCATGCGAGGCTGGGTCCAACAATAAACGATGGAGCGGACGGATGGTCTGCCGTCTCAAAGGCCTGACCGTGCTGGGCCTGCTGTTCCTGCTGAGCGCCTGCGCCGTGCCGGTGATCCCCTATGATCGCGGCGCCACCCCGGTGAAAACGCTGGCCGTCCTCTCGCCGGGCTGGCCGACCGCTGGCCCCACCGCGCTGCTCGCCTCCTCGCCGGCGCAGGGCTTCGGCCTGGTCGGCGCCCTGGTCGGCGCCGCCATCCAGGCCAATCTCGACAGCAAATTCCGCGACTCCATCGCCCCGCAGAATTTCGACGGGCAGGGGATATTTCGCACCAAGATGATTGCCGCCCTCAAGGCGCGCGGCTACGAGGTGGTGGAGGCCAGCGCCCGCACCGACCGCACCGACTTCCTCGCTGACAGCTACGGCAACCTCGCCGCCGACGCCAAGCCTGACGCCTATCTCGACTGCATCGTTGCCCGCTTCGGCTACGTCGCCGCCGGGGTGAGCGACGCGGCGCCGTACCGCCCCTTCCTCGGCCTGCGCTGCCGCATGACCCAGGCCGGCGGCTCCACCGTGCTGATGCGCGACACCATCATCTACAACCCGCTGGTCAACGCCGCCGGCTTCGTCGGCCTCTCGCCCGACCCGGCCTACGTGTTCACCAACTCCGAGTTGCTGTTCGCCGACCCCGCGAAGGCGGTAATGGGCATGCAGGACGCCATCGACCGGGTGACCGACGCACTCGGGACGCTGCTCAAATGAAGCGCTTCGCGGCTCTCCTGGCGCTCTGCCTCGCCGGCTGCGTGCCGCCGCCGCCCGACCTGCCGCCGCTGCTCGATATCGGCGCCCGCAGCTGCCCCGACACCCCCTCGGCCGATGCCGCCGGGGCGGCCATCATCCTGCCCGACGGCAAATTCAACTTCGCCGACGTCGATGCCGGCTCGCCCTGCCTCAAGACGCCGGAGGGGCTGAGCCTCTACACCGCCTTCCGCTTCGCCCCCGGCGGCGCGCCGGCGGCGGTGGGCATCGGCAGCGTCGCCCAGGGGCGCACCATGATGGCGCCGCGCATTTACGTGCTGGATGGGCTGGGCAAAGTGGTGCGCGAAATCGGCGCCGACAGCTTCCTGTTCCGCGGCGGCATGCTGGCCACCCTGCTGCGGCTGCGCCCGGATGATGCGGCGATCGTCGTCGCCTCCTTCCCGCCGGCGATTGGCCAGGACGTCAACCGCATCCAGAGCCTGGTGCAGGTCAATTCCGCCCAGGTCGGCCGCGGCGTATTCGTCTGGGCCAGCGGCTCGGAGGCGGCGGCGCACCATACGCTGGCGCATAACGGCCGCATCCGCATCGAGCTCTATAAACTGCCGCCTTGAACCGGAGAGATTGACCATGGGCCTGCGCGACGTCGCCGCGATTAGCGGGATCGGCGAGACCAGCTATCGGCGCGGCGAGGCGCAGGGCAGTTCGCTCTCCCTCACCCTGCAAGCCTCGTTGGCCGCCATCGCCGATGCCGGGCTCTATCCGCGCGATATTGACGGGGTGATCCCGATCGCCTCGGGCGCGGTGGTGGCGGAGGATTTCATCACCAATTTCGGCATCCCCGATTTGCGCTTTTCCGCCACCACGCCGATGGGCGGCGCGAGCCCGGTGGCGGCGATCCAGTGTGCGGCGGCCGCCATCGCCGCGGGTATCTGCCGCCACGTGCTGCTGCCGATCGGTCGCACCGGCTATTCCGGCGCCCGCATCAGCACCCGCGTGCACCAGATGCCGCAGTTCCGCGTGGTCGGTGAGTTCGAGATGCCACTAGGCGGCATCGCGCCGGCGCAGCTCTACGCGCCGATGGCCCGCCGCCACATGGAGCTCTACGGCACCACCAGCCGCCAACTCGCGGAAATCGCGGTCAGCACCCGCAATCACGCCATCCTCAACGGCAATGCGGCGATGACCAAGCCGATCACCATCGACGACCACCAGGACAGCCGGATGATCTCCGACCCGCTGCGCCTGCTCGATTGCTCGCTGGAAAGCGACGGCGGGGCAGCAGTGGTGATCAGCGCGGCGGATGCGGCGCGCGACATGCGCCGCCCGCGCGTGCTGATCTCCGGCATGGCCGAGGGCCACCCGGACTCGCCCTCGGTGATCACCCAGCGCCCGGAACTGACCCGGCTCGGCATCGCCAAGGCGGCCCCTCGGGCCTTCGCCATGGCTGGCGTCACCCACGCCGATATCGACGTCGCCGAGATCTACGATTGCTTCACCTATATCGTGCTGTGTCAGCTTGAAGACCTCGGCTTCTGCGCCAAGGGCGAGGGCGGCGCCTTCGTGGAGGGCGGCGCGCTCGGCCTCGGCGGGCGACTGCCGGTGAATACCCATGGCGGGCTGCTGTCGCAGGCGCATATGGCAGGGATGAACCACATCGTCGAACTCGTCCGCCAATTGCGCGGGGATGGCGGGGCGGCGCAGGTGGCCGGCGCCGAGATCGGCCTGGTGACGGGCTATGGCGACATGGGCGACGGCTCGATCGCCATTATGCGGAGGGGATGAAATGTCGGCAGCCATTGAACGGCCACGGGCGGAACCTTCGCCCGATACGCAACCCTATTGGGACGGGCTGGCGCGCGGCGAAATCCTGCTCCAGCGCTGCGCCGAATGCGGCAAGTTCCGTCACTACCCCCGCCCGATGTGCGACGGCTGCTTCAGCTTCACCCATACCTGGGTGGCCGCTTCGGGTGCGGCGACGGTGCATAGCTGGACGGTAACGCACCATCCCTTCCACCCCTTCTTCCGCGCCAAGCTGCCCTACGCGCTGGTGACCGCCGATCTGCCCGAGGGGGTGCGGGTGCTCGCGCCGCTCGACGGGGTGGACCCGGCAACGCTACGGATCGGCCTGAAGTTGCGCCTCGGCGTCGATGCCGAGGGTCTGCCGGTGCTGCGGGGTGCGGAATGATGCGCTTAGCCGCTGCGCTGTTGCTCCTCGCGCTTCCCGGCCTCGCACATGCCGGCGCGCCCTTCCGCACCGATGATGCGGGAATGCTGGAGCCGGGGGGATGGGAGGTCGATCTCTCCACCTCGGCCACCCGCACGTCGTCGGGCTGGGCGGGCGTGGCCCCTGCGACGGAGGCGAATTATGGAGTGTCGAAGGGCGTGCAGGTGCATGTCGTGCTGCCGCTCGGCTACGTGCAGCCCCGCCATGGCCGCGCCGGCATGGGGCTCGGGGATGCCGAGTTCGGGGTGAAGGTCCGGCTCTTCACGGGCGGCGAATCCGGCCTGCCGGATATCGCAGCCTATCCGCTGGTCGAGGCACCCGTGGGCAACCAGGCCATGGGCTTCTCCACCGGCCACACCCAGGTATTCCTGCCGCTCTGGCTGCAGAAGACCGTCGGCGATTGGACGCTGTTTGGCGGCGGCGGCTATTGGATCAATCCCGGCATCGGCAACAAGGACTACGTGTTCACCGGCATCGGCGCGCAGCGGAAAGTCACCGAGGATCTCAGCCTTGGAGTGGAGCTGTTCTACCAGGGCGCCAGCGCCGCCGGGCAACGTTCATCGACCGGCGGAAATATCGGCGCAGCCTATGACATCTCCGAGACCATCCACCTGCTCGGCTCGATCGGCACCGGATTGACCAACCGCTCAGCCAGCAACCTCACCTCGTACTATCTCGGCCTGCAATTCACCTTCTGAAAAGCCGGAGGGCCGGATGACCGCGAGCGAAGGTTTTACCGAATTCCTCCGCGAACAACTCGCCCCGCTCGGCCGCCTCAGCTTCCGCCGCATGTTCGGCAAGACCGGGGTGTTCTGCCAGGGTCTGATGTTCGCGGTGGTGGCGGATGACACGCTCTATCTCCGCATCGACGCGCAAAACCGCGACGAGCTCGCCGAAGCCGCCGCCACGCCGCCGCTATCCTACGAGAAACACGGCCGCAGCATCGATCTCGCCTTCTGGGCGGTGCCGGAGCGCCTGCTCGACGAGCCGGAGGAATTGCTGACCTGGGCCCGCTCGGCACTCGGCGCGGCCAGCCGGGTGGCGGCGCGCCGGCCGGCCAGCCCGAAGCGGGCCAGGCACGGCGGCGCTCCCCCCGTGACTTAGCGGTTCTGCCAGTTCGGCTTGCGCTTCTCGGCGAAGGCGCGCGGCCCCTCGATATAGTCGGCACTGTCCATATTGGCGCGCTGGGCCGGGTAAACGGTGCGGATGGCCTGCTCCAGCGTGGGTTGCGCAAGACCGCCATAGACCGCCGCCTTTGAAGCACGCACCGCCATCGGCGAGCATTCCAGGATGGTGTTGGCCCAGCGCTTGGCCGCTTCAAGCGCCTGGCCCTCCGGCACCACGTCATTGACGAAGCCGAGCCGCTGCCCCTCCGCCGCCGGCACCCGCCGCCCGGTGAGGATCATGCCGAGCGCCTGCTTCTGGCCGATCATGCGCGGCAGGCGGTGCACCCCACCCGCCCCGGCGATCAAGCCGACGCGCGGCTCCGGTAGGGCGAACAGGGCGGTCTCGGCGGCGACGATGATGTCGCACGCCAGCGCGATCTCGAAGCCGCCACCCATGGCCAGCCCGTTCACCGCGGCGATCAGCGGCTTGTCGAGGTCAAACCGCAACGTCAGCCCGGCGAAACCCGACTTCGCCCCCGGCCCGCGCTTGCCGGAGGCCTGCACCTTCAGGTCATTCCCAGCGGAAAAGGCACGCGGCCCGGCGCCGGTGACGATGCCGACCCAGAGATCGTCGCGGGTGGCAAATTCGTCCCACACCTTCTCCAGCTCGATATGCGCCTCGCTGTGCAGCGCGTTCAGCACCTCCGGGCGGTTGAGGGTGACGATGCGGATGCGCCCTTCATCGGCGACGGTGCAGAACTCGTACTCGGCCATGCTTGCCTCCCTGGCGTTGCTTGCCGGCAGGATGGCCGATTTCATGCCGCCGGTCACCTTTACCTGCGCGCCCGATGCTGCGAGCCTTGCCCACAACATCAGGGGAGGGTGCGATGACCGGCGTATTCGCGGGGCTCAAGGTGATCGACTGCGCGAGCTTCATCGCCGCCCCGGCGGCGGCGACCGCGATGGCCGATTTCGGCGCCGACGTGATCAAGATCGAGCCGCCCGGCGAGGGCGACATGTATCGCTCCATGCTCTCCACCCTGCCGGGCATGCCGGCAACCGACGTCAACTTTCCCTGGGAGATGGTCTCGCGCAGCAAGCGCAGCCTGTGCCTCGATCTCAAATCGCCCGAGGGCAAGGCGGTGCTGGACCGCCTGGTGCAGGGTGCGGACGTGTTCATCACCAACCTGCCGCTCCCCGCCCGCCGCCGCCTCGGCATCGCCTGGGAGGACCTTCGTGGCCTCAACTCCCGTCTCGTCTACGGCTCCTTCACCGCCTATGGCGAAACCGGGCCGGAAGCGGAGAAAAGCGGCTTCGATTCCACCGCCTACTGGGCCCGCTCCGGGCTGATGGACCTGGTGCGCGCCGACGCAGCCTCCCCGCCGGCGCGCTCGGTGCCCGGCATGGGCGACCATCCCAGCGCCATGGCCTTCCTCGCCGCCATCGTCACCGCGCTCTACCGGCGCGAGCGCACCGGGGTGGGCGGGCTCGCCAGCTCCTCGCTGCTCGCCAATGGGCTATGGGCCAACGGGTTTTGGGGTCAGGCGGCGCTGCACGGGCTGTCGGCACCGCCGCGGCCGCGGCGGGAGGACGGGGCGAACGCCTGCACCTGCATGTATCGCTGCGCCGATGGCCGCTGGCTCTCCATGGCCATGCTGAATGAGGAGCGCCAGTTTCCCGGTTTGCTCGGCGTTCTCGGCCTCACCGGATTGCTGGATGACCCGCGCTTCGCGGACAAGGCCACACGGCGGGCCAATGCGCCGGCCCTGATCGCGATCTTCGACACCGCCTTCGCCAGCCGCCCCTTCCCGGCATGGCGCGGATTGCTGGACGCCGCCGGCATCACCTTCGGCCCGATCGGCACGCTGGAAGACATCCCGGACGATCCGCAAATGCAGGCCGCCGGCGCCCTGGTGCCCTTCGCCGGCGAGGCGCAGCTCACCATCAGCAGCCCCTTCGCGCTTGATGGCGAGGAAAAGGCGCCGCCCCGCCGCTCGCCCGCACTCGGCCAGCACAGCAGCGAGGTGCTGCGCGAGGCCGGCTATTCGGACGCCGACATCGAGCGGCTACGCGGCCTGGGTGTGCTGGGCTAACGGGGTTAGGCGACGATACGGAGTGAGCGGACCCCGGCGGCCAGCACCGCCTGAAGGTCCGGCAGGGCGAGGGCGACGCAACCCTCGGTCGGGCCGTAATCCGGCCGGGCAACGTGCAGGAAGATCGCCGAGCCGCGGCGGCGCTCCACTGGGGCATCGTTCCAGCCGAGCACGGCCACGATGTCGTAGAGGGCATCCCGGCGCCACATTTCCTCATGGCTCGCGGAAAAAGGCAGACGGACAAGTTGGTTGTAGTTGCGGTGCGTGGGGTCGTCGCACCAGCCGTCCTCCGGGGCCATCGCCTCGCGCGGCACGGCGCAGGCGGGGATCTTCACGCGGTCGGCGCGGAAATAGACACGGCGCAGCGGCAGCGTGGCCAGCGGCGTGGCGCCATCGCCCTCTTCTTTATCGGTCCTCACCCCGCCACGGCCGAGCGCGCAGCGATAGACGCGGCCCTGGAAGACGAAGCGCCCGTCGGCGTGGACGATCGCCGCGTCGGTCATTCAAACAAATGGCCGAAACGGGCGGCCTTGGTGGCGAGATAGCCGTCATTGACGCCATTCGGCTCGAAGACATGGCGCTCGCGGTTCACCACCTCGACCCCGCAGGCCACCAGGGCGGCGACCTTTTCGGGGTTGTTGGTGAGGAGGCGGATGCTGGGAACGCCGAGCTCGGCCAGCATGGTGGCGGCGATGCGGAAATTGCGCTCGTCCGCCCCCCAGCCCAGCGCGCGGTTGGCGTCCAGCGTATCGAGCCCGCGGTCCTGCATCGCGTAGGCGCGCAGCTTGTTGACCAAGCCGATGCCGCGGCCTTCCTGGGCGAGATAGAGCAGGACGCCGCTGCCCTCCTCGCCCATGCGGCGGATGGCGCCTTTCAACTGCGGCCCGCAATCGCAGCGCAGGCTGCCCAGCAGGTCTCCGGTGAAGCATTCGGAGTGGATGCGCACCAGCGGCGCGGCGGCCGTTTCGGGCCGGCCGACCAGGATGGCGAGGTGCTCCACGCCGCTATCGGGCGCGCGGAAGGCCACCACGCGGGCATCGGCGGCGCCCTCCAGCGGCACCGCGGCCTCGGCCACACGGCGCAGTCCCTCGGCCATTGTCTGGGGATGTGCCAGGATATCTGCGGCATCGACGCGCAGCAGGTCGCGCTCGGCTGCCGAGTGATCAGCGTCCTGCCGGGCCGGCACCACGACGACAGCGGGCAGCAGGCGCGCGAGCTTGGCCAGGGCCAGTGCTGCTCCGGCCAGGGCCGGCGCCTCGGCGCGCTGTGGCTCCTCGGGTAGCAATTGGCTTGCAGTGGGATCGGCGAGGCCGCGCAGCGCGGCGGCGTCCGCCAATAGGGAGGTCAGGCGGATCGCTACCGCCGGCCCGTCCGACATCACCGGGCGCTGCAGCACCGCGGCGGCGCGCGAGGGGGCCAGCAACAGCAGCGCGGGGCCCGCCGCCAGCGCGGCGAGATCGCGCAACCCGGCGGCGCCGGCGGTCTCCGCGGTCAGCACCACTAGCGGAAAGGCGCCGCCAATCAGCACTGGTGTGCCGCGTTTCAGTTCTGCGGCCGCACGATGAACAGCACGGATGCGCAGCGCCTGTTCATCCGAGGCAGTGGCGGGAGAGACGGCTTTGTCGCGCAGCGGCACGTGGTTCATGGCTTCCAATGGTCTATCGTTCATAGCAGGGTTAACTTTGGGGTGGAAATCGCCCGCACAAGCTCCATCGCCATGCAAACTCTGCCGGTCCACTGTGAGTGACGGATGAACCCCTGGGTACATTTCGCAATTCTGTGATCAAAAAAATCTTCATGAATGTGAACCATGTACGTGCAAGTCTTCGCGCGGGCGGATATCGTGTTGCTCATCGATTGAACGCAACGGCGTGTCGAACAGCTCCGAGAGCGCTTTCCCAAGAGGCGCGCTGGCGGGCTGAATGAGTAGGAAGGAACCAAAGCATGGCCGGTGATCGGCCCATCCTGATTGTGGACGATGACGAGGCGCTGAGCGCCCTGCTGCTGGAACAGCTTTCAGTTGATGGGGAATTCACCACCTCGCGAGCCAATTCGGTCCAATCCGCCGAGGCAATGCTGAGCGGTGCGGCGCGTTACGACGCGCTGATCCTCGACGTGTCGCTCCCCGATGGCGACGGACGAGACCTCTGCTCGCGCCTCCGCCAGCGCGGCATCAAGGTGCCGATCATCATGCTCACCGGCTCCGACGAGGAAGCCGACGTGGTGCGCGGGCTCGATTCGGGCGCCAATGACTATATCTCGAAGCCCTTCCGCCTCGCCGAACTCCTCGCCCGGTTGCGCGCCCAGTTGCGCATCTTCGAGAACAGCGAAGACGCGGTGTTCAACATCGGGCCCTACGTGTTCCGCCCCTCGGCGAAACTCCTGCAGGACCCCACCAAAAACCGTCGCATCCGCCTGACCGAAAAAGAAGCGGCGATCCTGAAGTTCCTCTATCGCGCCGGCGCCACCGCCGTCTCCCGCCAGGTGCTGCTCAACGAAGTGTGGGGCTACAACGCCAACGTCACCACCCACACGCTCGAAACGCATATCTACCGGCTGCGCCAGAAAATCGAACCCGACCCCTCTAGCGTCCGCCTGCTGATCACCGAGGGCGGCGGGTACCGACTTGACCCGGAGGGAACCCAACGCGCCGCCTGATGCCCGTCCGTTCGGACCATTTTGCAAAGGGAACCCAGGGTATCGGAGACGCTGAGCGGGCGACAACCCCACTTGGCGTCATCCCTGTCGTCGGGAGTCGTCAACGTGGGCGCGGCGGTTAAACCACCGCCCCTCCCCCGGGTGCTCGTGTGCCGGATAAGCGCGGCTTGAACCGTCACCTACTCAGCAGGTCTCTACCAGGGGTAGCGCCCACTCCCCATTCTTTCGACCGTACCAGCCGCGGCAAGCGCCGAAGTTACGGCACGAGAACAGTGCTGCCCGTAGTTTTACGCGCTTCGAGTGCGATATGGGCAGCCGCTGCTTCGGCGAGCGGGAAGGTTTGGTTGACCCGGATTTTCACAGCGCCTTTCGCCACCACATCGAACAGGTCGGCGGTGACGCGTTCGAGGTCGGCGCGTTTGGTGGTGTAGGTGCCAAGCGTCGGGCGAGTGAGGAACAGGCTGCCTTTAGCCGAGAGGATCCCGATATCGACCGGCGGCACGGCGCCAGAGGCGTTGCCGTAGCTGACCATCATGCCCAGCGGGGCCAGACAGTCGAGGCTGGTCATGAAAGTGTCCTTGCCGACGCTGTCATAGACGACGGGCACCATGGCGCCACCGGTAACGCGCTTGACCTCGGCGGGCAGGCCGGCATGGCCAATCACCACATGATCGGCGCCATGGGCGCGGGCGAGCGCGGCCTTTTCCTCGGTGGAGACGACGCCGATCACGGTGACGCCGAGATACTTCGCCCATTGGCACAGGATGAGGCCGACGCCGCCGGCGGCAGCGTGCACCACAATGGTTTCGCCAGCGGAGACGCGGTAGGTGCGGCGGAGCAGGTATTGGGCCGTCATACCCTGGAGCATCATGGCGGCAGCGGTCGTGAAGTCGATCGCCGCGGGCACGATCACCAGGCGATCGGCGGCGATCACACGCTCGGTGGCATAAGCGCCAAGCGGCCCGCCGGCATAGGCGACGCGGTTACCCGGCTTCACGGTGGTGACGCCGTCGCCGATGGCGAGCACGGTGCCGGCGCCTTCCATGCCGATCGTCGTCGGCAGGGGGGACTTGTAGAGCCCGGTGCGGAAATAGACGTCGATATAATTGAGGCCGACGGCGCCATGGCGGATCAGGGCCTCGCCCGGGCCGGGTTCGGGGGTCGGCACGTCCTCCCAGCGCATCACCTCGGGGCCGCCATTGGCGTGAATGCGGATCGCTTTGGTCATTTGAGGTCCATGGGGTTGGGGTGGACGCGAAGGCTAGTCAGAGCAGCCGAGCCTGGGCCTGCGGCGCCAATTCGACGGCGGTGCGGGCTTCGAGATCGAGCAGGAAGCGCTTGGTCGGCAATCCGTCACCGCCGGAATAGCCGCCGATTCCGTTGCCAGCGAGCACGCGGTGGCAGGGGATGACGATCGGGATGGGGTTGCGGCCATTGGCGCCACCGACCGAGCGCGGGCTGCCACCGGCCTCACGCGCGATATCGCCATAGCTGCGGGTGGCGCCGGGGGGAATGCGGCAGAGGGCGGCCCAGACGCGCTTCTGGTAGCCGCTGCCGAAGGGAGCCAGTGGCAGGTTGAAGTCGAGGCGGGTGCCGTCGAAATACTCCTCCAGCTGCGCCCGGGCGCGCAGTAGCAGCGGCGTCTCGGTCTGGTCGCGTCCCCAGCCCCAGTCGATAGCGACGATCGCCCCATCCTCTTCGGAGAGGGTGAGGTCACCGACGGGAGTATGGAGCGAGAGCTGGGGCACGCGCCGGGGATGATCCTGAGGAGGGGCCGAATGTGGCGAGGGGATGGCAGCCTCCCCCGTCAGATGTCAAGCGGGGGCCGTGCGGCGGGTGCGCAGGGCGGCGGCGAGTGTAGCAGCGTCGCCGATCGGCAGGCTGCAAACGCCGCCGCGGCAGAGATAGGCGGCGGGATGCGGCGACGTCTTGCCATGGGCGGGGTGGGCGCTCGGCAGCTCGGTTCCAAGCGGCGCGCGCAGAACGCAGACGGCCATATCCGGTGTGGCGAGAGCAGTGGCAAGCAGGGCGCGCGTGCCGGGATCGTCCGACGCCCCGGTGACAACGACGGCCGCCATCTCCTCCAGCATGTCGGCGGCGACCAACAGGCCGGGGGCGGCAGAGAAACTATCGCCGAGCCCGCCATAGGCGCGGATGACTGCCTCGGTGCGGTCCCGGAAGCGTGGTCCGCCGGTGAGGTGGTAAAGCCGGGCGAGCACCTGGGCGATGACGCCGTTGCCGGAGGGGGTGGCGTTGTCGCCCGGCGTGCGTGGCCTTGCATCCGGGCCGAGCGGCACATCGGTGGCATCTGCGGCGGTCGAGAAATAGGAGCCGCCACGATCGCCGAACCATGTATCTGCCGCATCGGTGATGCGGCAGGCATGATCGAGGTAGGATTGGGTGCCAGTAGCCTCATAGAGGGCGAGCGCGGCGCGGGCCATGGCCGCCTGATCCTCCAGCAGCCCGGCGGCGGCAATGCGGCCCTGGCGCAAAGCGTGCTGGATGCGGCCATCCGGTGTGGCCATCTGGCTCACGATGAAGGCGAACGCGTTTTCGGCGAGTGCGACCCAGTCCGGCCGGCCGAACACGGCGCCGGCGCGGCACAGGGCGGCAATGGCGAGGCCGTTCCAGTCCGCCAGCACCTTGTCGTCCCGCCCCGGACGGATCCGGTAGTCCCGGGCGGCGAGCAGGGTTTCGCGGCAGGCAGCGAGCCGGGCCTCGGCAAGCGCGTCGCCTGCCGAGGTGATGCGGCGCAGGATGGTGCTGTGTTCCCAATTGCCATCGGGTGTCACGTCATAGGCGGCTTTGAAGGCAGCGCTGTCGGGGCCGAGCAGCGCATCGACCTCGGCCTCCTGCCAGACGTAAAATTTGCCCTCGACACCTTCGCTATCAGCATCTTCCGACGCGGCAAAGGCGGCAGCGCCGGCAATTTCCTCGGCCCGCATGTCACGTACCATCCACCCGACCGTCTCCTCGGCGCGGGCGGCGTAAAGCGGCGAGGGGCCATCGGCATGCGCAAGGGCGAGGAGATCGAGGAGTTGCGCATTGTCGTAGAGCATCTTCTCGAAATGCGGCACCAGCCACTCGGCATCAGTCGAGTAGCGCGCGTAGCCGCCGCCAAGATGATCGTAGATGCCGCCTTGTGACATGCGTTCAAGCAGAAGATGGGTGGCCGCCTTACCGGCCGGATCTCCGCTGCGGCAAGCGTTCTGCCACAGGAAGCCGAATATCGCGGGATTGGGGAATTTCGGCGCGCCCTTGAGGCCGCCGAGCTCGGGGTCATTTAGGCGGAGTAGGGTGGCGGCAGCACGATCCAGCGTGGCAGGCCCCGGCATATCGCCGGGGCGTTCCGCCGAGGTGGCAACGAGGGTGCGCTGCAGAGTGGCGACGTTTTTGGCGATTGCCTCGTTGTCGCCGTGGAAGGCCTCGGCGACGCCTTGCAATACCTGGCGGAAGGAGGGGCGGCCCCAGCGCGGCTCCGGCGGGAAATAGGTGCCGCCCCAGAACGGCGCACCATCCGGCGTAAGGAACATGGTGAGTGGCCAGCCTCCCTGCTCGCCGAGGGCATGAAGGGCGGACATGTAGAGATGGTCGATGTCCGGCCGCTCCTCCCGGTCGACCTTGATGGTGACGTAGAGGGCATTCATCAGCGCCGCCGTCTCCGCGTCCTCGAAGGATTCGTGCGCCATCACATGGCACCAATGGCAAGCGGCATAGCCGACCGAGAGCAGGATCGGCCGATTGGTCGCCTTGGCCTCGGCGAGCGCTGCTGCTCCCCAAGGCCGCCAGTGCACAGGGTTGTCGGCGTGCTGGAGCAGGTAGGGCGAGGTCTCGAGGCACAGGAGGTTTGCTTCGGTCGGCATCGTTCGTCCTTGCATAAGGCGGTAGCATCGCAGATAGGGATTTTCTCGCGGATGGACAGGTGATGAGTGCCACCGACGACGCGGAAAGGGGACAACATGGCGGACGATCAGGCTGCGGGCGAGCGCCGCCCATATTTCGATGCGCATCTCTTCGTATGCTGCAACCGCCGCCCGGATGGGCACAAGCGGGGCTCCTGCGCGGCGAGGGATTCAGAGAAGCTGCGTGATTACATGAAGGTTCGCGCTAAGGAGATGGGGTTGCCGCGGGTGCGGGTGAATCTCGCGGGATGCCTGGACCGCTGCGAGCTCGGGCCGTGCATGGTGATCTATCCGGAGGGGGTTTGGTATAAGATCGAATCTACCTCGGATGTTGATCTGATTCTGGAGCGGCATGTCCGGGATGGCGAAGTGGTGCCCGGGCTGCTACTCCCGGCGGAATAGTCAGGCAACACATTGAATACAGACACTATTTTTGCTCTCGCCAGTGGCGCGGGCCGGGCTGCGGTTGCGCTGATCCGTCTCTCCGGCGCTGGCACGCGTGGCGTGGCAGAGGCGCTGTGCGGACGGTTGCCGACGCCGCGGACCGCTGCGTTGCGCTCGCTGCGTGGGCCGGATGGCGGGTTGCTCGACCGGGCAATACTGCTGTGGTTCCCTGGGCCAGCGAGCTACACCGGCGAAGACAGTGCCGAATTGCATGTTCATGCCGGGCCGGCGGTGATCGATGGGGTCGCCGACGCCCTCGTCGCAGCGGGTGCCAGGCCGGCCGAGCCTGGCGAGTTCACTGAGCGCGCCTTCCTGAATGGGCGTGTCGATTTGCTGGAAGCCGAGGCGATTGCCGACCTGATTGCCGCCGAAACTTCCGAGCAGCGCACCCAGGCGCTGCGGCAGATGGGCGGGGCGTTGGGATCGATCTATCGCGATTGGGCCGCACGCCTGTTGGCGCAACTCGCGCGCCAGGAGGCGATGATCGACTTCCCCGATGAAGACATCCCCGACAGCGTCGAACAGGGAATTATCGACGATCTGACGTCATTGGTACGCGATATGGCGGCGCATCTTGACGATGGCGGTCGTGGTGAGCGGCTGCGCGATGGCTTGGTATTTGCGATTGTTGGGCCGCCCAATGCCGGTAAATCGACCTTGATGAACGCCCTTGCCGGGCGTGAGGTGGCCATCGTCTCACCCATACCGGGGACGACGCGCGATGTGATCGAGGCGCGCGTGGTGCTGGATGGCATTCCCGTTACGTTGCTCGATACCGCCGGCCTGCGGGACAGTGCCGATGCGATCGAAGCGGAAGGCATTCGTCGGGCGCGCGCGCGAGCCAGCGAGGCCGACCTGGTGGTTCACGTCAGTGACGACGAGGTCGAGCCGGGGCTTCAGGGGCCGATCCTCCATGTGCGCAGCAAGGGGGACGTGCTATCAATCCCCTCCGCCGATGGTTTGGTGGTGAGCGGTTTGACTGGGGCCGGCATCCCGGAACTGCGAGCAGCCTTGGCGGCGGAAGCGCGGAAGCTGGCGAATGCGGCCGGACCGCCGGTTCTGACGCGGGCAAGACATCGAGCGGCGGTGGCGGCAGCGCTCGGCTGCATCGAAAGAGCGCTGGAAGCCCCCGTGGCGGAGTTGCGTGGCGAAGATTTGCGTCTGGCGGTGCAGGCTCTGGGCCGGTTGACCGGAGCAGTGCATGTCGAGGATGTGCTCGACTCAGTCTTCCGACAATTCTGCATCGGCAAGTAGCGCGACGATATTGGGCGGCAGAAAATGGATCAACGGTTCGACGTAGTGGTGATCGGCGGCGGGCATGCCGGCTGCGAGGCAGCGGCAGCGGCAGCGCGGATGGGTGCACGCACCGCACTGGTCACGCATCGCCGGGCGGCGATCGGTGAGATGTCCTGCAATCCGGCGATTGGCGGCATTGGGAAGGGGCACCTGGTGCGCGAGATCGATGCGCTCGACGGGGTGATGGGCATTGCTGCGGATCGAGCGGGCATCCACTTCAAGGTCCTCAACCGCAGCAAAGGTCCGGCCGTGCGTGGTCCGCGTGCTCAGGCGGACCGCAGGCTTTATCGTGCGGCGATGCAGGCGCTGTTGTCGGAACAGGCGGGGCTGACGATCATCGAGGCTGCGGTGGAGGATATCGCGCTTGACGCGCAAGGTGGCCTGGCCGCCGTGATCTGCGGAGATGGTACTCGCCTGTCCTGTGGTGCCGCGGTGCTGACGGCCGGCACCTTTTTGCGGGGCATGATCCATATTGGGGATGAGCAGAGCCCAGCCGGGCGTGTCGGTGAGGCACCTTCGGTCGGCCTCGCCCTTCGCCTTGAGTCACTCGGTCTACCGCTCGGGCGGCTCAAGACGGGCACCCCGCCGCGTCTTGATGCCCGGAGCATTGACTGGGCAGGGTTGGAGCAGGATTGGGGCGACGCGGAGCCGGAACCGTTCAGTGTGCTGACGACAGCGATTGCTAACCGGCAGATTGCGTGTGGTGTTACGTCCACGACGCCGGCGACACACGCAGTCATCCGGGCGAATCTTGAGCGCTCCGCAGTTTATGGCGGGCACATTGCCGGCCGTGGGCCGCGCTACTGCCCATCCATCGAAGACAAGGTGGTCCGGTTCGCCGAACGGGAACGGCATCAGGTCTTTCTGGAGCCAGAGGGACTGGACGATGATACCGTCTATCCGAACGGCATCTCCACAAGCTTACCGGTTGATGTTCAGCAGGCGCTGCTCGAGACGATGCCTGGTCTGGAGCACGCGCGGATGATCCGGCCGGGGTATGCGATCGAATATGATTATGTGGATCCGCGGGCACTCACGGTCGGGTTGGAGTTGAAGGCCATCCCGGGTCTCTTTCTGGCCGGGCAGGTCAATGGCACCACAGGCTACGAGGAGGCCGCGGCACAGGGTCTGATGGCGGGGATCAACGCCGCGCGGCGCTGTACAGGATTGGACGTGGTGATGCTCGATCGTTCGCAGGCCTATATCGGCGTGCTGATCGATGATTTGACGACGCAGGGAGTGTCCGAGCCATACCGCATGTTCACCTCACGCGCTGAATATCGGCTGAGCCTGCGTGCTGATAATGCGGATGTTCGGCTGACCGGGATTGGTGATGGGTGGGGGTGCGTTGGCGCTGAGCGCGCCCGCAAGCGGCGGGAAGACGGTGTGGCGCTTTCCGCATTGAGGGCGCGCTGCCTAGCCGAGACGTTTTCGCCGGACGAGTTGCGTCGGCGTGGCGTCATCGTGCGTGCCGATGGGCGTGTTCGCTCGCTGCTCGACATCCTGGCACTCAGTGATGTTGGCGTAGATGGTGTAGCGAGACTAGCGCCATGGTTTGCCGCGGCGCCTTCGCGGCTGCGGGCGATCATCGAGAGCGATGCGCTGTATGCCGGCTATTTGGGTCGGCAAGAGGCGGATGTGGAGCAATTCCGTCGACAGGAGGGCGCGGTCTTCGAGGAGGGTTTGGATTTTGCGGCGATTGGTAGCCTGTCTGCAGAGATCCGGGAGAAACTCGCGCTTGTGAGGCCGCCTTCCATTGGGGCCGCGGCCCGCATTCAGGGGATGACACCGGCGGCGCTGGCGATTTTGATGGGCCATGCACGGCGAACGTCATCCGCACCGCGGAGTTTCACGTGAAACGCGACCCACTGCTGCGGCTCGGTGTTTCACGTGAAACAGAGGAGCGCCTCCGGCGCTTTGTGGACCTCCTGCTGAAATGGAATGGGACGATCAATCTTATTTCCCGACGAGACGAGGCGCATGTTTGGGAGCGTCATGTCATCGATTCCCTCGCTCTGCTTCCTGCCTTACCGCAAGGTATCGAGCGTGTAATCGATCTCGGATCTGGCGGAGGGTTCCCTGGTGTCGTTCTCGCCATCGCCACCGGATGGCGATTCGACCTTGTCGAATCCGACCAGCGCAAGGGCGCCTTTCTCAGGGAAGCCGGCCGTGTTGGTGGGGCTGATGTCGTGGTGCACACCGGCCGGATCGAAGGCCTGAAGATCGAACCCGCCTCGCTGATCACCGCACGTGCCCTCGCGCCACTCGGTCGCTTGCTCGACCTCGCGACGCCACTGCTCGCACCCAATGGCGTTTGCCTCTTCCCGAAGGGCCGCGGCGCCGAGGAGGAATTGACCGCGGCGGAACTTCATTGGCACATGCGCGTGGAGCGACTGCCAAGTGCCATTGATCCCCTCTCAACCATTCTTCGTCTAAGCGAGATCGCCCGTGTCCCTTCCTGAGCAGCCCGAAAATGGCGGCCGATCGCCGCTGATCATCGCGGTGGCCAACCAGAAGGGGGGGGTTGGGAAGACGACGACGACGATTAATCTCGCAACAGCGCTCGCGGCCGCCGGACAAACGGTCTCCCTGATTGATCTCGATCCTCAGGGAAATGCCTCAACCGGACTTGGAATCAGCCGAACCGAACGCACGCGAGGCACATATGCTTTGCTACTCGATCCTGACGCGACCAACCTGCCGCGCGCGACTGGTGTGCCCGGCCTGACCATCGTGCCCGCCGATCCCGACCTTGCGGGTGCGGAGATTGAACTTGTCAGCGAGGAAAGACGCGAATTCCGCCTGCGCGAGGCTCTTCGACGACCCGCCAGCGCAGCCCAAACCCCCAACATCATCCTCATCGACTGCCCACCAAGTCTTGGTTTGCTGACCCTGAACGGACTTGTCGCTGCCGACGCTGTTCTCGTGCCCCTGCAATGCGAGTTTTTTGCCCTTGAGGGCCTTACTCAACTGACGCGCACGATCGATCTCGTAAGGCGCGGGCTCAACCCCTCGCTGCGGCTATTGGGTATCGTCCTGACTATGTTTGACCGCAGGAACAACCTATCAGACCTCGTCGCGGCGGACGCCCGCGGATTCTTTGGAGATCGTGTGTTCGAGACTGTCATCCCGCGCAATATCCGCGTTTCCGAGGCCCCGAGCCACGGCAAGCCCGTCATTCTCTACGACTATCGCTCACCCGGGGCTCAGGCCTATATTCGACTCGCGCAGGAGGTACTGAGCCGGGAGCGCATCGTGGGGAATATCGACTGATGTGTGCCAAGGACGTCAACCCCCGGCTCGGACGCGGCCTCGCCGCGCTCCTCGGCGATGTTGCCTCCACTGTCACTCCAGCGACGAGCGGCAATACGGTAACCGCAGCCATCGAGTTGTTCGAGCCCAGCCCCTATCAACCGCGCGGGGCAATGGATCCAACCGCGCTCGATGAACTCACTGAATCTATCCGTGCGCGCGGTGTCCTGCAACCAATCCTGGCACGGCCGCATCCGGATACGCCTGGCCATTATCAAATCATCGCTGGTGAGCGGCGGTGGAGGGCGGCGCAACGTGCGGGGCTGCATGAGATCCCGGTTCTGATCCGGCCGCTCTCCGAGGCAGAGGCGATGGCTGCTGCTCTCGTGGAGAATCTGCAGCGACAGGACCTTAATGCGCTCGAAGAGGCGGAGGGCTACCGCCGACTGATCGATGAATTCGGGTTGACTCAGGATGCGCTCGGAACGGCGGTCGGCAAGTCCCGCAGTCACGTCGCAAATACCATGCGGCTCCTAAATTTGCCGGCGGCAGTGCAGGCGGCGGTGCACCAGGGCGCCCTTTCCGCAGGGCACGCGCGCGCGCTTCTCAGCCATCCTGACCCAGGCTTGGCGGCCCTCTCAGTGATTTCCCGCGGGCTCAACGTGCGGCAAACAGAGGCGCTGGCATCGCGACGAAGCGACGCCGGAGGACCGCGCATCAGCAAGACCCGGGATCCTGATACTGTGGCGCTGGAACGGTCGCTGTCTGAGCGGCTTGGCTTAAAGGTTGACGTCGCATTTGACGGCAAGGGTGGCACCGTGCGGATCCGCTACCGCAGCCTTGACCAGCTCGATGGCATTATCACACTGCTCAATCGGGACTGAAGCGCGCCGGCGGCCTCAACGGCGCCGCGCTGCCGCGCTACGCTGAGCAAGGCCGACAATTGCGCTGCGGCAGATCACCTCATCGGGCGCTCCAGTCCGCTTGCACGCACGCTCCGCCTCCCATAGCCGGGTGCAGGCCTGGTCGATGGCGGCGGGGGACCACAGATTGAGCGCCTGGACGAAGACCGATTCCCGGCGAAAGAACAGGGGGGGCCGCAATCCTTTTGCCGCTTCTCCCGCAGAAAGTCCTTCGGCCATCGCATCGCGGGCCCTTTGCAACTTCTGCATGTGCACCAACGCGGTCCGAAGCACCGCAACAGGGGCCGCACCCTCTGCCATTGCAAGTTCGAGCGCGCGATCAGCCCCTCCGACGTCGCCGGAGGTCGCGCTGAACAACGCGTCATCGAGCGAAAGCCCAGCCATATCGCCGACGCACATCTGGGCGGTCAGCAAATCGACCTGCCCGCCTGGGCCGACGTACAATACGAGTTTCTCGATCTCGCCACGGGTCATCGAATGGTCGGCGCCGAGGTGCTCCACCAGGAAGCGCATCGCCTCGCCATCGGCGGAAACTTTCATCTCCGCCAGATTGGCTCGGATTTCTCCCTCCAACGCGCGACCTTCCAGGGGATAGCACACCATCACCGCCGCGGTCGGTAGTTTATCCAATGCGACACGGAGTTTGCTTTTAGATGCCGCGCCCGGCGCCTCAAGTATCAGGAATCCGTGCGGTCGTCCTTCCAACATCCGGGTGACGTGGGGGAGCACCGCATCGCCTGCTTCACGCACCCGGATCACCCGACGCCCGCCGGTAAGGGACATCGAGGCCATTTCGTTGGGGATGGCCGATGCGCCATCACGATCGAGTTCGACGACACGAAACGGGTCATCAAGGGATCCCGCGACTGCCATCACCAGACGGCGAGCCCTCTCGCGGATCATCCCGGTATCATCGCCGGTCAATAATACGACGGAAATGGCACCTGGATCGCGCAGCAAGGCATCGAACTGCCGCGCATCGATCTTCATCGGCTCACTCTGCGGCGGCTTGCCGGCTGAACCAAGCGGCGAGTTGCATCGTCATCTGTTCGGCGACCTGGTCGGCCAGCCGGCGCTGCACGGCCTCGGATTCCATGTCGATCGCAAAAAACTGCTGGTCGAAGATGTTGAGACCGTCGACCGAGCGGGCCACGCCGGTGGCCAGCGTGCGCCGCTTCGTGTCCTGGGAAATCAGCGCCCAATTGGCGGTGCCGACCAGTCGCAGCCGCGAGGGAATCGACGTAGCCTGCGCGATATTGAGCGTATCGCCCTGGATGCCATACGCGATCGTGAGGTCATATCGCTTGGCAATTCCGCTGCCGGCGCGCTCGAAACGCGCCTGCAGCGCCTGGCGTAGCAGTTGCCCGGAGCGCTCCGGGATCAGTGCCACGGAAATCTCGGCCAACCCCTGTTCGGCGGGCCCGGCGGTGCCATTCTCGCGCGCGCTGTAGAGCGGACGAAATCCGCAACCGGCAAGCAAGCCAAGCCCTATCGCGGCGAATAATCGCCGCGTCGTCGTGATCGATCCGGGCAGGTTATCCCGCGACGACAAAATTCACGATCCGGTTCGGCACATAGACCCGTTTGATGATCCGCTTGCCCTCAAGCAGGCGCGCCACATTGGGCTCGGCGGCGGCGGCATGCAAGACGTCCGCCTCAGCACTCCCCGGAGGCATGGCGACCGTGCCGCGGAGCTTGCCGAGCACCTGGACCGCGATGGTGACGAGATCAGCCGCGGCCAGTTCGGCGTCGGCCTCAGGCCAGGGCAGTTCGGCCACAATCTCCGTAGACCCTGGATTGAGGCGCGCGAAGATTTCCTCGGCCAGATGCGGCATTGCCGGCGAAATCAGCCGCGCGGCGATCTCGACTGCCTCCCGCCGCGCCCAGTCCAGCCCCTCGGTATCGCTGCCCGCAGCCGATTTTTCGGCCTCGGCGATGGCATTCGCCAGTTCATAGATTCGCGCGACCGCGACGTTGAAGGCGAAGCTTTCCAGTGCCTCGGTCATCGCCAGGATGGCCCGATGGGTCGCCCGGCGCAGGGTGCGGGCGGCGGCGGCGAATTCCTGGGGTATCGCGCCGCGCGGCCCGGGCGCGATGTTCTCCACCAGGCGGAACAGGCGTTGGGTGAAGCGATAGGCGCCGATCACACCGGACTCCGTCCACTCCATATCGCGCTCGGGCGGGTTGTCGGAGAGGATGAACCAGCGCGCCGTATCCGCTCCGTAACGAGAAATAATCGCGCCAGGATCTACGGTATTTCGCTTCGACTTCGACATGGCCTCGACGCGGCCCACCGTCACCGGTTCGCCAGTCTCGCGGTGGAATGCCGTGCCATCAGGGCGCTTCTCGATTTCCTCGGGATACAACCAGACGCCGTTGCCACCGGAGCCGAGCTTGTAGCTCTCATGCGTCACCATGCCCTGGGTAAACAGGCCGGCGAAAGGTTCGGAGACGTTGAGGTGACCGGTCTTTTGCATCGCGCGGGAGAAGAACCGCGAATAGAGCAGATGCAAAATCGCGTGCTCGATGCCGCCGATATACTGATCGACCGGCATCCAGTGCTTAACCGCGTCTTGTATCACGGGGATATCGGCATGCGGGCTGCAGAAGCGGGCGTAATACCAGGAACTGTCGACGAAAGTGTCCATCGTGTCGGTATCACGCTCGGCATCCTTGCCGCAGCAAGGGCATTTCACGTGCTTCCAGGTCGGGTGCAGATCGAGCAGCTTGCCGTTCCAGTCGAACGACACGTCCTCCGGCAGCACCACCGGCAGGTCCTTCTCGGGCACCGGCACCACACCGCAGGAGGCGCAATGGATGACCGGAACTGGCGCGCCCCAGTAGCGCTGACGGCCGACGCCCCAGTCGCGCAGGCGCCAGTTCACCACGCCCTTGCCGATACCGCGCCGCTCAAGCTCCGCGATCACCGTGCTTTTGGCGGCGTCCGGCGCCTGCAACCCGTCGAGGAAGCCGGAGTTGATGATGACACCCGTGCCATCGAAGGCTTTGTCGGCGACGGTGAAGGTCGCGATGTCCTCGCCCGGCGGCAGCACCACGGGCAGTACGTCGAGATCGTATTTGCGGGCGAAATCGAGGTCGCGCTGGTCATGCGCGGGGCAGCCGAAAATTGCTCCTGTGCCGTATTCCATCAGCACGAAATTGGCGATCCAGACCGGGAAAGTGGCGCCCTCGATGAACGGGTGCTTGACCCGCAGTCCGGTGTCGTAGCCGCGCTTCTCGAGCGTGGCGATCACTGCCTCGGAGGTGCCCATGCTGCGGCATTCGGCGACGAATTCCGCCGCGCCGACACTTCGCGCTGCCGCGGCGGTAGCCAGGGGGTGCTCCGGTGCCACTGCGAGGAAGGACATGCCGTAGAGCGTGTCCGGCCGCGTGGTGTAGACCTCGACGTTGCTGATCCCATCTGCCGGCTCGGCCAGGTCGAAGCTCAGCCGCGCGCCTTCGCTGCGGCCGATCCAGTTGTGCTGCATCAACCGCACCCGTTCGGGCCAGCGATCGAGGCCTTCGAGCGCGGAGAGCAGCTCTGGCGCGTAGTCGGTGATGCGCAGGAACCACTGGGAGAGCAGCTTCTTCTCGACCTGCGCGCCGGAGCGCCAGCCTTTGCCATCGATCACCTGCTCATTGGCGAGCACGGTGCCGTCGACGGGGTCCCAGTTGACCCAGCTTTCGCGCCGCTCGGCGAGGCCCGTCTGAAGGAAATCGAGGAACAGCTTCTGCTGGTGGCGGTAGTAAGTGGGGTCGCAGGTGGCGAATTCGCGGTCCCAGTCCAGCGATAGGCCCATGCGCTTCAACTCGGCGCGCATGTTGGCGATGTTGTCCCAGGTCCATTTCGCCGGATGGATGCCGCGCTCGCGCGCCGCGTTTTCCGCCGGCAGGCCGAAGGCGTCCCAGCCCATCGGGTGCATCACCGAATGGCCGCGGGCCCGCTTGTAGCGCGCCACCACGTCGCCGAGGGTGTAGTTGCGGACGTGGCCCATGTGGATCTTGCCGCTGGGATAGGGAAACATCTCCAGCACGTAGTATTTCGGCTTGCCGTCGGTCGGCACGTCCTGCACGCGGAAGGTGCCACGTGCATCCCACTCCGCCTGCCAGCGCGGTTCGGCGCGGGCAAAGTCGAAGCGCGGCTCGGCCGCGGCTGGGGTCTCGGCTGGGGAAACGCTCATCGATCTCTCACGGCAAGGCGGCTGAACTTATCACAGCCTGTATCGGTCAGATCGCCGATCACGGCAACCCAAACCGCATTTCCCCCGCGGTCTGCCTGCTCCAACCCTACGTTGAAGCAGCGTCCCGATCTGCGGATTGGCCTTCCGTGCGGCATTCGGCGATGCTGCGAGGAATGAGCGATGCGTCCCGAACCCAAGCCGAACGCTCCGCCGGCAGTACGCGGCGGAACCGCCTGACGGCGTTGATCGTCGCCTGCGCGCTGTTCATGCAGAATCTCGACAGCACGGTGATTTCGACAGCCCTGCCCACCATGGCCAAGGCCTTCGGGGCCGAGCCGACGCATATGAACGTCGCGCTCACCTCTTACATGCTGAGCCTTGCCGTGTTCATCCCGTGCAGTGGCTGGCTTGCCGACCGCTTCGGAACGCGCACCGTCTTCCGAGCGGCGATCATGGTGTTCACACTTGGCTCCGTGCTGTGCGGCAGTTCCAATTCGCTGCCCTTCCTGGTCTGCGCCCGCATCCTCCAGGGGTTTGGTGGCGCCATGATGGTGCCGGTGGGGCGCCTGTTGCTGCTGCGCACCGTGCCGAAATCCGAGCTCGTCGCCGCGATGGCTTGGCTGTCGACGCCGGCGCTACTCGGCCCGGTGCTCGGCCCGCCGCTCGGCGGCTTCGTGGTGACGTATTTCTCCTGGCGCTACATCTTCGTCATCAACATCCCGATCGGCATTCTCGGCATTATCCTCGTCACCCTCTTCGTCGAAGATGTGCGGGAGCCCGGAGGTGCGAAATTCGATTGGCGGGGATTTGCCTTTTCGTCGGTGGCGCTCGCCGCGCTGATGTTCGGGCTCGAAACCCTCGGCCGCGGGGTGGTGCCGAAGCCGGTCAGCCTGGCCTCGCTGGGGGTCGGTTCGGTTGCGGGGGTGTTCTATGTGCTGCACGCCCGCAGCCATACGCGCCCGATCATCGATTTCACGCTGCTGCGCATTCGCACCTTCGCGGTGGCCTTGATCGCGGGGACACTCTTTCGCATCGGGATCGGGGCCATCCCGTTCCTGCTGCCGATGATGCTGCAGCTCGCCTTCGGGCAATCCGCCGCGCAATCCGGCCTCATCACCTTTGCGAGCTCGCTCGGCGCCCTGGTGATGAAGCCCGCGGCGACCACGGCGCTCCGCCGCCTCGGGTTCCGCGATACGCTGGTCTACAACGCCATTCTTTCGGCGTTCCTGCTTTCGCTGTGCGCGTGGTTCACCCCGGGTTGGCCGGTGTTCCTGATCTACGCGGCGCTGCTCTCGGGCGGGTTCTTCCGGTCCCTTCAATTCACCGCCTACAACGCGCTCGCCTATGCCGATGTGCCGCGGGACCGCATGAGCTCGGCCACCGGCTTCTATTCGGCCATGCAGCAGATCTCACTCACCCTCGGCGTATCGGTTGCCGCCGCCTCGCTCACCATCACCATGGCGATCACCGACCACGCAACGCCGGTTCTGGCCGATTTCTCGACCGCTTTCCTCGTGGTCTCGCTGGTCTCGCTCTGCGCCGCCCCACTCGCGCTCACCATGCCGCGCACGGCGGCGACCGAGTTGAGCGGGCATTCGCGGATCGGGTAGAAGCGCCGCCGGGGCGGCGCGCTACGCCAGGATGGAGACCTCGTCGAAATTGAAGCGTGGGCCGCGCGGGTGCACGGCGGCCGGGTCGCCGTGGCCGAGGTTGATGAGGAAGTTGCACTTCCAGCCGCGGTCCCACAGGAAGGCGCTTTCGACTTTGGATTTGTCGAAGCCGGACATCGGGCCGCAATCGAGCCCAACAGCACGCGCGGCCAGGATGAAATAAGCGCCCTGGAGCGAGCCGTTGCGCATCGCAGTTTCCTCGGCCAGCGAGTAGTTGCCGGAAAACCAGCTCTTCGCGTCCGCATTGTGCGGGAAAAGCTTGTAGAGGTGGTCGTAGAAATGCGGGTCGTGCGCCACGATCACGGTCACCGGCGCGGCCATGGTCTTGGCGAGGTTGCCGGCGGAGAGCGCGGGCTTCAGTTTTTCCTTCCCCTCGGGCGTGCGGATGAAGACGAAGCGCGCCGGCGCGCAGTTGGCCGAGGTTGGGGCCATTTTCATCAGGTCGAACGCCGCCCGCAGATCGTCATCGGTGACTGGCTGGTCGGTCCAGGCGTTGTGGGTGCGAGCCTCGCGGAACAGCGCGTCGAGCGCGGCGGCATCGAGAGCCATCAGAACATCACCTGCTCGACCTGGCGAACCTCCGGCACGTAATGGCGCAGCATGTTCTCGATGCCGTGCTTCAGCGTCGCCGAGGAGGAGGGGCAGCCGGAGCAGGCGCCCTGCATGTGCAACCGCACGATGCCGTCACGGAAGCCGCGGAAGACGATGTCGCCGCCATCACCGGCCACCGCCGGACGGACGCGGGTATCGAGCAATTCCTTGATTTGCGCCACGATTTCGGCGTCCTCCGGCAGCGTGTCCTCTTCAGCCGCAGCATCCTCACCGAGGATAACCGGGCGGCCGGCAACGAAGTGCTCCATGATGGTGCCGAGGATCAGCGGCTTCAGGCCCTGCCAGGTCGCGGCGTCGGACTTGGTGACGGTGACGAAGTCGGCGCCAAGGAAAACGCGCACCACGCCGGGATGGGCGAAGATGTCAGCCGCCAGGGGGCTGCGGTCGGCAGCCATCGCGGTCGCGAAGTCGGCGGTGCCGGTGCCCATAACGTCGCGGCCCGGGAGAAATTTCAGGGTCGCGGGGTTCGGCGTGCTTTCGGTCTCGATAAACATCGGGCTACCCTCGGGTTGAAAGGGGACTATCAGGGTCCGGTTGCTACATCGTCCCTCCAGCGCCGGAAGGCAAGGGGACGGCCGGGTTTTGCGCCCCGTCGGATAAGGAATATCGCCATGTCGATCCGTCGCCGCGCGCTGCTGGCCGGGCTGGGGAGCCTCGCCACACTTCCCATGCGCCGTCTCGCCTGGGGGGATACCGCCCACAAGCTGACCATCCTGCACATGAACGACTTCCATTCGCGCCACGAAGCGGTCGACGCGCGGGCCCTGACGTGCCGGGCCGATCAGGCGCGTGAGGGCTGCTTCGGCGGCGCGGCACGGCTGGCGAGTGCACTCGCGGCGGAACGGGCGGCCGCTGAAGCTGCGGGACGGAGTGTGCTGCTGCTCGATGCCGGCGACCAGTTCCAGGGCAGCCTGTTCTACACCGCCTGGCATGGCGAGGTGGAGTTGGCGGTGATGCACGCGCTCGGCACCGAGGCGATGACGGTGGGGAACCACGAATTCGACAACGGCCCGGCCACCCTCGCCGCCTTTGTTGGCGCTGCGCGTTTCCCGGTGCTCTCCGCCAATATTGACGCCTCGGCCGATCGCGATCTGGCCGGCAAGCTGCGCCCGCATGTGCTGCTGGAGAAGGGGCCGATCAGGATCGGCGTGGTGGGCCTCACCACACTGGAGGCGGCGACCAGTTCGTCACCCGGCCCTAACGTGACGTTCAAGCCGCCCGGCCCGGCGCTGGCCGCTTCAGCGGCGGCCTTGCGGGCGCAGGGGGCGCATCTGGTAATCGCACTCTCCCATCTCGGCGTCGGCATGGACTACGCGCTGGCCGGGCAGATCCCCGGCGTCGATGTCTTCGTCGGCGGGCACTCGCATACGCTGCTCTCGGACAGCGAAGCCGGCGCCGCCGGGCCCGCACATCAGGCGATGACCGGGGCGGCCGGCTCCGCCGTCGTGGTCCAGGCCGCAGCTTATGGCCGCTATTTCGGCAGGCTCGACCTCGATCTCGACGGTGATTTCCGCCCAGTCGCCTATGGTGGTGATTGCCGCCATGTCGGGCTGGATTTACCGGAGCATCCGGAGGTCGCGCGTATCGTGGCCTCCTACGCCAACCGCCTCGATGCCGTGCGGAAGCGCCCGATCGGCCAGCTCCCCGCCCCGCTCGACAATGCGGCATGTAAGACTGCCGAATGCGCGCTGGGCAATTTCGTCGCCGAATCCATGCTGGCCGTGGTGCATGATGCCGATATTGCGCTGATGAACGGCGGCGGCATCCGTACCGGGCAGCCCGGCGGCACCATCACCCTTGGCGACGTGATGACCATGCTGCCCTTCGGCAACACCATCGCCACGCTGACCCTTACCGGCGCCGATCTCGCCGCCGCGCTCGCCAACGGCCTCGGCCGCAGTGGCGCCGGCGCATTCCCGCAAATCGCCGGCGCCCGGGTGGAATGGGACAGCGCCAACCGCCGTATTCTGCGTCTCGAACTCCGGCAGCCCGACGGCAGCTTTCAGGCGATCGACCCTGCGCGCCGCTACAAGGTCGTCACCAACAATTTCATGCGCTCCGGTGGCGATGGATACGTCGCGCTCCGCGACCGCGCCGAGAACCCTTATGACGGAGGAACGGCTCTCGATGCCGCCGTCGTCGCCGCGATCGAACGGGGGACTATGCCACCGATCCCAGACGGCCGCATCACCCTGCGCTAGCGTCCTCCGAACCCAAAACTTGGTTCAACGCCCAGCACGCCTCGCGATCATCCGGGCGCGGGCCATGGCTTGTGAGGCGAACAGCACGCCAGCAGCGTCGGCATCGAGACCGGCCTTGTCCAGGGCGTCGATCGTCCAGGTGTTGCACGTGTAGAAGCCGGAATATGTCGGCGCTGCGCCGTAGAAGACGTATCCGGGGAAGGCTCCTTCGCCGAGGCGGTTGAGCGCGCCGTCGGGCGATTTTTCGAAGCTGTCCCAGAGGAAGTCGGCAAGCCGGTCGAGTTCGGCCTGGGTGACGTGGATCGGCACCATCTCGACATCGGTGTACATCTCGGCCGGCGAGCCGACGAGCGCGGTGGTGAGCAGCGCGCCGGGCCCGGGGAAGATGGCGGTGATCATGTCGAGCGTGTCGGTCTTCACCTTCTGCATGTAGAGCCGCTCGCCGAAGCCGAAGCTGAAATAGCCGGCGCCGGGGAAGATGCTGTTGAGCCGGGTGAGCTCGCCGGTGATGCGGCGGGCGGGAATCGAGACCTCCGTGTGCCAGTCGTCATGCAGCAGAACGTAGATCGTAGCGTCGGCCACCTGGGGCGGATCGGTGGGTTTCGGCGCCGGCGATACGCAGCCGGCGAGCAGCAGCAGCAGGGCGAGCAGGCGGATCACGGTTCGGATTTCTCCGGCAGGGCGATCCCGGCCAGCGCCTGCCAGACGCGGATGACGAAGGCGTCGTCACGCATGCCCTGGCCGTTGGCGGCGGCGGCGAGGAATAACTGGTGGGCGGCCGAGGCCATCGGCAGCGGGAAGGTGAGCGCGCGCGCCTGGTCGAGCACGATGCCGAGGTCCTTGACGAAGATGTTCACCGAGGAGAGCGGCGTGTCGTCGCCGGCCAGGATATGCGGCACCCGGTTCTGGAACATCCAGGACGAGCCGGCGGAGGTGGAGATCACGTCGAACAGCACCTGCGGGTCGGCCCCGGCGCGGATGCCGAGCGCCATCGCCTCGGCGGCGGTGGCGATATGCACGCCGGCGAGCAGCTGGTTGACCATTTTGACCGTGCTGCCGGTGCCGACCTCCTCGCCGAGGCGCCAGACTTTGGCCGCGATGGCATCCAGCACCGGCTGGGCGCGGATGAAGCCGGCATCGGGTCCGGAAGCCATCACCGTCATGGTGCCGCCCCGCGCGGCGGCGAAACCGCCGGAGACCGGGGTATCGAGAAACACCAGCCCCTGCGCAGCGAGCTTGGCACCGAGGCTCCGCGCGGCTTCGGGGGCGATGGTGACGCAGCCGAGCACGATGGTGCCGGGGGCAAGGCGGGCGGCGCACCCAGTGGCGCCGAACAGCACGTCCTCCGCCTGGGCGGCGTTGACGACGAACAGCACCAGGGTTTCGATGTCCGCCGGCAGCTCGGCGGGGCTGGCCACCGCGTGGCCTCCGGCCGCCGCCAGTTCGGCGCGGGCGCTCTCCCGCAGATCGCAGCCATGGGTCTCGTGGCCTTCCCGGACGAGGCTGAGTGCCGCCCCCATACCCATGGTGCCGAGGCCGATAACGCCGGTTTTCATCGCTGCGTTCACTCTCTGTGGGGGGTTAATGGGTGCGGAAGCGTTCCACCGCGGCCACCAGGGCGCGGCGGGTGCCGGGCTCCAGGGCGGAATGCCCGGCATCGGGGATCACCGTCAGCTCCGCCGCCGGCCATGCGGCCGCCAGGTCGAACGCCGAGCGGGCGGGGCAGATCATGTCGTAGCGGCCCTGGATGATCGCCGCCGGGATATGGGCGATACGCTCCATCCCGCCGAGCAACCCGCCCTCCTCGAGGAACAGGCCATGGGCGAAGTAATGCGCCTCAAGCCGCGCGAGGCCGAGCGAGGCGCGATCGGCGGCGAAGGAGGCCGCGCTGTCGTGATTGGGCATCAGCGTGCTGCACGAGCCCTCATAGAGCGACCACGCGCGGGCGGCCGGCATATGCACGGCGGGGTGCGGGTCGGTCAGGCGGCGCAGGTAATTGCCCAGGAGGTCCGACCGCTCCTCAACCGGCAGATGTCCGGCGAAGGCGGCATGGGCCTCGGGGAATACATTGGCGAGGCCGTACAGAAACCAGTCGAGCTCACTGGGCCGCCCGAGGAAGATGCCGCGCAGCACGCAGCCGGTCACCCGGTCGGGATACGCCTGGGCATAGGCGAGCGCCAAAGTGGAGCCCCAGGAGCCGCCAAACAGCAGGAAGCGGGCTATGCCGAGATGCCGCCGTAGCGCCTCGATATCGGCGATCAGGTTCGGCGTGGTGTTGCCCGCCGTGCTGGCCAGCGGCCGGGAGCGTCCGCTGCCGCGCTGGTCGAACACGATGACGCGCCAGTACGAGGGGTCGAAAAATCGCCGGTGCACAGGGCCCGCCCCGGCGCCTGGGCCGCCGTGCAGGAACAGCACCGGCACCCCGTGCGGGTTGCCCACCTGCTCCCAGTACATGACATGTCCGTCCGTCAGCGGCAGGTGGCCGGTGGCGAAAGGTGCGATTTCGGGGAACAGATCACCGTTGTTCATCGTTCTAGTGTACACGGGGGCCAGCACCGGCGAAACCGGGCGGCCGAACACGGTGATGCGATATGGAACGGGTGTTTGTTTTTCTCGGGGCTTTGACGGGGCTGGCGGCGGTGGCGATGTCCGCCGCTTCGGCGCACATGCTTGCCAGCAGGCTCGATCCGGCGGCCCTGGCCGCGGTGCGCAGTGCGGTGCAGATGCAGGGGTGGCACGCGCTGGCCCTGCTGTTCTGCGCCGTTTGGGCGCCACGCGGCGGGCTGATGGTGCAGATCGCCGGGTGGTGTTTCTTCGTTGGCATCGTCCTGTTCAGCGGCGGCATCTATGCCCATGCGCTGGCCGAACTGCGCATGCCCGCCATCGCGCCGGCGGGCGGCACGGTGATGATGCTGGGCTGGCTGTTCGTCGCGCTCTCCGCGTTGACCCGCCGCCGGTGATCGGCGCCGCCTATCTGGCAGCCGAAGGGCTGGAGGGAACGCTCACCGAGGAGCTGACACGGCGCGGCGTGAGCATCGCGGCCTGGCACGGGCTGCTGGCGCTCTCGCTTGAGCCGCCGGTTCCGGCCGTTTGGGCGCTCGATGTCTGGACCGCGCCGCGCGAGATCGAGGTGCCCTCGGTGAAGCAGGCCGCCGATGCGCTGCGGGCGATGCAGCGCAACTGGGCGTCCTACGGTGTGGGGCATCATCGCCGTATGGCGCTGATCACCGAGCGGCTGCCGCCGGTGAAGGCGCGGCCGCTGGTTTTCCCGGAGGCGGCGCCCAGCGCCCATCTCGGCGGCTGGACCCTGCTTGCGCCCGACCGCATGCTGGCGAGCCCGACCAAGACGAGCCCCTTCATCAACGGCGAATGCCGCTTCCTCGAGGATCGCACCGGCCCGCCCAGCCGCGCCTATCTCAAGCTGTGGGAGGCCTGCACCCGCATCGGCGCCTGGCCGGTGCCCGGCGAGCGCTGCATCGATCTCGGCGCCTCGCCCGGTGGCTGGACCTGGGCGATCGCCCGGCTCGGCGCCACGGTGACGGCGATTGACCGCGCCGATCTCGACCCCCATGTGGCCGCCATGCCCGGTGTCACGCTACGCCGCGAATCGGCGTTTGGACTGGCGCCCGAGAAGGTCGACTGGCTGTTCAGCGACATCATCGCCTACCCGGACCGGCTGCTGGCCCTGGTCAAGGCCTGGATCGCGGCCGCTGCGGCGCGGCGGATTGTCTGCACGGTGAAGTTCCAGGGCGCGACCGACCATGATGCCGCCGACGCCTTCGCCGCCATTCCCGGTGGCAGGCTGATGCACCTGTTCCATAATAAGCACGAACTCACGTTCGTCTGGGAACGCCCGGCGTAATCCCCTCCCGCCAAGGCGGGAGGGGGAGCGCTATCAAACGCTGATTTCGTCCAGCGTCTTGCCGCCATGCTCCGGCACGAAGAACCACACACCGATGGCCATGAACGCCATCAGCACCGGGATCGTCATGAACGAGGCGTAGAAGGAGCCGGTGGTCTGCTGCAGCCAGACGGTGACGAAGGGCCACAGGACGAAGCCGACCAGCCAGGCGATCGCCCAGACCACGCCGTTCGCCGCGCCGCGGATGCGGGTGGGGAACACTTCGGCGGTGATGGTCATCGAGGGGCCCCAGAAGCCGAGGAAGCCGATCGACCACAGCAGCCCGTAGACCCACAGCAGCGTGTGGTCGCGCGTGCTCGCCCACAGGCCGATGAAGATCGCGCCCTCGACCAGCATGACGATGAAGGCGAGGCGGCGGCCGATCCAGTCCGAGATCATGCCGGCGGCGAGCAGCCCGAGGAAGCCGACCAGGCCCCAGCAGGTGTAGAACAGCCCGTATTCCGCGGTCGGCCACTTCATCTCGACGTTGAGGTAATAGGCCATCCAGCCGCCCACGGTGCCGTAGATGGCCGTCGAGCAGCAGGCGACGAAGATCGCGACGAAAGTGGAGCGCCGCAGATCAGGCTGGAAAAGCTGCATGACCGCGATCTTGTCGGCCTTCTTCTGCCAGCTCGCATCCGCCTCGCTGACCGCCTCGCCGGCGGCGCGCTTGGCGGCGATCTGCCGTTTGCGCTCCTGGGTTTGCACCCAGTAGGGCGATTCCGGGCATTTCGCCCGCACATAGACCGCGAGCAGCGCGATCACGCCCGGCACCGCGATGGCCCAGCGCCAGCCATAGGTCGCCATGATGAAGGTGGTGATCAGCCCGGCGGTCGCGGTGCCGAAGCACCAGGTGCCGCGGCTGATGCTGAGCACCCGGCCGCGCAGATGGGCCGGCCAGGTTTCGGCCACCAGCAGCGAGCCCAGCGCCCACTCGCCGTTGAGCGCGAAATTGGTCAGCACGCGGGCGATGATGAACAGCATCAGCGTCGGCGCGAGGGCGACCAGCGGCATCATCAGCGAGAACATCGCGATGTTTATCGCCAGCAGGGTGCGGCGGCCGAACTTGTCTGCGAGCCACGGCCAGAAATAAATGCCGGGGATGCCGAGGATCAGCGCGATCTGCCCGATCGACCGCCAAGTCGGGATATCGACGGCGAATTCCTTGATCATCAGCGGCGCGGCGAGGCCGAACAGGATGCCGTCCATGCCGTCGAACGCCCAGCCGAGCCCGTTGGCGACGGCGATGTGGTAGTGGGTCTTGGTGATCTTACTGGGGTCTCGGGCGTTCCGATACGCCTCCGATTGCATGTAGGGGCGTTCGAAAGGCCCCACTTCGGCGTTGCCCGCCGTTGTCGTGCTCATGGCTTCGTTCCCTTCCCGCGGCGTCCCTTTTTGCGGGATCGCTCGTTAGCCGGCTTGGACACCGGATGTGGAACGCTAACCGGCGCAGTTGCATTACGCAATGGAGCATTGCCGACCGCGCGGGCGGGTTTTACCGCCCCAGCGGCAGCGCCACACCCATGGCGATGAACATCCCGCCGCACACCCGGTTGAACCGCCGCCCGGCCCGCTCCAGCAGGGGGCGGATGCGGTGGGCGAGCAAGGCGAGCAGGTATTCGGTGAGGTATTCCACCACGACGAAAATCGCCGTCATCGTCACCGCCTGGGGGGCGAGGTCGCGCGCGGGGTCGAGGAATTGCGGCAGGAAGGCGCCGTAGAACAGCAGCGCCTTGGGGTTGGAAATCGCGGTCAGCAGCCCGGCATGGAACAGCGAGGCCGCCGAGGCCGTCCCGGTTGCCGCCACGGTTTCGAGCCGCAGCGGCGGGGCGCGCCAGAGCTGGATGCCGAGGAAGATGAGATAGGCGCCACCGGCGAATTTCAGCACCGTCAGCGCCTGCGCCGAGGCGGCGAGCAGCGCGCCGACGCCGAGCAGGGAGAGCGAAATCAGCGCGATGAAGCCGAGCGCGCTGCCCCCGGCGGTGAACAAGGTGCGGCGATGGCCGTGCAGGGCGCCATGGGTGATGGCGAGCAGGGAGTTCGGCCCGGGCGTCACCGCGAGGCCGATTGCCGCGGCTATGTAGAGCAGGAGGGTCTGGGTCGACATGGCGCCCTCAGGTCAGATGGATGCCGCCATTCACATGGATGGTCTGGCCGGTGATGTAGGCCCCCTCCGGCCCCACGAGATGGCGAACCATGGCAGCGATGTCGTCCACGCTGGCCTTGCGGCCCAGCGGCACATCCGACGAGGCGAGCCGTGGCGGCTGCGGGCCGGCGGCCGCCCCGCGGACGGTATCGACGATGCCCGGCGCCACCGTGTTCGCGGTGATGCCGTGCACCGCCAACTCCACCGCCAGCGCCCGCATCAGCCCCTCGAGCCCCGCCTTGCTGGCGCTGACATGGGCGCGGTTGGGCGTGCCGATATGGGTGGAGGCGCCGGACAGCGCCACGATCGCCCCGCCGCCGCGGCCCAGCATATGCGGCACCGCGGTGCGGGAGAGGATGAAGGCGCCGTCGAGCGCCACCGACATGATCTCGCGCCACTCGGCGTAGCTGATCTGCAGGAACGGCGTCTGCCGCCGCAGCCCGGCATTGCTGACCACGATGTCGATCCCGCCGAAACGCGCGACCACGCTGCCGATCATCGCCGCGACCGACGCCTCATCCGAGACATCGGCCAGCGCCGCTACGGCCATGCCGCCGGCAGCGGTGATGGCACCCACCACCTCGTCGAGCGCCGCCTGATCCCGCCGGCCATTCACCACCACGCAAGCGCCGTCGGCGGCCAGGCGCAGCGCGATGGCGCGGCCGATATTGCGCCCGGCGCCGGTGACGATGGCGATCTTGCCGTCAAGCGGTCCGTTCATTGTGCTCGGTCTCCCAATCTGTTCCCCTTATGGTGCAAGCGACGGCTTCTGGCTACGATCCGCTGGCCCAGGCGAAAAGGGCCACCAACCGCGCGAGGAAACCGGCCATGAAATTCGGTGTATTTTACGAGCTGCAGCTCCCCCGTCCCTGGACCGCGACCAGCGAGGCCGACCTGTTCAACGACGCGCTCGATCAGTTCGAACTGGCGGACCGGCTGGGCTACGACCATGCCTGGGTGGTGGAGCACCATTTCCTCGAGGAATACTCGCACTCCTCCGCCCCCGAGGTGTTCCTGGGGGCGGCGAGCCAGCGGACCAAGAACATCCGCCTCGGCCACGGCGTCATCCAGCTCACCACCAACCAGCCGCAGCGTGTGGCCGAAAAGGTCTCGACGCTCGATCTGCTCTCCCGCGGCCGCGTCGAAATGGGCTTCGGCGAGGCTGCCGGGCCGGCCGAGCTGCACCCCTTCGGCGTGCGCGTGCGTGACAAGCGCGACCGCTGGGAGGAGGCGGTGCGGGCGATCATGCCGATGTTCACCCGCGAGGACTGGGAGTTCCACGGCCAGTACTATGACTTCCCCGCCCGCAACGTGCTGCCCAAGCCGATGCAGCGCCCGCATCCGCCGGTCTGGGTCGCCTGCTCCAATATCCAGACCATCGCCAAGGCCGGCGAATGGGGCATGGGGGCGCTCGGCTTCTCCTTCGTCTCGCCGGAGGCGGCGCAGGCCTGGGTGCATCGCTACTATAACACCCTGCTGCACCGGCCGGGCCGGCTCGGCGACTATCAGGCCAATCCCAATATCGCCATCGTCAACGGATTCATGTGCGCCCCGACCGATCGCGAGGCAGAGGAGCTCGCGGCGGGATGGACATTCTTCATTTTCGCGCTCGGCTATTACGGCCGGAAGGGTATCGACGCGCCCGGGAAGTCCGATTTGTGGGGCGAGTACCAGGCCTGGCGGCAGACCGACAAAGCCAAAGAGGCGCTGCGCAACGGGCTGATCGGCTCGCCCGAGACCATCCGCCGCAAGCTGCGCCAGTTCGCCGATGCCCATGTCGACCAGGTGATTCTGCTCAACCAGGCCGGCAAGACCACGCATAAGGCGATCTGCGACAGTCTGGAGCTGTTCGCCGCCGAGGTGATGCCGGAGTTCCACGCCATGGAACCGGCGCATCAGGCCTGGAAGCAGGAGGTGCTGGCTGGCCGCACGGTGCTGGAGGAGCTGAGCACCGAGGGCTACGACATCTACGCCCACCAGAACTCCGACATCGTCCGCCTCACGCCCGAGCAGCTGAAGGCGATGATGGCGGCCAAGGAGGCCGCGCGGGCGGCGGGGTAGGGGCGATGCTGACGGCGCATCCTGGCACCGGCGGCGCGGTGGTGTGGTTCGACCTGCTGAACCCCACCGCCGAGGACGTGCGCGAGGTGGAGCGCGCCACCGCCCTGCATGTCCCGACGCGCGAGGAGCTGAGCGAGATCGAGACATCGAGCCGCCTGCGCGCGGTGGGCGAGGCGCTTTATCTCAGCGCCCCGCTGGTCTACCGCGCCGAGGGCACGCGGATGCCGGGCACCACGCCGGCCGGCTTCGTGCTGACGCCGGGCGTACTCGTCACCATCCGCTTCGAGGCGCTGACCGCCTTCACATTGTTCGCCGAACGCTGGGTCACCGAGCCGATGGCGGACGGGCCCGCCGCCTTCGTCGGCCTCGCCGAGGCGATCATCGACCGTATGGCCGACGTGCTGGAGGGCGTGGGTAGCGAGCTCGACCGCATCTCGCAGCGGGTGTTCCACACCGAGGTCCAGGAAGTCTCCCGCGTGCGGCGGCCATCGGGCGAGGACGCCGACCTGCGGGTGCTGCTGCGCCGCATCGGCGCCGCCGGCGATCTCGCGTCCCGCATCCGCGACGGGCTGCTCGGCATCGGGCGCATCCTGCCCTTTGTCGGCGGCATGCGCGCTGCCTGGCTGCCGCCCGATCTGCTGCGCCGGCTGGAAACCGCGCGGCAGGACATGACCTCGCTCGCCGACTACGATGCGCATCTGCTCAACAAGGTGCAGTTACTGCTCGACGCCACCATCGGGCTGATCGGCATCGAGCAGAACAACGTCTTCAAGCTGTTGACCGTCGCCTCGGTGATCGGCATCCCGCCGACCCTGATCGCCGGCATGTACGGCATGAATTTCAAGGGGATGCCGGAATATGACTGGGCCTGGGGCTACCCATATGCCCTGTTGTTGTTGCTGCTCAGCGCGGTAATCCCCTGGGTATGGTTCAAGCGCAAGGGCTGGCTGTGATGATCGATGGGTTTCTCGAAGCTGAATACAACAACACGCTGAAGGTGCCGGATGCCGGCACGATCGCCGCCGGATGGGTACGCGATGCGGCGGCGTTCCGTGCCGCGCATGACCATGCCGAATTCGGCGTCGCCTACGGGCCCTCCGAGCGCCAGGCGATGGACATCTTCTGGCCTGGCCCGGCGCGCAGCGGGCCGCTCGCGATGTTCATCCATGGCGGCTACTGGCAGCGGCTCGACCGCAGCTTCGTCTCTCACTTCGCCGCCGGGCTGAACGCGCATGGCGTGGCGGTGGCGATGCCGAGCTACGATCTTTGCCCGGAGGTAAGCCTTTCGGCGCTCACCGAACAGCTGCGCGTGGCCGCCCGCTTCCTGCTCGCCCGCCACGGCCGGCTCGACCTTGCGCTCGGCCACTCCGCCGGCGGGCATCTGGCGGCGATGCTGCTTGGGGGGCTACTGGTGCCGGCGGCGATGCCGATCAGCGGGTTGTTCGATTTGCGGCCTTTGGTCCACACCACGGTGAATGATGGCGTGCGCTTCGATCGCGCCGAGGCATGGCGCCTCTCACCCCTCGCGCTGCCCCGCCCGCCCGGACGGCTGCGCGCGCTGGTGGGCGGCAAGGAGGGCGGCGAATACGCCAACCAGTCCCGCCGCCTCGCCCACGCCTGGGGCGGTAGCTGGGAGCTGCTGCCCGGGCATGACCATTTCACCATTCCCGGCGAATTGGCGCGCGCCGATTCGGCAATGGTGGCGACGGCGCTACGCCTGCTGGCCTGAGGCGGAAGGTCAGAAGGACGGGTCGGTCGCCACGTCGATCAGCAGCGGATGGTCGGAGGCGAGGCCGAGCTTCAGTGCCTCGATGAATTTCGGGATCGAGGAGACAGACACCGCCGGCACGCCCATCGCGGCCGCCAGCCCGGCGAAATCGATCGCGGGGTCGCACAGCTCCATCCCCACGTAGCGGCCGCGCTGCGCCGCGGTGCCGCGGGTGGCGGAGAGGCGCTGTTTGAGGATGCGGTAGGCACGATTGTTGATGATGACGAAGATCACCGGTAGCTTCTCATGCGCCGCCGTCCACAGCGCCTGGATGGAATACATCGCGCTTCCATCGCCGATCAGCGCCACAACGCGGCGGCCGGGCATGGCGAGTTGCACGCCGACCGCAGCCGGCAAGCCCCAGCCGATACCGCCGCCGCGATTGCCGAAAAGGCTTCCGGGCGGGGCGTTGCGCAGGAACTGGAACAGCCCGGCGCCGGAGGAGATCGACTCGTCCACAATTACGCCCTCTGGCGGCAGATTCTCGCCCACCGCCTGCATCAGGGACAGTGGCGAGACCGGCTCGCGTTCCGCCTCCGCGCGGGCTCGGGCTTGCAGCGCGGCGAAGTCGGCGGCCGCCGCTGCGGTGACGGAGGCCATCCGCGCTGACCGCCGCGTGCGATCGGCGTCATCCATCTCCGCCTCCAGCGCTGAGGTGATCGCCGGCAGCGTCACCAGCGCGTCGCCGAAGATGCAGGCGGCGGTTGGGTAGTTTTTGCCGAGCTCCCAGGGATTGCTGTCGAGATGCACGATCGGCATGTCATCCGGCACCGGCACCACGTCGGGTGGCAGCGAGAGGGTGAAGAGGTCGGCGCCGGCGGAGAACAGCAGGTCATGTTGGTCGAGCAGCTTGCGGATCCAACCGCCGAGCCGGGTGATCGGGCCGCGGAACAGCGGGTGCGCGGGCGGGAAGGGCAGCGTGGTCGCCTCGCCCTCGAGATAGACGGGGGCCGCCAGCGCCTCGGCGAGCGCCACAAGTTCGGCCGCCGCGCCCTGTTGTGCCACCGCGTCGCCGGCGATGATCACCGGGCGCTGCGCCCCCTGCATCAGCTTGGCCGCTCGCGCGATCTCCGTCGCATCGCCCATGATCCGCGCGGCCACCCGGCTGGGCCGGCCGATCGCCACCTCGCCTTCGGCGTTCATCACATCCACAGGCAGGGAGACGAAGACCGGCCCGGTCGGGTGCGCCAGCGCAGTCTTCACCGCGCGATGCATCAGTCGCGGCAAGTCGCCGATCGAGCGCGCCTCCACCGCATATTTGGTGAAATGCGCGGCCATCGGAGGCAGTTCGGCGTAAAGATTCGGCTCGGTGATACCGAAGCCCTGGGCCTGCTGCCCCGCCGTCACCAGCACCGGCGAGCCCGCCTTCATCGCATCGAACATCATGCCCATGGCATTGCCAAGCCCGGGCGCGACATGGACGTTGCAAGCCGCGATGCCACCGGATGCGCGGGCGTAGCCATCGGCCATCGCCATCACCAGGGATTCCTGGAGGGCGAGGACGTAGCGGATGTCCTCCTCCCCTGCGAGCGCGTCCATCAGCGGCAATTCCGTGGTGCCGGGATTGCCGAACAGCACCCGCACGCCCTCCTGCTTCAGGAGCTCCAGAAACAGCCGCCGCCCATTCGTGTTCATCGCCGCCTCACCCGAGTGCCGCCATGGCACGATCAATATTGTCGCGGAACCGGTACCAGCTCCCGATCGCCGGAAGGAACCAGGGATTGCCCGAGTACATCGGATGATCCGGGAAGTCCTCGCTTTCGAAATGGCAGTTGTAGTTCGCCAACTTGGCGATCTTCCGCGCCGTCTGGGTGCCGAGATAGGTCATCATCGCGACGCCGCTGCCGTTGCAACCGAGCAAATAATGCATTCCGTCCTGCCGCCCCATATGGGGCGTGGCATCCAGCGTGAAGGCGACATTCCCAGTCCAGCAGTGCGTCACGCGGACGCCTTTCAGCTGCGGAAACCGCGCCACCATCATCGCCTGCAGCGCCGGTGCGGTGACTTCGGGGGTCGCTGCGGTGAAGCGGGCGCGGCCGCCGAATACCACGCGCTTGCCGTCCGGCGACATGCGGTAATAGGTCAGCACGCGCTTGGTATCGCCAAGCGTGCGGTTCTTGGGGATGAGGGATTTGGCGAGCGCCGGGTCCAGCTCCTCCGTGGCGATGATGTGGCTCGCGACGGGGATGACGCGGCGCTTGAGCTGCGGCGTCACGTCGCCGGTATAGCCATTGGTGGCGATTACAACCTCGCTGGCCGCTACTTCGCCGCGGCCGGTGCGCACGGTCCAGCCGCCATCACCGCCAGTGATACGCTCCACCGGCGCCATCGCGCACACCGGGATACCGCGGCGGCGCACCGCGTCGAGCAGGCCTTTGTAGTAAAGTGCCGGATGCAGCGAGGCGGCGCGGTCGACAACCATCCCGCCATAATAATAGTCGCTCGCCATCTCCTCGCGTTGGCGCTCGCGCGGCAGCATGTAGCACTCCGAGGCGGCGGCGTCGTTCAGCAGGTTCACGCGCTTGGCCTGGCTCGCATAGTGCTTCGGCGTCCAGGCGCCGGAGAAACGGCCGCTCTTCTGCCAGAAACAGTCGATATTCTCCTCGCGGATCAGCCGTTCGATAGTGCCGAACGCGTCAGCCGCGTCGGTCAGCAGCCCGCGCGCCCGATCGCTCTCCGGGTCCAGTGCCTTGCCGGTGAAACTCTTGCCGATGTTGACGCCGCCGGAAACGGCGCCGCCACTGCGGGTGGAGGCGCCATGGCCAAGCTCCTTGGCTTCCAGCACCACGCAATCGACGCCGAGCCGGTGCAGTTCCAGCGCCGTCGCCAGCCCCCCATAGCCACCGCCAACGATGGCCACACGCACCGCCTTCGGCACGTCCACCAGTTCCCCGGCTGCCGGGCGATAAGCCTCCCACCAATACGGCTCCGGCTTGAAATCCGGCGCGAAAACTCCGCTGCCCGCCATCCGCTTCCTCCCTGCGCCATTCGGCAAGCGGAAGCATGGGCGGCGGCGGTGTGCGGCGTCAATGGCGGGCGGGGATCGTCACCTGCGGCGAAGGCGGGCCCCACAGCCCATTGTGATGCCTTAACCGCCCCGTGCCGCCCGCATCAGGGCCTTCATGCGGCGCACCACCGCGGGAAGGCCGTCGAACACCGCCTGGCCGATCAGGAAATGGCCGATGTTCAGCTCCATCACTTCGGGAATCACCGCGACCGGGGCGACGTTGGCGAATGTGAGGCCGTGTCCGGCGTGGCACTCGAGCCCAAGTTCACGCGTGACGGAAGCCGCGGCGATGAGGCGGTCGAGTTCGCCGGGGGCGCCGTGGGCGTAGCTGCCGGTATGGAGTTCGACCACCGCGGCGCCGATGGCGGCGGAGGCGCGGAGCTGCGCGGGGTCAGGGTCGACGAACATGGAGACGCGGATGCCGGCGGCGGCGAGGCGGCGGACCATGGGTTCCAGTTCGGCGGCGTGGCCGGCGACATCGAGGCCGCCTTCGGTGGTCACCTCGGTGCGCTTTTCCGGCACGATGCAAGCGGCGTGCGGCCGGGCTTCCAGGGCGATGCGGACCATTTCCTCGGTGGCCGCCATTTCGAAATTGAGCGGCTTGGAGATGGCGGCCTTCATCGCGAAGACGTCGGCATCGCGGATGTGGCGGCGGTCCTCGCGGAGATGGATGGTGATGCCATCGGCGCCGGCCTCGATGGCGAGGAGTGCGGCCTGGACGGGGTCCGGGTAGAATTCGCCGCGGGCGTTGCGGAGCGTGGCGACGTGATCGACGTTGATGCCGAGGCGCTGGGCGGTCATGGCGTGGTCTCCTGGCGGCGGGCGAGGTCGGAGGCGAGATCGATCGCGGCGATCAGGCTGGAGGCATCGGCGATGCCCTGGCCGGCGATGGCGAAGGCGGTGCCGTGATCGGGCGAGGTGCGGATGATCGGCAGGCCCAAGGTGGTGTTCACGCCGCGTCGCATGTCCAGCGTTTTCAGCGGGATAAGCGCCTGATCGTGATACATGCCCATGGCGACGTCATACCCGGCGCGGGCCTCGGGGGTGAACATGCTGTCGGCAGCCCAGGGGCCGGTGACGTTCATGCCCTCGGCGCGCAGGATGTCGATGGCCGGGCGGATGATGGCGATTTCCTCCTCGCCCATCGTGCCATCCTCGCCGGCATGGGGATTGAGCCCGGCGATGGCGAGGCGGGGCGCGGCGATGCCCCAGTGCTGGCGGAGTGCCGCGGCGGTGACGCGGCAGACGCTGGTGATGCGCTCGATGGTGATCATCTCGAGCATGCGGCGCAGCGAGGCGTGCACGGTGATGGGCACCACGCGGAGGTCGGGGCTTGCCAGCATCATCACCGGCAAGGGTGATCCGGTGAGGGCGGCGAGGAATTCGGTATGACCGGGATAGGCGAAGCCGATGCCGTAGAGGGTGGATTTATGAATCGGGTTGGTGACCACGGCCGCGGCTTCACCGGCCATGGTCAGTTTGGTCGCCTGCTCGATCGAGGCGATCACCGCATGGGCGTTGGCGGGGTCGGCGCGGCCGGGCGCCGGGGGGGCGCCGAGCTTGATCGGCAGCACCGGGAGCGCCTCGCGGAACACCGCGCCGGCGGCGCCGGCGGCGTTGACGGCGCGGATCGGCACATCGAGGCCGAGCGACTTCGCGATTCCGGCCAGACGATCGGGATCGTCAAGCGCGACAAAGGGACGGCCGCCACGGCGGGCCTTCCAGGCCTTGAGGGAGAGTTCGCCGCCGATACCGGCGGGGTCACCCATCGTCAGGGCGAGCGGGCGTTGGGCGTTCATCGGCGCTCCATGGCCCGTTCCGCCGGGCGAAAGCGAAGTCTCGCCCTTAGCTGCCCATCACCTCGGCGCGCATTTCGCGGGCCTTGGCGAGGATGCGGTTCTCGATCTCGGTGACGGTGGAGGGGTTCACCGGGGAATCGACCCATTGGCCGCCCTGCATCACCTGGCGATACACCGCGACGCGGAGCGCCTCGGAGCGGAGTTGGCGGCCGAGGATGTAGGCGGTGGCGCGGAAGCGCTCGCCGTTGCCGTTGGGCGGCTGGTACCAGTCGGTGATGATCACCCCGCCCAGGGGATCGGCCTGGGTGAGCGGCATGAAGGAGAGCGTATCGAGCGAGCTGCGCCACAGGAAGGCGTTGACGCCGAGGCTGTTGCCCGGATCATCGTTGCTGCTTTTCTTGCCGCCGAACAGGATGCCGTCGCCGCCGAAGATGCCGCCGTCGCTGCTGTGCGCCTGCATCCGCACTTCTTTCCAGGCGTCGTCGTTCACGCCTTCATTGCGGAAGCCGTTGCAGCCTGCCAACGAAGTGGCCGCCACCAAAAGGGCGACGATGAGTCCCGACCGCATACGCATTCCCAATCCGTCCAATGTGACCGCGCCGTGGCGCCGGGCTCTTCTACACCGCCTCCGCCGCGTCGCCAAGCGATGCGCGGGGTACAACGGAAAACGGCGGGGCTGTTGCCCCGCCGTTCCCAGTCAAGTCAAGTCGAAGTCGTAGCTTACCAGCGGACCAGCATGGTGCCGACCAGAGCGTTGGTCGTCGCCTTGTTGTTCGCGGCGGCCGGGCCACCAGCATCGACGAAGTTCACGCCGTTCTGGTGGATCGTGCCGTAGGTGTAGCCCAGGAAGAAGTCGAGGCCGGAGACCACGGTGTATTGGCCACCGATGTCAAAGCCGCGCTCGGTCCGGTTGCCCGTGCCGCCGTTGGAGCCCTGACGCTCAACCTGGTAGTACGCCGTGCCGACCGTGTAGGGGCCCGAGCCGTACTGCACGCCGACGATGCCGGCCTGCTGCTGCTTGGAACGGCCGCTCGTCAGGCTGACGCGCGGGGTGCCGGCCTGACCGTTGGTGTTACCACCGTTGATCGTGCCGAACACCGAGAAGCCCTGGTAGGTGAGCGAGGTGCCCCAGTTGAAGATGCTCAGGCCGTTGACCTTGGAGACGCCAGCGGAGAGAGCGCCCGGAGCGGCACCGACGATGCCCGAACCCCAGTAACCAGCCCAGGTGTCCAGCGCGACGGGGCCGAGGTTGCCGCTGTAGCGGGCGGCGATCTCGAAGTAGTTGCGCGGGCGGTTGGTGTCGGAGTTCGTGACCGTGATCGACTGACGAGCCGACTGGCCAGCGTTGGCAACGTTGTCAACGCCGGTGAGGGCGACCGACGACGGCGCGAAGCTGACGCCGGCCTGGAAGCCGTTCATCTTCGGGGTCATGTAGGTGATCTTGGCGGAGTCGTATTCGTTACCGACGTCCGGGAACACCCAGCTCAGGCAGTTGGCGACGAAGTCGCAAACGTCGCCATCCCAGTGGCCGGTGTCGTAGGCTTCACCCGTGGTGATCGACGAACCAGCGAACAGGGAGAGCGGGCCATCGCCCTGGCCCATACGCAGGAGGCCCCAGCTGTCGCCGCCGAGGTAGACATAGGCGCGACGGGTGTACCAGATGGACTGGGTCGAGTTGCCCGACGGGCCACCGACGGTGCCACCAGCGGCGGGGGCGAACTGCGTACGCATTTCGCTCTTGGCGCCGTAGATCATGCCGTTGGTCAGCTTGCCGTCCATGCCGAAGTACAGACGGAAGTAGCCGGCGATGCCATAGGGCTGGAGCTTCGCGGTGGTGGTCGACGACTTGTCGGAGTTGTTGTTCACAACGCCAACGTCAACCGCAACCATGCCGCCCATGTGGACGATGATCTTGCCGGGTTCCGGGTTGGTCTGCGGCGCGCCGAAAGCCGACGCGTTACGCGAGGGGTCGGTCGTCGCGAACGTCGCCGCCTGGGCGGAGTTCGCGGCCACGAGGCCCAGCAGGGCCGCCGAGGCGAGAAGATAATTACGCATTCAATCCTCCTTGTTTCCAGGCCCCGCCCCGTTCCCACGTGAACCGCCGCGATAGACTGCGACGAAACTCCCGCAACGGGTGGGGCAGCCGGACCTGTCCAGAGTATTGAATGCGTTTGCCGCAACCCGCAATTGCCGAAAGAGGGGTCGCATGGCATTTCCGAAACACTGTGGCGAAATTGACACAGGTTCTACGCCAGCGCCCCGATTGCCCCCGCCGCCCGGCAGCCCCGCAAGCGGCGTATGGTTGTCCCGTCGATCCCCCCCAGCGCGGCGACCGCCATGCCACCGCCGGCGCGCCGGGCGAGCGCCAGCCAGCGCACCGCGCCGAGCCCGGCGGCCCCGGGATGGCTCGCGGTGACGAAGGCGGGGGAGAGGAAGGCCAGTTGGGCACCGGCGCGGCGGGCGCGATGCAGCTCGGCCAGCGAATGGGCGGAACTCGTGGTGATCCCGCGCCCGCGCGCGCGTCCTCGCCCGCCGCGGAGGTGCTGTCCGGCGCCCAACGCCGCGGCCAGACGCCAGTCGCCGGCGACCACGAGCGCGATGCGGCGGGCCCGGCAGATGCGGGCGAGCTGCATTCCCAGCGCGGCGCGGCCGGCCACCCCGTCATGGCGGAACACCACGCCGCACAGCCCGGCCGGCAGGCGCGCCACCGCGGCCGCCGGATTGGGCAGGCGATGCGCGTCGGTAAACAGCCAAAGCGGCGGAATCCGCGTCTTCCCCCGTCCGGCGGACTTGACCGCGCGGCCCCATGCGACAAGTTTGCCGTCCATCGATCCTCCGGCCGAGAGCGGATGCCCATGGACAATATATATAGTGCGGTCGCCGGCAATTTGCGCCGTATCCAGGACCGTATCGCCGATGCCGCCAGCCGTGCGGGGCGGCGGGCGGAGGACATCACCCTGGTCGCGGTCTCCAAGATGCATCCGGCCGAGGCGGTGCTGGCCGCGCTGGGAGCTGGGCAGGTGCATTTCGGCGAAAACCGGGTGCAGGAGGCCGCTGGGAAGTTCCCCGATCTGCGCGGGGCCTACCCGGCGATGCGGCTGCACATCATCGGCGGGCTGCAGACCAACAAGGCGCGCGACGCGGTGCGGCTTGCCGATGTGATCGAGAGCATGGATCGCCCGCGCCTGGCGGACGCCATCGCCGACGCCATTGCCCGCGAGGGACGCACGCCTGATCTGCTGATCCAGGTGAATGTCGGCGCGGAGGAGCAGAAATCGGGCGTCGGCCGCAGCGATGCGGATGCGTTCATCATCGATTGTAAGGCCCGCTTCGGCGCGGCGTTGACCGGGCTGATGTGCATCCCGCCCGCCGAGGACGATCCGGCGCCGCATTTCGACTGGCTGGCCGATCGCGCCGCGCGGCATGGGCTCAAGGTGGTGTCGATGGGGATGTCCGGCGATTTCGAGACGGCGATCGCCCATGGCGCCACCCATGTGCGGGTCGGCACCGCCATTTTCGGTACGCGGGGCTGATCCGCCGCTACGTCGTCTGCGGGGAACGAACACCAGCCATGCCGGCGCCCGCTTGCCGGCCTTGTGGCCGAAGCGTATCGACCGCCCGCCTGCGCCGCCGTTCGGCGCGATATGGAGCCATAGCATGACCACGGCCTCCGCCGATCCGTCCACCCCGGCCGGATCGCTCAAGCTTGCGGCATTCCTCGGCGTTCTCGGCGTCGTCTACGGCGATATCGGCACCAGCCCGCTTTACGCGCTGAAGGCCAGCCTGGAGCATTTCAAGGAAGGCGGCATGGCCCGCGCCGACGTGCTCGGCGTGCTGTCGCTGATCCTGTGGTCGCTGGTGCTGGTGGTGACGGTGAAGTACGTCCTGCTGGTGATGCGCGCCGATAACCGCGGCGAGGGCGGCATTCTCGCGCTGATGACGCTCGCCCAGCGCGGCGCCACCGGCCCCGGGATGAGCAAGATGCTGACGATGATCGGCATTTGCGGCGCCGGGCTGTTTTTCGGCGACGGCATGATCACCCCGGCGATCTCGGTGATGTCGGCCGTCGAGGGGCTGGAGGTGGCGGCGCCGGCGTTCAAGGAGCTGGTGTTGCCGCTCTCCGTGGTGATCATCCTCGGGCTGTTCATGGTGCAGTACCGCGGCACGGCGGCGATCGGCAAGCTGTTCGGGCCGATCATGGTGCTGTGGTTCGGGGCCATCGGGCTGCTCGGCGTGAAGGCGATCGCCGCCAATCCCGAGGTGTTGCTGGCGATCTCGCCGACCTACGGGGTGGCGGTGCTGCTGCATCACGGCTTCCTCGCCTTCCTGGTGCTGGGCTCCGTCGTGCTGGCCGTGACGGGTGCCGAGGCGCTGTATGCCGATATGGGGCATTTCGGCCGCCGGCCGATCCAGGTCGCCTGGCTGTTCATGGTGCTGCCCTGCCTGCTGCTGAACTATTTCGGCCAGGGGGCGCTGGTGCTGTCGGACCCGGCGACGCTGTCCAACCCGTTCTTTCTGCTGTGCCCGGAGTGGCTGCGGCTGCCGATGGTGCTGCTCGCCACGGCGGCGACGGTGATCGCCAGCCAGGCGCTGATTTCGGGCGCCTATTCGATGGCGCGGCAATGCATGCAGATGGGCTTCCTGCCGCGCCTGACCGTGCGCCACACCAGCGCCACCGAGGAGGGGCAGATCTACCTGCCGCAGGTGAACATGACGCTGCTGCTCGGCGTGCTGTTCCTGGTGGCGGCTTTCCGCAGTTCGGACAGCCTGGCTTCGGCCTATGGCATCGCGGTGACTGGCACTTTCATCGCCACCTCCATCCTCGCCATCGTTGCCTTCCGCCGCACCTATCACTGGTCCCGCTTCGCGGCGGTTAGCATTTTCGGCGGGCTGATGGTGATCGACATCGCCTTCTTCGCCTCCAATGCGCTGAAGATCGTCGAGGGCGGCTGGGTGCCGCTGGTGCTCGGCATGACGATTTTCATCATGATGACCACCTGGAAGCGCGGCCGCGTGCTGTTGCTGGAGCGCTGGAAAACGGACAGCCTGCCGCTCGCCTCCTTCCTCGCCCGGCTGCCGCAATCGCGCACCATCCGGGTGCCGGGGCTGGCCGTGTTCATGACGGGGAACCCCGACTATGTGCCCGGGGCGCTGCTGCACAACCTCAAGCACAACAAGGTGCTGCATGAGCGGGTGCTGTTCGTCACCGTGCAGAACGTGGACGTGCCGGAGATCCGGCCGGCGGAGCGGGCGGAAATCACCGAGTTGGCCGCCGGCATCCATCGGGTGCTGATCCGCTACGGCTTCATGGAAAGCCCCAATCTGCCGCGAGAGCTCGCCGCCCTGCAGGCCGCGGGGGTGACGGTGGAGCCGATGCAGGCGAGCTATTTCCTCGGCCGCGAGACGCTGGTAGCGGCGGCGGCGCCGAAAATGCCGATGTGGCGGATGTGGCTGTTCCTGCTAATGGCGCGCAACTCCGTCTCGGCGACCGAGTTCTTCCGCATCCCGTCGGACCGCGTGGTGGAGTTGGGAGTCCGCGTGGCGATCTGAACCCCTTGCGCCGGGCGGCCGACGGTGTTGAGTTTGCCCGCTCATCACCCAGGGACGCCAGCCATGCCGATCTCCGCCCGCGAACAGGAACTCGTTGACATCGCCCGCCAGGTTTTACCCGGCGGCACGTTCGGCAATGTGCCGATGGAGATCGTCATCGCCGAGGGCCGCGCCGGGCGGGTGTGGGATGTCAGCGGCAACGAGTATGTGGACTATCTGCTGGGCTCCGGCCCGATGTTCATCGGCCATTGCCACCCCGACGTGACGGCGGCCGTGGAGACGCAGGTGCGCAAGGGCACCACCTTCTTCACCAATAACGAGCACGGCATCCTGCTCGCCCAGGAAATCGTCCGCGCGGTGCCCTGCGCCGAGCAGGTGCGGTTCTGCTCCTCCGGCACCGAGGCGGATGCCTATGCGATGCGCCTGGTGCGCGCCTATCGCGGGCGCGAGAAGATCCTGAAGTTCGAGGGCGGCTATCACGGCATGTCCGACTGGGGGCTGATGAGCCTCGCGCCGAAGCGCCTCGCCAATTTCCCGCAGGCCGTGCCCGACACCCCCGGCATTCCCCGCAGCGTGCAGAACGAGGTGCTGGTGGCCCCGTTCAACGACACCGACGCGGCGGTGCGGATGATCCGCGAATATGCCGATGAGCTCGGGGGCGTGATCATCGAGCCCTTCCAGCGCCTGATCGCCCCGCTGCCCGGCTTCCTCGCCGCCGTGCGGGCGGTGACGGCGGAGCTTGGTATCCCCCTGATCTTCGACGAGGTGGTGACCGGCTTCCGCTTCGCCTATGGCGGCGCCCAGGAGCTCTACGGCATCACGCCGGACCTCTGCACCATGGGCAAGATCATCGGCGGCGGCTTCCCGCTTTCGGCGGTGACCGGCAAGGCCGAGATCATGGCGATGTTCGATCGCGGCAAGGTTGGTGACGACAAGTTCATGACGCAGATCGGCACGCTCTCGGGCAATCCGGTGGCGGCGGTGGCGGGCCTCGCCTCGCTCGCGGTGCTGCGCGAGCCCGGCCAGTATGAGCGCGCCTACGCCACCGGGCAGACGCTGATCGACACCATCGGCGAGATGCTCCGCCGCGCCGGGCTGCCGGCCCAGGTGCTCGGCCACCCCGTGATGTTCGATGTGGTGTTCGCCGAGGGCTCGCTCAACGACTATCGCTCCGTGATGCGCGGCGACGCGGCTGCCGTGCGCCGCTTCAACCAGACCATCCGCGAGAACGGCGTGCTGAAAAGCGACGGCAAGACCTACATCTCCACCGCCCACACCGAGGCCGATATCAAGGTGACGCTCGATGCCTTCGCCACCGCGATTGACGCCGAACTGAGCTGGCGCAAGGCGGCCTGACCACATACGAACAGCCCGGCTTCGGCCGGGCTAGTTCAGCAGTCGCTGGGTTTACGGAAAGAAGGGGGATGGTGGAGCCAAGCGGGATCGAACCGCTGACCTCCTGAATGCCATTCAGGCGCTCTCCCAGCTGAGCTATGGCCCCACATTCCGTCTCCTCGCCTGGGTTCGCGAAGAGGGGCGCATATAGCCTCCCCTTTGCCCGGGGATCAAGGCCCGAATCCTGGGAATCGGCATGGTTTCAAGCGCATGGCAGCCGGGCGATGAAGGGGTAGCAGCGAGCGGCCTCGCGGTCTTCGTCGAATGGCTGCGGGCCACCGCCATCATGCCCGACGCGACCCCTGATCGCGCTCTCGCCTGGGCCGCCCAGCGCACCCCAGCGTTCGACGCAGCGATGGCGGCGTTCATGGGCTGGCCCGATCCCCACACCCCCCGCATCCCCCCACGCGGCACCCACGCGGCGGTGATCATCGGCGATCAAACCTGGCGGTATGACGCCCTGCCACCCTGGATCACCCAGGCCCTGGCCTCCGCCGACCCCATCGCCCTCGCCGTCCACCACGTGCTGACCCACGAGACCCGCCCGGATGACCGGCTGGATTGGCCGGCCGATGCCGATCCCCTGCTCGGCCTCGGCGCCCTCCTGATCGGCGCGACGCTATCCTACCCCGCGCCGCCCTCCTTCATGCACAGCCTTATGCCAGAATGAACTCGGCCTCGGTCTGCGCGCGGATCTCCTCCACGCTCACCCCCGGCGCACATTCCAGCAGCGTCAGCGCGGCCCCCTTGCGGCCGGTCCTGAACACGCCGAGATCGGTGATCACCATGTCCACCACCCCCGCGCCGGTCAGCGGCAAGGTGCAGGATGTCAGCAGCTTCGGCTTGCCCCCAGCGGTGTGCTCCATCAGCACCACCACGCGTTTCACGCCGGCCACCAGATCCATCGCGCCGCCCATCCCCTTCACCATCTTGCCCGGGATCATCCAGTTCGCGAGGTCCCCGTTCGCCGCCACCTGAAGCGCGCCGAGGATGGAGATGTTGATATGCCCGCCCCGCACCATCGCGAAGCTCGCCGCGCTGTCGAAGAAGCTGGTCGTCGGCAGCTGCGTCACCGTCTGCTTGCCGGCGTTGATGAGGTCGGCATCCTCCTCGCCCTCGAAGGGGAACAGCCCGGTGCCGAGCATGCCGTTCTCGCTATGCAGTTGCACCGAAATCCCCGCGGGGATGTGGTTGGCCACCAGTGTCGGGATGCCGATGCCGAGATTGACATAGAAGCCGTCCTCGATCTCGAGGGCGGCGCGGGCAGCCATTTCATCTCTTGTCCAAGCCATCTGCATGCCCTCCCTATGCCGCACGCTTGCGCACGGTACGCTGCTCGATCCGCTTTTCGACGTTGCCGACATGCACGATGCGCTTCACGAAGATCCCGGGCGTGATGATGTGGTCGGCATCGAAGCTGCCGGGCTCCACCAGGCGCTCCACCTGCACCACCGTGGTCTTGGCCGCCGTCGCCATCATCGGATTGAAGTTCCGCGCCGTCTTCCGATAGACCAGATTGCCCTCGGTATCCGCCTTCCAGGCATGGATCACCGCGAGATCGGCGAATAGTCCGCGCTCCATCACATAGTGCTCGCCGTCGAACTCCCGCACCTCCTTGCCCTCGGCGATCTGGGTGCCCACGCCGGTCTTGGTGAAGAAGGCGGGAATGCCCGCCCCGCCGGCGCGAATACGCTCGGCCAGCGTGCCCTGCGGGTTGAACTCGATCTCGAGCTCGCCGGCCAGGAACTGCTTGGCGAAAGTGGCGTTCTCGCCCACGTAGGAGCTGATCATCTTCCGGATCTGCCGCGTCTGCAGCAGGATGCCGAGGCCCGCGTCATCCACGCCCGCGTTATTGCTGATGCAAACGAGGTCCTTCACGCCGGAAGCCTTGATCGCCTCGATCAGCACGCCGGGGATGCCGCACAGGCCGAAGCCGCCGGCCATGATCGTCATGCCGTCCCGCAGCAGATCGGCCAGTGCCGCCGTTGCGTCCGGATAGACCTTGTTTACCGCCATCTTCACCTCCGATGCTGCATCGCGGCATTGATCTGCCACCAGTCGCCGCGGCCCGCAAGCCGAGCCCGGGCGCCCGGGCATGCGTAATCCCCCGCGCATCGCCCCTGGGCAATGCCGGTTTGCGGCCGACCAACCATGAAACCGCGCAAGGGCGGCCCGCGCCCGTAGGCTCCGCGCCGCAGCTTGCGGCAGGGCAGCGCGATGCTCAGCGCCCGGGCATGCCGCCGCGGCAAAAGCCGCCCGTTCCGCCACGGCGCCGGCACCCACTCCCATTCAACATAGGGTTCATCGTCGAGCGCGATGGCCGCCTCGGCCGCCAGCACCACCGCAACCGTGCCTTCCAGCGATTCCCCTGGGCGGCCCGCCGCCTCCCGCCGGGCGAGCCCGAGCAGGACGCGCAGCAGCATGCCCAGCACCCCTCCGATCAGGGCGGCGATGTCGGGGACATTCTCCCGGGAAAGGGCAGGCGGCCGGCTCATCGCGTTTCGTCACTCCTTGTATCTATAAGAGCTTTATAGTTAACTCACAAGTTGGAAGCAAGAAGAATTTTCCGTGGCAGCGAAGATTTTTTGACCTCAGCGCGCCCGGCCGGCGCGCTGCAACCGCCGAACCGGCTCCCGCGCTAGCGATGTGTGTGAGCAGCAACCTCGGCGCGAATGGCCGCCGCCAACTCGGGATTGGCCCGCCGGATTTGCGAGACCCGCAGCGCGGCACCGCTGCCCGGCGCCGGCGAAATTTCCCAGCGTTCCAGAAACAGCAAATCGGCGGCGAAACTGCGGTCCATTCCCTCCGCCATGCGGCGGCGCAGCGCCATCGTGCAGGGCATCTCGGGGTCGAAAATCACGGTCTGCGACATCAGCAAGGCTCCAAATCCCGGACGGTAAGCAAGGCCGGGTTTTCGAGCCTCGATATGGCGTGACGATCGAGGCGCCGTCACGGCAAAACGATGATAACCACGTTAAAGTGAAGCAATGCCTAACCGGCCGGGCGAACCCGGCCGGCCAGGGATCGCCTAGTAGCGGTAGAGGTCGTGCTTGAACGGGCCGCTGACGGGCATTCCGATGTATTCGGCCTGCTTCGGCGACAGCTTGGTGAGCGTCGCGCCAACCTTGGCGAGATGCAGCGCCGCGACCTTCTCGTCGAGATGCTTCGGCAGGGTGTAGACCTGCCGCTCATACTTCCCGGCCGGCGCCGTCCACAGCTCAAGCTGCGCCAGCGTCTGGTTGGTGAAGCTCGCCGACATCACGAAGCTCGGATGCCCCGTGGCGTTGCCGAGGTTCACCAGGCGGCCCTCGGAGAGCAGGATCAGGCGCTTGCCGTCCGGGAAGACAACCTCGTCCACCTGCGGCTTCACGTTGTCCCAGGTGTAGTTGCGCAGCGCGTCAACCTGAATCTCGCTGTCGAAGTGGCCGATGTTGCAGACGATGGCGCGGTGCTTCATGGCGCGCATGTGGTCGATGGTGATCACGTCCACATTGCCGGTCGCGGTCACGAAAATGTCGGCCTTGGGCGCCACGGCGTCCATGGTCACCACCTCATAGCCCTCCATCGCCGCCTGCAGCGCGCAGATCGGGTCGACCTCGGTCACCATCACGCGGCAGCCGGCCTGGCGCAGCGAGGCGGCGGAGCCCTTGCCGACATCGCCGAAGCCGTTCACTACGGCGACCTTGCCGGCCATCATCACGTCGGTGCCGCGACGGATCGCGTCCACCAGCGACTCACGGCAGCCATAGAGATTGTCGAACTTCGACTTGGTGACGCTGTCATTCACGTTGATGGCGGGCACCAGCAGCTTGCCGGCCTTGGCCATTTCCCACAGCCGGTGCACGCCGGTGGTGGTCTCCTCGGAAATGCCGCGCACGTCCTTCAGCATCTCCGGATACTTCTCATGCATGATCTGGGTGACGTCACCGCCATCGTCCAGGATCATGTTGGGCGTCCAGACGCTGCCGTCAGCCTGGGCCGGCCCGCGCAGGGTCTGCTCGATGCACCACCAGAACTCCTCCTCGTTCATGCCTTTCCAGGCGAAAACGGGGGTGCCGGCGGCGGCGATGGCGGCGGCGGCATGGTCCTGCGTCGAGAAAATGTTGCAGGAGGACCAGCGCACGGTGGCGCCGAGATGCTCCAGCGTCTGGATCAGCACCGCGGTCTGGATGGTCATGTGCAGGCAGCCGACGATGCGGGCGCCCTTGAGCGGCTTTGCGGCGCCATATTCGGCGCGGATGGCCATCAGGCCCGGCATCTCATCCTGGGCCATCGAGATTTCCTTGGCGCCCCATTCGGCCAGGGAGATATCTTTAACCTTGTAATCGCTCATATCGCGCTCCTGCGTTTCGGCGGCGGCTATATAAGGATATCTTTATGACCGCAAGTGATATTGGCGAGATGACGGACAGCCTTGCGCCGCCCCACTATTACAACAGACTCCTTTCGCCTTCCTTGCGCCTGTGGCCGGTGCCTAGCATCGGCCATGACGAACCCAGGACGAAAACGCGTGCTCCCCCATCAACAAGAGAAGCACGCTTTTCATCACTAGCGCTGTAAACCTCGGCCTGATTGGAGCCACGCTAAACAGACGCGTGGTAATACCGGGCCGACAGGGTCATGTATTCATTGCGTCGAAGAAGTCCTGGTTGGTCTTGCTGTACTTCAGCTTGTCCAGCAGGAAGTCCATCGAATCCATCGGCCCCATCGGGTTGAGGATGCGCCGCAGCACCCACATCTTGGACAGCGTGCCGCGGTCCACCAAGAGTTCTTCCTTGCGGGTGCCGGACTTAGTGATGTCGATCGCCGGGAAGGTCCGCTTATCCGACAGCTTGCGGTCAAGGATGATTTCGGAGTTACCAGTGCCCTTGAACTCCTCGAAGATCACCTCGTCCATGCGGCTGCCGGTATCGATCAGCGCAGTGGCGATGATGGTCAGCGAACCGCCTTCCTCGATGTTACGGGCCGCACCGAAAAAGCGCTTGGGGCGTTGCAGCGCGTTGGCATCCACACCGCCGGTCAGCACCTTGCCGGACGAGGGCACCACGGTGTTGTAGGCGCGGGCCAGGCGGGTGATGGAATCCAGCAGGATCACCACGTCTCGCTTATGCTCGACGAGGCGCTTCGCCTTCTCCAGCACCATTTCAGTGACGGCAACATGCCGGGTCGGCGGCTCGTCGAAGGTGGAGGCGACCACCTCTCCCTTCACCGTGCGCGCCATATCCGTCACTTCCTCCGGCCGCTCATCGATGAGCAGCACCATGAGGAAGACTTCGGGATGGTTATGGGCGATGGCGGTGGCGATGTTCTGCAGCATCACCGTCTTGCCGGTGCGCGGCGGCGCCACGATCAGCGCGCGCTGGCCCATGCCGATCGGGGTGATAAGGTCGATCACCCGCGGCGTCATGTCCTTCTGCGGCCCCTTGGCGACGGACTGGAAGTTCTCCATCTCCATCTTCAGCCGGCGATCAGGGTAGAGCGGCGTCAGGTTGTCGAAGTTGATGCGGTGCTTCACCGCATCCGGCGGCTCGAAGTTGATGGTGTTGAGCTTGAGCAGCGCGAAGTAACGCTCGCCATCCTTCGGCGCGCGGATCTGGCCCTCCACGCTGTCCCCGGTGCGCAGCGCGAAGCGGCGGACCTGGCTGGGCGAGACGTAGATATCATCCGGGCCGGGCAGATAGTTGCTCTCGGCACTGCGCAGATAGCCGAACCCGTCCGGCATGATCTCGAGCGTGCCGGAGCCGAACACGCTCTGCTC
>CAIPLM010000013.1 GCA_903865895.1 uncultured Rhodospirillales bacterium | reverse complement strand
GGTTCTCGGCGGTCCACATCGGCAGCTCCTGCGAATCGAGGCTGCCAAAAGGGAATCACAAAGGAGTCCAGGAACTCAAGATGTTCTTGGACGGACACTGACGCTTGGTGCCCGCGTTGGTTCTCCCAATGCGCGGAAATCCGCCATGTCCGTCGGATTCATCCGTCTGATTATAACCACTAGACACCTGCGGCGCTCGATGTTATCGAGACTGTAGCATAAAAGAATATTAGCGATCGGTTATCAGGAAAATGAATTCGCTCGTCTCCACCTTCAAGCGCATTCTCGGTAGCGGCGTTCGTGGTCTCGACGGTCTTGTCGGAATGACCACCCGTGCCGTGGGGCTCGATCGCGCAGATGCCCGGCGCAGCGCTAGTGAGGCGCGGGCGCTCGTGGTGGTCAGGCGCTACACTGCGCTTTCGTTCGCAGGCGGGCTGATCCCCTTCTCCTACCTTGATCTGGTGGCGATTTCCTCAGCCCAACTCGGCATGGCCGCCGAGGTGGCACGGATCTATGGCGTGCCCTTCGAGCGCGACCGGATGAAGTGGTTCGTCTCCGCCCTGCTCGGCTCGGTCGTCCCACAGGGATTGACCGCGGGCGTTGCTGGCTCCGCGATCAAGTCCATCCCGGCGGTGGGACAACTCGCCGGAATGGTCTTGATGCCGGCCTTCTCCGGCAGCTTCGCCTATGCGCTCGGCAAGGTCCTGATCGAGCATTTCGAGGCTGGCGGCACGCTGCTCGATCTTGATCCGGCGTCCATGCGCGCGCATTTCATCGCCCGTTTCCAGACCCATGCCGCGGCCGCCGAGAGCGCAGCGCCGGCCACCCCCGATGCGACCGATGTCGCGCCTGAGCCGGTGGCCGAAGAGCATCCGGCGGCGAACGCCGATGTGGCCGCCGGCGAAACCGGAACGGTCACGACCGAACGCCCCTCCGCACTGGTGCCCGTCGCGCCGGTGGCGGGCTGACGCTTCAACGCGGCGATCCCAATCATGGACCCGATCGCGCTCTATGGCATACTGGCGGTTCTCTATCTGCTGCTGTGTGTCGTCACCGGCGTTGCCGGACGCAACACGCGCGTTGGCTTCTGGGGCTTCCTGTTCCTGTCGATCTTCGTCACGCCTTTGCTGCCCCTGGTCGCGCTGTTCCTGACTGCCCCGGCCAACCGGCCGCGGCGCTAGGCCGAGGACAATGAGTGCCACCAGCGGGCTGGCAGGGAGCATGGCGACACAGCCCGTGCCGCGCCGCCCGGTGCGCGACTTAGCGCGGCGCGCCTTCTACAACCTCACCCTGCTCGGCATCCTGCTGGTTCTGCTGCTCGCCTTCAGCGCGCCCTTCACACTAAAGACCGTCGGCCCAGGCGAAACCGGCGTGCTGTGGCGCCGCTTCTCCGGCGGCACGGTGCTCGATCATACCCTGGGCGAGGGCATGCACCTCATCCTGCCGTGGGACCGCCTCTATATCTACAGCCTCCGCCTCGACGAATACCGCCACACCTACGACACCATTTCGTCCGACGGCCTCAACATGGGCGTCGAAATCGCCGTGCGCTACCGCGTTGACCCGCGCTACGTCGCCCTGCTCCACAAACATGTTGGACCCGACTATCTCAAGATCCTGATGGACCCCGCGGTCGGCTCGCAGGCCCGAGAACTGATTTCGCTCTACACTCCCGAGGAACTTTACAAGAGTGCGCGGGGCTTCATCCAGAACCAGATCACCGAACGACTCAACCGCGACAACCTTGTAGAAATCGAAGAGGCCGGCGGCGCGGTTAGCCTGTTGCTGATCGAGGACGTGCTGTTGCGCGGCATCGCCATGCCCGAATCGGTGAAGGTCGCCATCGAGCGCAAGGCCGAGCAGAACCAGGTGATGCTCGAATACGAGTTCCGCCTGCAACGCGAGGAACGGGAGCGCGAACGGCGGCGCATCGAGGCGGCGGGGCTTCGCGCCTATCAGGACGCCATGCCGACCGGTATCGCGCCCTCCTACCTCGTCCTGCGCGGGATCGAGGCGACGCTTGAACTGGCAAAATCGCAGAACGCCAAGCTCGTGTTCTTTGGTAACGATTCGGGTAACCTGCCATTCGTTCTCAATTCGATGCTGGGCCAACTCCAGTCCCAGGCCGCCACCACCCCGGCGTCGATCAGGCTGCCGCCCGAAGCGGCCCCGATTCCGCAGGTCCTACCGCCCCTCGGGTCCCCCGACCCCGGGCCGGCTGGCGCGGCGGCGGCCCCGCCCGAGCAAACCGGCCGCCTCGATGTGCTGCACCGCCTGATGCCCACCTTGCTGGGCGCGCCATCATCCGCTACTTCCGCTCCGGCTCCGGCTCCGGCTCCGGCTCCGGCTCCGGCTCCGGCTCCGGCACCTCGCTGAGGGAGTGGGGGCATGGAAAGCGCGGACTTTGGATTTCTCGGTCAATTCGCTGAAATCACCCTGATCGACATGGTTATGAGCGCCGACAATGCGGTTGCCATCGCGCTTGCCTGCCGCAGCCTGCCGCCGGGCCGGCACGGCATCGCCTTCACGCTCGGCGCGCTCGGCGCCGTCACCTTCCGCTTCGCCTTCGCCTCCTTCGTCTCGGTGCTCCTGCTCGTCCCCTATATCCGGCTCATCGCTGGCGTCGGCCTTCTGCACATCGCCATCAAGATGCTGGACGCCGCCGACGAGGCCGCTTCGTCCGAGGTGCCGGCACCGACCACGATTTGGAGCGCGGTGCGGGTGATCCTGATGGCGGATCTGCTGTTGAGCTTCGACAACGCAATCGCCGTTGCCGCGGCCGCCGACGAAGACATGCTGCTCCTCGCGGTTGGGATGCTGATCACGGCGCCGATGCTCATTTTCGGCAGCCGCGGTGTGGGCCTGCTGCTCGATCGCCTGCCGATCCTGGTGCCCGCCGGTGCGGCCGTGCTGGGCTGGGTCGCCGGCAAGATGATGGTGAGTGACATCGCTATCACCGCCTGGGTGGACATCGAGGCGCCGGCACTTACGCTTGCGGGGCCGCTGTTCTGCGCTGCCCTTGTCGCCTTGCGCAGCGCGATGCAGGGCGGGCCGCCCGGTGCGCGACCGACCGCCAGCCCGGAACTCGCGACATGACGCCATCCTGGCGCGCTCTGACGATGCTGCTGATTTGTGCCGTGCTCGCCCTCGCGCCCCTGTGCAAGAGCGCGAGGGCCGAGCCGGCCCATGGCCGTGCCGCTGAAAAGCGCTTCATCACCATCTCGACAGGCGGATTCTACAGCGTCTACTACCCGCTGGGAAGCACGATATGCCGGATGGTGAACCAGCGCAGCGCCGAGCATCACCTCTATTGCTCGATCCGGCGCAGCGGCGGCCCGGCGATGAATATCGATCGGCTCCGCCGTGGCGAAGTGAACTTCGCAATCGTCTCGTCGGACACCCTGCGCCTCGCCGCCGGCGGCTCCACCCGCTTCGCAACCCCCTCGCCGTTCGACGGCCTGCGCGGCGTGCTCGCACTCTATAGCGAACAACTCGTGCTTCTCGCCGGCCGTGCCGCGCCCGAACCGGGCTCGTTTCGCGAACTGCGGGGCAAGCGGCTGGCAATCGGTCCAGCGACCTCGGACACAACAGCCGCCTTCGGCTATCTGAGCCAGGCCTATGGCATGCAGGATGCCGATTTCGCTAGTCTCATGCGGGTCGACGAAACCCATCAGCTCGACGCGCTGTGCGACGGCACGATCGATGGGCTCGTCCATCTCGGTGGCAATCCCAACCGGCTCGTCGAGCGCGCGCTCGGTGCCCGCTGCGGCGCACGGATCTTGATGCTCGAACCCGGCACCCGCGCGAACCTGATTGCTCGCCAGCCGCAGCTTCAGGCCACGGTGATCCCCATGGGCGCCTATAACGGCCTCGCGACCGATGTGCCGACGGTGGGCATGATGGCCGTGCTGGTGACCGAGGCACGCGTCCCTGAAACCATCGTCGCCATCCTGGTCCGCGCGGTGGTCGATGACCTGCCCGCGTTGCGACGCGCCCACCCCGCCATGGCAGGCCGCCGCCGGGAGGAGCTGCTGCCCCGCCTGCCGTTTCTCTCCAATGCGCCGCCAGCCGCAAGATTGCTCGTTCCAGGAAGCAGCGAATGACCGAGGACCCGCCGCGCTTCGTTCACATCCGGGGGGCCAATTCCATCCTCCCGATGGCCCGCATGATTGCCGAGCAGTATATGGCGGAGTTCCCCGAGGTCACGGTCGCGGTGAGCGGCGGCGGCGGGTTGCATGGTTTCCAATCCGTGATGGACGGTACGGCCGAGGTCGCCATGCTCGCCGAAGGCCTACCGGCCGCAGCCTCCCGCGCCCCGTTCCGCGGCATCCAACTCGTCCAGACCCCGTTTGCGAGCGACGCGGTGGCCGCCATCGTTCACGCTGCCAACCCGCTGATGGGCCTCGACCGCCCTCGGATGGCCGATGTCTTTGCCGGACGGTTGCGCAACTGGTCGCAGCTGGGCGGCGCGGACGCCCCGATCCGCCTGTTCGCCCTACTGCCCTTCGAGCCCGCCAACGAGAGTTGGGACGCCAACGTGATGGGAGCCGATGAAGTGCTGGACCGCAGCGCCACCTTCGTCACCACGGCCGAGATGATCCGCTCCGTCGCCGCCGATCCGCGCGCCATCGGCTATATCCGCGTCAGTGCCATCACCCGCGCCGTCCGCCCCCTCGCGCTCAATGGCGTGGCCGTCACGCCGGAGACCATCCGCAACGGCCGCTACCCCGTGCGCCGCACCCTCTCCCTGCTGCACACCACGCGGGCCGGGGACGAAGCGGTTGCCTTCGTCCGCTACTTCACCGACCCGTCCCGCGGGCTGCGCCACGTCAGCGTGATCAACGCTGTGGCCCTCGGAGGTTGACATGAAGCGCCGCGCCCTGCTCGCCCTCGCATCCGCCCTCCCCGCGGCCCCCGCCCTGGCCCGTCTGTCGCACACCCTGCTGGTCGCCGGTTCCCCCGCTGTCGCCGATCTGATGACGGCGCTCGGCGAGGCCTTCCGCGCTGTCAGGCCCGACGTGTCGATCTGGTTCGAGCCCGGCGGCAACGCCAGCGCGATGGCCGCCGCACAGAACGGCGCCACCGACCTGGCGGCCCTCAGCACCGATCTGCCCGGCCACATCACCGACGGTCGCTGGCACGCCCATCTGTTCGCGCGGACTGGGCTGCGTCCGGTCATCCATCCGTCGGTCGGTCTGGAGACCGTCGGCGCGACGGCGCTGCGCAACCTCGCGCTCGGCCGCGTGGCCAACTGGCAGGAGATCGGCGGGCCGGATCTGCCTGTGCGCCCGGTGCTCTTCCAACCCATGACCATGCAGCGCCGCCAGCTTGACGACCTGTTGCCCGGCGTCGCCACGGCCCGTACCGCCACCGCCGGCAATGCGGCCGACATGGCCGCGGCCGTGATGGCTGCGCCCGGCGGCATCGGTTTCCTCGGCCCCGATGACCCACCGGGCGGCACCCGGCCCCTGGCCTGCGACGGCGTGCCGATGACGCGGGCCACCCTCTTGTCCGGCCGCTATCCGCTGACGCTGAGTGCCTTCCTGGTCGTGTTCGGCCGCGCCTCCGACCTCGGCGAGGCCTTCATCGCCTTTGCCCGAGGCCCCGCGGGCCAGCGTCTGATCGCGCAAAAGCGGTTCATCCGTGTCCGCTGACCCCAGGAGGATCGTGGCCATGCTGCGCCAACGGATCGCCGGCGCCCATCTGCTGCGCCGGACCGGCTATGCGGCGGCCATTGTGGCGCTGCTCGCGGCCGCCATCGCACTGTTCGACACCGCGGCATCGCAGACCTATCACCTGCGCATATCCGGCGGCCATCTGCTCTCCAACCGCCACATGCTGGCCCGACAGATCCAGTCCGAAATCGCCGGCCACGGCTTCGAGGTAGAGGTTGTACCGACCGGCGGCGCCACAGAGACGCTCGACATGCTCGATGAAGGCACGCTCGACCTCGGCCTCGTTGCCGGCCATCTGGATGATGGGCGCGACAACATCGTGCAGGTCGCGGCCATCGCTCCCGAATTGCTTCACCTCCTGGTCCGGCCCGGCATCGCGACGATTGCCGACCTGCGCGGCAAAATGGTGCAAACCGGCGCCACGGGGAAGGCGACGCGGGATTTCGTGCACGAAACCTTGTCCTTCGCCGGCCTCGTGCCGGGGCGGGACTATCTCGAAGTCGGCTACGACGAGGACCGCCTGGCCGATCTCCCGGGCCCGCAACTGCCTGATGCCGTCTTCCTGCTCTCCTTCGCCCCCTCGCCACTCGCCGACCGCCTGGTGCGCGAACACGGCTACCGCATGGCAGCGCTGCCTTTCGGCAAGGCATTGTCGCTGCGCCAGAACTGGGCGGGCCCGGCAACCATCATCGGGCGAACCTACGCCGCCGAACCGCCGGTGCCTGCGGAGGATCTGCCGACAATCGGCGTCACAGTGATGCTGGTCGCCAACCGCGCGCTGCCCGCCGATGCGGCCTATCGGTTGCTCACCGCCCTCGCCGGCCCGGCCTTCGCGGCGCGCACCGGCATCGTGCTCGACGATACCAGCCTGCTGCCCCCATCGGGCCTGCCGGTGAGCGAGGGCGCGCTGCGCTACCTGCGCCGCCATGACCCGATCGTCGCGGCTGCGCCCCTCCTCCGCCTCGCCCGCAACGCCGCGGCGCTGGGGCTGGTGGCCCTGGCCATTGCCGCGACGCTGCTCTGGGTCCGCGCGGAACGGCGCGTCCCCGCCCCGCTGGACGCCAGCGCCCCCGTCGCCCCGCAAGGCGTTGATGCCCGGGAAACCCCGCCGCCCAAATGGCACGGCTTCCTGTTCCGCCGCAACGGCGCCGCCTGAGACGGGGCAACGAGCCTGTGCGTCAGCTCGAGCGCTACGGCGTCGACGGCTTCCTGCTCTCGCTGATCGGCGCGATGGCCCTGGCATGGCTGCTGCCGGACGCCGGGCGCAGCGGCGGCTGGCTCCATCTCGACCTGTTCACCAGCTACGGCATCGGCTTCATCTTCTTCCTCCTCGGCATCAACCTCGACCTCGGAATGGTGCGCGCCGAGATCGGCAACTGGCGGCTGCACCTGGTGACGCAGGGCGTCAGCTTCGTGCTCTTTCCGCTCCTGATGCTCGTCCTCCTCGGGCTTGCCGGCGCGGGCCTGGACCGCGCGACACGCGACGGAATGTTCTTCCTCGCGGTGCTGCCCGGCGGCGTCTCGTCGGTGGTCGCCAGCACCACCCTCGCGCGCGGCAATATGCTCGGCGCGCTGTTCAACGGCACGCTCTCCATCCTGGCCGGCGTCGTCGTCACGCCGCTTTGGATGGAGTGGTATCTCGCGCAGAATGCCGAACCGCTTGACTTGGAAGCGGTGATCTTCCGCCTGGGCGTGCTGGTCCTGATACCCTGCCTGGCCGGGATCGCCGCCCGGCCCCTCGTATTGCCCCGCTTTTCCCGTCTGATGAAGACTGTGAGCGGCTTTGATCGCGTGACGATCATTTCGATGATGGCCAATGCCTACGCCGACTCCATAGTGGACGGCGACTGGGCGACGATCGGTCCAGGCCGCATCGCCCTGGTATTCCTGCTGTCGCTGGCCATGCTGGGCATCGTCGCGCTCTGCACGCTGCTGTTCGCCCGCCGCGCGGGACTCGATCGCGAAAGCACCATCGCCGCGCTGTTCTGCGGCACCAAGAAAGCGCTCGGCTCAGGAGTCCGGATGGCCGAGGTGCTCCTCGCCGGGTCTCCCGTGATCGGGGTAATTCTTCTGCCGATCATGATTTATCACTTCCAGCAGTTGGTCTTGGCGGCCATCGTCGCACGCTGGCTCGCCAATGATGGCCGGCTCGAAGCCGCCATCGTCCGACGCGTTCTGCGACGGTTTGCCGCGCTCATGTCGCGCTGGGGCCTGCCGGGCGCGGCCATCGCGCTCGCGGGCGCTGCGGTTGCGGACATGCTCGGCTGGCCCGCACCATTGCTGCTCGGGTCTACCCTCGCGGTGGCTGCTGCCGCCTTGACCGGCTTGCCGGTATTGCCGCCGCCGATCATGACGGATACCACCGCGGCGGCGCTCGGCCTGCTCCTGGGCGGACAGGCAATCGCCACCGGCGCCGCCGGACTGGCCGCGAATGCGGTACTCGTGGCCCTTTTGATCGCCGGCATCACCCCCATCCTGGCTGTGCCGCTGGGTCGTCTGCTGAACACCGGAGCGGCCGTCACGACAGACGCACCCGGGATCCGGGCGATTGGTCAGCTTACCGCTCTTTGCCTAGCGCCTCTGTTTTTCGCGGCCCTCGGGTGGCTGCCGCGCGCGCCACTCGCGCTGTCATGGGGCAAGGCGGGCGATATCGCGCTAGCACTTCCCCCGCTGATCGCGGTAGGGCTGATGCTGCGTCGCCTGCGTCTGACGGAGCCATGGCTGATAGCAGGGCTCTTCACCGGCGCGGCCAGTGGCTTGATATTCGCCGATGGCATCACCGTGGCCACGCCTGTCGTGGCGGTCATAGGGCAGATCGCCGCAGGCCAGATCATCGGCGCGCGCCTCTTCGGGCTCGACTGGTCTTCCGCCGCCCGCATCCTGCCCCGCGCCACCGTAGCAGCCCTGCCGCGCATCGCCGCCACCATCGCAATTGGCGCAGCGCTCGTCGCCGCCGGCATCGGCGATCCGTCACTCATTGCGTTGTTGGCCACGCCCAGCGGCGCCCTCGAAGGAGCCGCACTGGCCCTCGCTCTCGCCCCAGGCACTTGCGGTGCCCTTGCCATCGCAGCCGCTGTGCGCGCCCTCGCCAGTGACCTGATCCTTTGTGTCGTCCAGCGCGACTACATCGGTGGTAATGACCCACCCCCCGTCCCTGACGGGTGACTTCTGTGCCTGCGCCGTCGTCAGGCCAGCGTGGCGACGATAACACCGAAGGGGGTTGCCCCCTTGAGGTATCCATACGGCCAATTGTGCCGCAACAATCTGCGTGAGAAAACGCGTCAATCAGGATGAGAAACTGTGACCGTAACGAGAACGATGTTGCGTGGTCTGATTGTCGCTGGCAAGTCCTAAATTTTGGTCTGATTGTCGCTCGGCGACATGCCTTCGATATCTTTGATTGTCGCGTAGCTCTGTGGCCGTCCTGGGCCCTTGTTCTTGCGCTCGAGCGCGGCGCGACGGCGGTAGCTGTCGACGTTGATTTCGAAGATTGTGGCGTGATGTACGATGCGATCCACCGCGGCCAGCGTCATGGCGGGGTCCGGGAAGACTTTGCCCCATGCCCCGAATGGCTGATTGGCGGTGATCAAGGTGGAGCGGCGTTCGTAGCGGGCGCTGATCAGTTCGAACAGGACGGAGGTCTCCGCCTGATCCTTGCTGACATAGGCGAGGTCATCGAGGATCAGTAGATCGAAGCGGTCCAGCCTGGCGATGGCTGCCTCCAGTGCCAATTCACGTCGTGCCACCTGAAGTCTCTGCACCAGATCGGATGTGCGGGTGAACAGCACCCGCCAACCGTTTTCGACCAGCGCCAAGCCGATGGCGGAGGCGAGATGGGTC
>CAIPLM010000012.1 GCA_903865895.1 uncultured Rhodospirillales bacterium | reverse complement strand
GATCGCCGCGGCGCTGCGGGCGAAGGTGTGGCCGCTGCTGGCGGAGGGGAAGTGCGGGCCGGTTGTGCATAAGGTGTTCCCGCTGGCCGAGGCCGCGGCGGCGCATGCGCTGATGGAGTCCTCGGCGCATATCGGCAAGATCATGCTCACCGTCGCCGAGTGATCCAACGCCAGGGCATCCCGGCCGCCGGGCTGGTTCAGCTGCTCGGCTCCATCGTGCTGCTCTCCTCGGCCTGGCCGATCACCAAGGTCGCGCTGGCCGCGGGCGCCGACCCTGCCTGGTTCGCGGCGGGGCGGGCAGGGCTGTCGGCGGTGATGGCCTTCCTGGTGCTCGGGTTGCTCGGCCGGTTGCGCCTGCCACGGCGGCAGGATTTCCCGGCGATGTTCGCCGTCGGGCTCGGGCAGTTGGCGGCGTTCTTCGCCTTCGCCCATGCGGCGGTGGCCTACGTGCCGGCCGGGCGAACCACCATCCTGTGCAACGTGACGACGATCTTCATCGCGCCGCTTTCGGTGTTGGTGCTGGGCGAGGCGATCCCGCTGCGCCGCTGGATCGCGGCCGGGCTCGGCGTGGCCGGCGCGGTGGTGCTGATCGGGCCGTGGTCGATCGACTGGAACGCGCCGGGCGTGCTGCTGGGGCATTTCTATCTTTTGGGCGCGGCCTTCACCTTCTCCATCGCCATCGTGGTGGTCCGCGCCCGGCCGGCCGCGATGTCGATGTTGCAATTGCTGCCCTGGTGCTTCCTGGTGGCCACCGCGGTGCTGCTCCCGGTGGCGATCGGGCATGGCGGCATCGGCGCGTGGTCGAACCCGTCTTTGTGGTCGATGGCCTATATCGGCGGCTTTGCCGGGCCGGTCGGCACCTGGTGCGTCATGCAGGTGGCGGCCACCCTGCCGGTAATGGTCGCCTCGGTCGGCCTGCTCGCCACCCCCGCGGCGGGGCTGGCCCTGTCGACGTGGTGGCTCGGTGAGGCGTTCGGGCTCGATTTGATGACGGGTTCGGCGCTCATCCTCGGCGGCGTCGCCATTGCGGCATGGCCGGGGCGCCGATGATCCTGAATGCCATCGAGATGGGCGAGGGGCGGCCCGCGGTGCTGCTGCACGGGCTCTTCGGCCAGGCCCGCAATTTCGGCTTCGTGCAGCGCCGGCTCGTCGGTCCGGAGCGCCGGCTCATCGCGCTCGACCTGCGGAACCACGGCGCCAGCCCGCATGCCCCGGGGATGCACTACCGCGACCTCGCGGCTGACGTGATCGAGACACTCGGTGCCATGGGCGCGCTCCCTGCGGCCTTAATCGGCCACTCCATGGGCGGCAAGGTGGCGATGGCCGCTGCGCTGACGGCGCCTGACGCGGTGACCCGCCTGATGGTCGCCGACATCGCGCCGGTGGCGAGCGCCTCGCGCTTCACCGCCATCATTGCGGCCATGCAGCAAATTCCGCTCACCCCCGACCTCACCCGCGCCGAGGCCGATCACGCCCTGGCCGAGGCCGAGCATGATCCGGCGGTGCGCGCCTTCCTGCTGCAAAACCTCCGCTTCGGCGCGGGCCCTGCATGGCGCGTCGGGCTCGCCGAACTCGCTGACGGGCTGCCAGATATCCTGGACTGGCCGGAATTCGCCGCGACCTATGACGGGCCGACCCTCTTCCTCGCCGGTGACCGCTCCGACTACATCAAGCCCGAGCACCGCCCGATCATCCGCGCCCTCTTCCCCCGCGTCCGCATGGCGAGCCTGCGCAACGCCGGCCACTGGCTGCACGCCGACAACCCCGAGGGCTTCATCGCGGTGGCCGACGCCTTCCTCACCCCGCAACCGTAATCCTCCCCGCCGGCCCGGCGACGACGCGCCCGATCACCGCGGCCTCGATCCCGGCAGCGCGCAACGCGGTGAGGCAGGCCGTCCCATCGCGCACACCGGCGAGCAGCCCGCCGGAGGTCTGCGGATCAGCCAGCAACTCCAGCCCCCGCTCGGTGGTGACGTCCAGCGCTGCGATATTCTCCGGTGCCATGGTCGAAGCGACGCCGGATGCGGCCAGTTCCAGCGCACCGGGCAGGGCAGGGAGGTCGCCCAACTCCGCCGCGCAGCCGGAAGCCCGCAGCATCTCGCCGAGATGCCCGCCAATGCCGAACCCGGTGACGTCGGTGCAGGCCCGCACGCCATGGGCCCGCAGAATGGCGGCCGCCGGGCCGTTGGACGCGAGCATCGACGCCGTCGCCGCCTGCACCCACTCCGCCCGCGCCAACCCGCGCATGGCGGCGGCGAGGATGATGCCGGTGCCGAGCCTCTTGGTGAGGATCAGCGCATCTCCCGCCACCAGCCCACCCTTGCGCCAGATCGCATCCGGCACCGCGAGCCCGGTGACGGCAAAGCCGAGCGCCAATTCCGCCCCCTCGCCACTATGCCCGCCGATCAGCGCGCAGCCTTCCGCGCGCAGCACCTCCCCGGCGCCCTGCATCATCGCCGCCAGATCGGCCTGCATTTTCGCCCCGCGCATGAAGGGCACGGTGGCGACCGCCATCGCCGTCCAGGGCGCCGCCCCCATGGCGTGCAGGTCCGACAGCGCATGGGTCGCGGCGATGCGGCCGAACACATAGGGATCATCGAGGAAGGCGCGGAAATGATCGACGCTCTGCACCACCGCCATGCCCGGCGGCGGCAAAGTGACGGCCGCATCGTCGGCCTCGGCGAGCCCGATCGGGATGTCCGCACGCGGCACGGCCAGCCCCGCCAACGCCGCATGCAGCCCCTCGGCACCGATCTTGGCGCCACACCCGCCGCAGCGCGCGTCATCCTCGTCCATCTCCATCGCCCGGAGCGACTGATACATCGCCATCCACCGCCGATCGATCCGCCGCTTCCACGCCGCGACCCAACCGCCGGCGATCGCCAACCGCCCGCGCCAGGCCACCGCCCGGCCGCCGCCGAGGCCGAGAATCGCCAGCGCATGGCGCTGCGGCGACCACGCCCGCAACGCCCGCCCCATCGCCGCGCGCCGAAGGTTCTCCGCCAGCGGCGCCCCAGCCCGCACCGCCCAGACCCCCGCCTTGGGCCGCACCGCCCCCAGCACCGCAGCGCAATCCCCGGCGGCGAAGACACCCCTATGGCTGCGGCTTTGCAGCGTCGCCTCGACAACAACGCAGCCCGCGTCATCGCAAGCAAGGCCGGACGCCGCGAGGAAGGGCGCCGCCACCACCCCGGTTGCCCACAACACCTCATCCACCGCGACGCAGCCGCCGTCCATGAGACGCAACACACCATCCGCGAACCCCTCGGCCCGCGCCCCGCTGAACACCTCCACCCCGGCATCCCGCAACCCCGCCGCCACCGCACGCCGCACCGTCTCAGGCGCGGTCGCCAGCGGCGTCGCATCGGCGTTCACGAGAACCACCTGCGCCCGACTGCCCCATCGCCGCGCCAGCGCAATCGCCAGTTCCACCCCCGCCGCCCCACCGCCCACCACCGCGATGCGCCGCTCCGGCGCCAGCCGTGCCTCGATCTCGTCGAGCCGGGCAAGAAACCGGCCGATCGGCTTCACCGCCGTACCGCCAACCCCCATCACCGGTTCGCCGCCCACATCGATCGACAGCAGATCCCACCCCACCCCCGGCCGCCCGGCAATCCGCACTTGTCGCGCCGTCAGATCGAGCCCATCCGCCTCCGCCAGGATCAGCCGCGCCCCGGCCGCCGCGGCAAGCCGCACGCAGTCGATATGCGCCTCATCATACCCATGCTCGCCGCGCAGCAGCCCCGGCAGCATGCCGGAATAGGGCGTCATCGCCTCGCGCGCGATCAACGTGAGCCGCACGCCCGGCACCGGCCGCATGGCGAATTGCCGGAGCACCTCGGCATGGGCATGCCCGGCCCCCAGCAGCACGATGTCGGTCTGGATCGGGACGCGCCGCATCCCCATCCCGTCAGGCCGGCGGAGCAACCGAGAGGCCGCGCACCTGGTGCTGCGCGATCAACCGCGCCACCAGCCCGCTCGCCTTGGCCTCCTCCACGAACGCGGCCAGAAAGGCAGCCGCCTCGCTATTGGCCCGCGCCGTGCCGATCGCCTGCTGCACCGCGCTGAACTGCCCATCCAGAATCCGCGCGCCCGGCATTGTCGCCACGTCCGTCAGCAGCTTCGGCTTCAACCCCGCCAGCGCCTCCAACCCGTGCTCGACGAACAGCTTCATCGAGCCATCGAGGCTGTCGGAATGCACCAGCGTGGCATGCTTGATATTGCGCGCCAGCCACAGCTCATAGGCGGCCCGTGCCGTCACCGAAATCCGCACGCCGGGCCGATCCACCTCATCGATGCTGGTGATCGGCGAGCCCGGCGGCACCATGTAGGTCGCCTCGATCTCGGCATAGGCGGCGGTGAAGGCGATCTTCTCCGCCCGCTGCGGCTCGGCGCCGATCAGCCCGATATCCCAGACCCCGGTGCCGACGGCATCGGCGAGCTCCCCAGGCTTGGGGAACGGCACGTACTGCACGGGAATCCCCAGCCGCTCCGCCACCGCGCGCGCCATCCCGGGCGAAACCCCATCCGGCTCACCATTCGGCCCCCGGCCGGTGACGAGCAGGAAGTTGCTCATATTGATCCCCGCACGCAGCACGCCGGTGGGGGCCAGTTGGGCGAGGATCGTCTGGTTCATTGTGTCCTGCTCGCAAACGGAACCCGGCCCGCCGAAGCGGGCCGGGCCGGGGTCAGCCGTAGTGGAACGTCGCCTCATCGAGGTCGATTTTCGGGAACACGTCCTTCTCGTTCCAATAGTCCTGCGTATGCGCCCATTCCGGCTTGTCGCCGCGCTTGGGCATCAAATGCATGCCGCGCATCACATAGCCCGGATTGAAGTCATCCGTGTCGAAGAACGGCAGAAGCTGCATGTCCTTGTCCTCCGGCCGCAGCGCGACCTCCACCTGCTTAGCCTGGCGGGCGGACATGTGGTTGAGCAGGCGGCAGACGAAATCAGCCACCAGATCGGTCCGCAACGTCCAGCTCGCGCGGAAATAGCCGAACACCCAGACCATGTTAGGCAGCCCGGTGAACATCATGCCGCGGAAGGTCACGGTATCCGCGAAATCGACGTGCTTGCCGTCCACCGTGAAGTCCACATCCCCGAGCGCGCAGAGATGGAACCCGGTGGCGGTCACGATGATATCCGCCTCCAGCACATCGCCCGACTTCAGCAGGATGCCGTTCTCGACGAAGCGCTCGATCTCGTCGGTCACCACATTGGCCTTGCCGTCGCGCACGCCATTGAACAAATCGCCCTCGGGGATGAAGGCGATGCGCTGGCTCCACGGCCGGTATTTCGGGGTGAAGTGCTTCTCGATGTCGAAGTCATTGGCGAGATGGTGCTTCACGCCCGCCAGCAGCTCGGCCTTCACCTTCTCGGGCTCGGTCGCCGCGCGCTTGGTGAAGATCGCCTGCTCGTAGAGGATCTTGCGGCGGACGATCTCGTGGATCCATTCCTCATTGACCTGCAGCGTGCGCAGCTCCTCGGCCAGCGGAATCGCGTTGCGGCCGACGCGGAAGAAGGTCGGCGAGCGTTGCAGCATGGTGATGGATTTCACCTTGGCCGCCATCGCCGGGATCACCGTCGCCGCCGTGGCGCCGGAGCCGATCACCACCACCCGCTTGTCGGTGTAGTCGAGATCCTGCGGCCAGTTTTGCGGATGGACGATGGTGCCCTTGAAATCCGCCATGCCCGGCCAATCCGGGGTGTAGCCTTCCTCGTGGCGGTAATAGCCCTGGCACATCCACAGGAAATTGCCGGTGAAGACTTCCGTATCGCCGGTCGTCTTGTTCAGCACTTCCAGCGTCCACTGCTTCTCCGCGCTCGACCACGTCGCCTTCATCACCTTGTGGTGGTAGCGGATATGCTCGGCGATGCCGTTCTCCTCGATCACATCGCCCATGTATTTGCGGATCTCGTCGGCCGAGGCGATCGGCGCCGTGGTCCAGGGCTTGAAGCGATAGCCGAAGGTATGCAGGTCCGAGTCCGAGCGGATGCCCGGATATTTATGGGTCCACCAGGTGCCGCCGAAATTATCCTGGGTCTCCAGGATGACGTAGCTCTTCTCCGGGCATTGCTGGGTCAGGTGATAGGCGCCGCCAACGCCGGAAATCCCGGCGCCGACGATCAGCACGTCGAAATGAGTCCCGCCCTGCTGCTTCGCGGCTGGATCGCGTGTTTCCGTCATATCCATGGATACAAATCTCCCTTGAAATGGGCCGGCGCACGGCATGCGCGCACCCGCCTGCGGGCATGATACTACGCAGTACCCGCGAGCGTAAACAACGCCGCCCGCGCCAGTGCGGGCCTGCGCGATGCGCAAACCAACCCGGCCAACCCCGGCCACGGCCGATATCCGCGATCCGGCGGAACGTGCGCACACCAACGCCGCCGCGCGGGAGCCTCCCGGCAGCGCATCAGGCGATCCCCATGCAGCCGCTACATCGCCCGCCCGGCGTGAGCCAGGCGCGCTGCGGCGCCGGCCGGGCGCTGCGCAGCAGCAAGTAACGCGTGGGATGCACAAGCCGCCGCACCAGCGCCCGCCGCCCGGCATCATTGCGCATGCGCGCCACTTCGGCCGCCCGCCCGAGAAACCCGGGATCGTCCAGCAAATCCCCCTCGGCCAGCAGCGCGCGCAGCCGCGCGAGCCGCGCCATCTCGGCCCCGAACCGCGCCCGCCGCCGATGCCCCGCCGGCAACGCCGCCCGCCGGGCGCGCAGAAACTCCATGCGCGCGTCAAGCAGCCCGGCCAGCACCGGCAGCAGGTGCCGCAGGAGGTGCGCGAGCAGGTTGCGGAGGAGAGCAGGGGCGGAGGACATCGGGGCCTTTCATCATGGGTTAAGTTCGTTATATGTTCTGGTATCCGCGCCCCGATGTCAAGCAGGATTTTCGTGGTTTTGGAAAAAATTCTACCGTGACGGCACGCGCCGCGGGGGGCTCGCCGCACCGGGCAACCGGCTGAAGCGCGCGCGGGTCAGCGCGGCAGGCAAGAAAGTTCACCACCCGCTTCGCCAGAGGCACGGAGACCAGGGAGAAGTGAAGACAGCAGGGCAATTCGAGCGGCCTCGGCCGATTGCCCCGCGCGCCGCACGGTTCCGGCTTGCCGCGGCGCGCGCTGTGTCGGAGAGTGCGGTTTCGCGTCCATCCAGAACAACCCGAAAGAACGTCCCATGTCCCGGCTGCGCTTCGGTGCCTTCCTTGCCCCCCACCACCCCATCGGCGAGAACCCCTTCCTCCAGTTCCGCCGCGACATCGATTTCGTCGAGCATCTCGATAAGCTCGGCTATGACGAGTTCTGGTGCGGCGAGCATCATTCCTCGGGCTGGGAGATGATCGCCTCCCCCGAGATGTTCCTCGCCGCCGCCGCCGAGCGCACCAAGCGCATCCTGCTCGCCACCGGCGTGGTCTCGCTGCCCTACCATCACCCCTACAACGTCGCCCAGCGCATGGTGCAGCTCGACTGGATGAGCGGCGGCCGCGCCATTTTCGGCTCCGGCCCCGGCGCCCTCGCCTCCGACGCCCATTCCCTCGGCATCGACCCGATGCTCCAGCGCGACCGTCAGGACGAGGCGATGGGCATCATCCGCCGCCTGATGAACGGCGAGCGCATCACCCACAAGTCCGACTGGTTCGAACTGAACGACGCGGCGCTGCAATTGTTGCCGATGCAGGAGAACATGCCTTTCGCGGTGGCCTCGCAGATCAGCCCGTCGGGCATGACGCTGGCCGGCAAGCACGGCGCCGGCGTGATCTCGATCGGCTCGATGTCCTCGCAGGGCCTGAACGCGCTGCCCACCCAATGGAGCTTCGCCGAGGAATCGGCCGCCAAGCATGGCCAGACCGTCGATCGCAAGAACTGGCGCGTCCTGCTGTCCTGGCACATCGCCGAGACCCGCGAAAAGGCCCGCGAGCAGGCGCGCGACGGGCTTTTCCGTCACCATAACGAATACATCATCGACACCTTGCAGATGCCGGGCGGCAAGCCCTTCGCCACCCCCGACGAGGCCGTCGACAAAACCGCCTTCTCCCCCGGGGCCGCCGCCACCATCGGCACCCCCGATGACCTGATCGCCACCATCAAGCGCGTCTATGAGGTCAGCGGCGGCTTCGGCACCATTGTCGGCTTCGTGCATGACTGGGCGAACCCGGAAAACACCTTCCGCAGTTGGGACATGGTGGCCCGCTACGTGGTGCCGGAAATCAACAACTACCTGCGGGAGCTCCGCAAATCCCGCGAGTTCGTGGTCAACAACCGCGAATATTTCAACCGTGCCCGCGAAGCCATCATGGCCAAGATCAACGAGAGCGACTCCGCGCGCGCCGCGCTGGCGGTCACCAACTCGCCGCGCCTCGCCGCTTCGTCGAGCAACGTGCCCGATCTCGCCAAGGCCGCCGCGGCAGCGGCCAAGCCGGCAGCCAAGAAGGCCGCCGCGAAGAAGGCCGCTGCGAAGAAGCCGGCGAAGTAGTCAGCACATCCGCGCCGGCCATGGGCCGGCGCGGATGCCTCTACGATGCGCGGGCCAGCGCGGCCCGCTCGGCCAACGCTTGCAGCCGCGGCCGGGTCGCTTCGGTGAGGCGGAATTGCGCGTGCAGCTTGCCATCGCGCACCGCCACCACCCGCGCATTGACGGGTACATCGAGCAGCCGGTGCAGGGTGATCTCCGCCCCGCCATCCACCCGCAGCGCGGTGGCAAGCGCGCAGCCGGTCGGCGAGATGTTCTCCAGCCGCCCCAATGCCTCCTCCCCGGTATGGGCCACCGTCACGTCGATCTCCACCTCGTGGCGGGGATGCAGCCGCCGGTCCGAGGTGCGGCCGATGGCGCCGAGGAAATCGATGATATCGCCCTTCAGCACGCCGGCCTGGGCGGTGAGGTCGGTCGCCGAGTGCAGCAGTTCGCCGGCGGTCGCGCGGGTATCCTGCGCATCGCCGCGCACGGTCGCCAGGCTGTCGGAGACCGAGCCGGTGCACTGCGCGGATTGCTGCACGCTGCGGCTGATCTCGTCGGTCGCCGCCCCCTGCTGCGTCACGGCGGCGGCAATCGCGGCGCCCGAGCGATCGACCTCGCCCACCAAATCCGCCACGCTGCAAATCATCTCGGCCGCCCGCCCGGCGGATTGCCGCACCGCCTCGATGCGCGAGGCGATATCGCCCGTCGCGCGCGCGGTTTGCAGCGCGAGGGATTTCACCTCCTGCGCCACCACCGCGAAGCCCGATCCGGCGGCACCGGCGCGCGCGGCCTCGATGGTGGCGTTGAGCGCCAGCAAATTGGTCTGCTCGGCGATGCGGGTGATGAAATCCACCACCTCCGATGTCCCCACCACCACCGTGGTCAGCTCATCCACCAGCACCCGCGCCGCCTCCGACTGGCTGGCGACATTGCGGGTGGCGACCGCGGAGCGCTCAACCTGGCTGGCGATCTCCCGGCTCGACGCCGCCAGCTCCTCCGCCGCGGCGGCGACGAGATGGGTGTTGCGGGTCGCGGTGTCCGCGAGATCCTGCACCTCGACGGTACGTTCCCGCGTGCGCTCGGCGCGGCCCGACATCGCCTCGGCCATGCCGCGCAGCAGGTCCGCGGCGGAGCCGAGCCCGGTCAGGCGGCCGGCGATGGCCTCCTGGAACGCGCGGGCAAGGCGCGTCATCTCATCGTAGCGGCGCAGCTGGATCTCCTGCGCCTCGGCGGCACGGCCTTCTGCCAGCGCGGCCTGGAACCCGGAGACCGCACGGATCAACTGGCCAACCTCATCCGCCCCGCGCGATGCCGGCAATGCGGCGCTGAGCTCCCCTTCGGCCATGCGCTGGGTTGCCACGGCGAGCGCCGTCAGCGGCGTGGTAATGGCGCGCCGCGTGATCACAATCACCAGCCCGGCGACGATGAGGAACATCGCCAACCCGGCCGAAGCCTCCATCAACTGCGCCCGGCGCAGCCCGCTGACGCGCGCGGCCAACAACCGGTCAAGCTCCTCGGCGCCGCGCTGTTGCAGGGCGGTGAGCTGGCTCAACAAATCGGTGACGGCGAATCCGGCAGTCCTATCCTTCATGATCTGGCCCAGCTGCGCCCGCATCGCCTGACGCAACGTGCTGAGCCGCCCGTCGAGCGGCGCGCGCAGGGAATGATCGGGATCGGCGGCGATGGCGGCGGCGATGCTCTCGGCCAGCGAATCAATCGTCGCGTCGATCTTGCCGGCATCGGCGACGATGCGCATGTCGGTCGCCACATCCTTGGCCCCGTCGCGCAGCAGCAGAGCCAGATCGGCGGTCTGATCGATCAGGTCGGGCAGGCGGTTCAACGTCGCGTCGGTCAGGTAGTAACTCGCCAGCACGTTGTCCAAAATGAGATTGGAGCGGTCGCCGATCTGGGTGATCAGCTTGTGCAATTCCGTACGCGCGAGGGCGATCCGCTCCGGCGTCGATGCCGCGGCGAAGGCGGCGGCGGCCGCGGTGGCCTGGCGCAGCGTGTCCAGCCCGGCGCCATTGGCGGCCTCGGCGGAGGAAATCTGCTGGGCCAGCCGCGCTCCGGCGCCGCCCCCATTGATGTGCGCCGCGGCCGCTTCCGACTGCACGGTGCCGATCGCCCGCAGATACCGTGCGCCCTGCAACTCTTTGGCGGCGAAATCGATCTCCCGCTGCTGTCCCGAGAGCAACAGAAAAGCGGTGAAGCCGAGGGGGATGAGGAAGAGGGCGGCGCACAGGCCGAGTTTGGCGGCAAGGCCGAGACTGCGATACATGAGTCGGTTTCCGGTTGGCGATGATGCGCCCAATGGCCTATCGCGAGATGGTTGACGCCGCGCTAACGGGCAAACAGGGAGAGAGCAGGGATGACGGAAGATCGTTTGTACATCGGCACGCGGCGCTATTCGTCGTGGTCGCTGCGCGGCTGGCTCGCGGTGCGCCTCGCGCGGCTTGGCGTCGCGGAAATCGTCATCCCGCTCGCCGGCGGCGTCACCCCCGGCGTGCGCGCCGTCTCGCCGGGCGGCACGGTTCCCTATCTCGAACACGCCGGCAACAAGGTGTGGGACAGCCTGGCGATCTGCGAATACTGCGCCGAGCAGGCCCCCGGCCTATGGCCGGACAGCCCCGCCGCCCGCGCCCACGCCCGTGTGATCGCGGCCGAAATGCACTCCGGCTTCCGCGAACTGCGCATGGCCATGCCGATGAGCTTGTTCCGCCCGGGCTCCGCCGGCACCTGCGCCAGCGCCGCCGTCATGGAAGACATCGCCCGCATCAGCGCGATCTGGCGCGAAACCCGCGCCCGCTTCGGCGCCGGCGGGCCCTTCCTGTTCGGCCGCAATTTCACCCTGGCCGACGCGATGTACGCCCCCGTCGTCGCCCGGTTGCTCACCTACGCGCCGCCGCTCGCCGCCGATGCCGCCGCCTATTGCGCGGCCGTCCGCGCGCATCCCCTGGTCGACGCCTGGTACGCCGACGCGGCAGCCGAGCCGCCTGATTGGTTCATCGAGAAATACGAAACCGCGCCGTGATGCCCGGCCGCGCCACCGGCATCGATCACGCGGGCGTCGTCGTCGCCGACATGGATGCGGCCACGGCCCCCTGGTCGGCCGCCGGGTTCACCCTCACCCCGCTCGCCCGCCACGAAGGCCCCGACGGCCAGCCCACCGGCACCGGCAACCGCTGCGCCATGCTCCGTAGCGGCTACATCGAACTCCTCGGCGTGATCGACCCGGCCCGCCCCAGCCGCACCATCGCCGCCATGCTCGCGCGCTACGAGGGCGTGCATGTCCTGAGCCTCGCCACCGATGACATCGAAGCCGCCCAAACCCGCCTTGCCCGCGCCGGCTTCCCCGTCGACATCGCCGCCAGCAGCCGCCCCACCGATGCCGGCCTCGCCCGCTTCGAACGCCTGCCCCTCACCACCCTCATCCCCCGCCTGCAACTGATCCGCCACCTCACGCCAAACCTCGTCTGGCGCGAACCCGATCTCCACCACCCCAATCACGCCGTCGCTCTCGAAGACATCATCATCGCCGCCGATCCCCCCGCCGCCCTCGCCGCCGACCTCTCCCGCGCCGCCGGCCTTCCCATTCGCCCCGACCGAAGCGAAGGCTATGTGCTCGATCTCCCGTCCGGCCGCATCCGCGTGCTGACGTCCGGGTCGGTCACCGCAGAGTTTCCAGGCATATCCCTCCCGCCATGCCCCTGCGTCGCCGCGCTGGTGGTGCGCACCGACGATGCCAATCAGGCGGTGACGGCGCTCGGTATCGGCACAGCAGTCGAAGGCGAGCGGCGGGCGATGGTCGGCCAAACCGCGGTGCTGTTCAGGCCGGGTTGAGCGGTCAATCCGCCGTCCAGCCGCCATCCACCACCAAGGCCGAACCCGTCATCAGCGCCGAAGCGTCGGAGGCCAGGAACACGATGGCGCCGGTGAGGTCCTCCACCTGGCCGACCCGTCCGAGCTTGATCTTGGCCACCACGCTGTCCCGGAACGCCGCATTCTCGAAAAACGGGCGCGTCAGCGGGGTTTCGATGAAGGTGGGGCCGAGCGTGTTGACGCGGATGTTGTGCGGCCCAAGCTCCACCGCCATCGCCTTGGTCATCCCCTCCATCGCCCATTTCGAGGCGCAGTAGACCGAGCGGTTGGCGGCGCCGACATGGCCCATTTGGGAGGAGACGTTGATGATGGAGCCGCCGCGCCCCGCCGCCACCATCCCCTTCGCCACCGCCTGGGCAACAAAGAAAGCGCTGCGGACGTTCAGCGACATGATGGCGTCGTAATTCTCGATGCTGACATCGAGAAACGGCTGCGGCCGGTTGGTGCCGGCGTTGTTGACCAGGATATCGAAGGACTGGCCGGCGAGCGCGGCGGTGACGCCCGGGAGATCGGACACATCCAGCACCATCGCCTCGGCCGCGCCACCTGCGTCGCGGATGGCGGCGGCGGCGGCTTCGATCTCACCGGCGCTACGCGCGGCGAGCGTCACGGCCGCCCCGGCATCGGCCAAAGCGGCGGCGGCGGCGAGACCGATGCCGCGCCCGGCGCCGGTCACCAGCGCCCGCTTGCCGTCGAGCCGGAAGTTGACCTTCGCGGGCAGCATTATTCCACCGCCGTGGCGTAAGGCACGTTGCGGCCGCCATAGCGGCGCACGCGAATATTCGCCTGCTCGGCATGCCCGGCGAAACCCTCGAGCATGCAAAGCCGCGAGCAGTATTCCCCCATCAGCACCGCCGCCTCATCGGTCAACACGCGCTGATACGTCACGGTCTTCAGGAACTTGCCCACCCACAGCCCGCCCGTATACCGCGCGGCCTTCTTGGTCGGCAGCGTGTGGTTGGTGCCGATCACCTTGTCGCCGTAGGAGACATTGGTGCGCGGGCCGAGGAACAGCGCGCCGTAATTCTTCATGTTGGCGAGGAAATACTCTGGATCCCGCGTCATCACCTGCACATGCTCGGAGGCGATGCGATCGGCCTCGCGGACCATTTCTTCCTCGTCGGCGCAGACGATCACCTCGCCGCAATCCTCCCACGCCGTCCGCGCAATGCCGGCGGTCGGCAGGATGGTGAGCAGCCGCTCCACCTCCCTGATGGTCTCCCGCGCCAGCTTCTCGGAAGTGGTCAGCAGGATGGCCGGCGAGGTCGGCCCATGCTCGGCCTGGCCCAGCAGATCGGTCGCGCACAACTCGGCGTCCACCGTCTCATCGGCGATCACCAGCGTCTCCGTGGGGCCGGCGAAGAGATCAATGCCGACCCGCCCGTAAAGCTGCCGCTTCGCCTCGGCGACGAACGCATTCCCCGGCCCCACCAGCATGTCGATCGGCTGGATGCTCTCCGTCCCCAGCGCCATCGCACCGACCGCCTGGATTCCCCCGAGGCAGTAGATCACATCTGCCCCCGCGAGGTGCTGGGCAGCGACGATGGCCGGCGCCGGCTTGCCCTGGAAGGGCGGCGCGCAGGTGATGATGCGCGGCACGCCGGCGACCTTGGCGGTCACCACGGACATATGGGCGGAGGCCAGCAGCGGATACTTGCCGCCCGGCACGTAGCAGCCGACCGACTGCACCGGGATGTTCTTATGGCCGAGCACCACGCCCGGCATGGTCTCAACTTCGATATCCCTGAGCGCGGCCTTCTGGTGCTCGGCGAAATTGCGCACCTGGGCCTGGGCGAACTTGATGTCCTCCAGATCCCGCCCGGTGAGCTGATCGAGGCAGGCGCGGATTTCCGCATCGGTCAGGCGGTAATCGTCGCGCGACCAGTTGTCGAACTTCTCCGACATCTCACGCACAGCGGTGTCCCCGCGCTTGGCGATGTCGGCGAGGATGCCCTCGACGGTCGCGCGGATGCGCGCGTCGTCATCGGCGATGGTCGCGGCATCGCGGCCGCGTTTCAGATATTGCGCCATGGTCGGGTCTCCTTCGTCGGCCGCGCCGTCGTGCCATGGCGGCGCGGTGGATGTCGAGGGTGACTCAGCCCTTGCGTGGCCGCGCGCGCCCCTGTCGCAGCAGGCTCCACGGGTCGGGCATCACCCCGGCGGGGATTTCGATCAGCGTGGTGACGTTGCTGGCGAACCCCTTGCGCAGCGCCTTGCGCAGCGCATCGGCGGTCTTGGCGCGGATGCCCTGCACGCCGAAGGCATCGGCGAGCTTCATGAAATCCGGGTTCTGCAAGTCCGACGCGATGAGCCGGTTGCCGTAGGACGTCGCCTGAATGCGGCGGACATTGCCGTAGGCCCCGTCATTCACCAGTACGATGACGATGGGGAGGTTGTGCTGCACTGAGGTCGCGAGTTCCTGCACCTGGAACATGAAACCGCCATCCCCGGTCACCGAAACCACCGCGCGGTCCGGGCAGGCCGCCTTCACGCCGAGCGCGGTGGAGAGCCCCCAGCCGAGCGTGCCCTGGTAGCCCGGCGAGATGTAGGTGCGCGGCTGGTAGGTGGGGAAGGAGATGCGGGCGGCGTAGCCGAGCTGGGTCAGCTCATCGACGAAGATGCCATCCTCCGGCAACTCATCGCGAATGGCGGCGAGGTATGAGAGCTGCGGCTCCAGCCGGGCGATGGCGGCGTTGCCCTTGGCGTGCACCTCCGCCATCTCGGCGGCGCGCGAGGGGCGCTTGGCGTTGTGCTGGCCGAGATCGGCGAGGATCGCGCGCAGCACCGGCGCGGCATCGCCGACGATGCCGATGGCGGGCTTGGCGATGCGCTCCAACTCATCAGGATCGGCATCGATGCGGATGATCTTGAGATCGGCATCAAGCCCCCAGGCCTGGAGCGGGATCAGCAGGCGGGTGCCGACCGCAAGCACCACGTCGGCCTCCGCCCACAGCCCGTGGGCTTCCACGGTGCTGACGGAGAGCGGGTCGCGCCCATCGAGCACGCCGCGGCCCATTTTCTGGCTGACCACCGGGGCCTGCAATTGATGCGCGAGCTCCGTCACCTCCGCACTCGCCCCCTGCGCGCCGGAGCCGACGAAAATCAGTGGGCGTTTCGCGGCACCCAGGAGTTTGGCGGCGGCCTGCACGGCATCGGTATCGACCGGCTGTGCGTCGGCCACGGCGGGGGCGGCGGGCAGCACGACGTCAGCGCGGCGGCCCCAGATGTCGATCGGGCATTCAATGCCGGCCGGGCGCGGGCGGCCCGAGCGCATGTGGCGGAAGGCCTCCTGCGTCAGCGTCGCCGCCTCCTGTGGCGAGCGCACCCGGTCCGACCACTTCGTCAGGCCGCGCATGATGGCGAGCTGGTCGGGGATTTCATGGAGCTGGCCGAGATTCTGCCCGATCGTGTTGGACTGGATCTGCCCGACCACCGCCAGCACCGGGGCATTGCAGGCATAGGCGGTGGAGAGCGCGGCCGTGGTGTTGAGGAATCCCGGGCCGGGCACCACCGAGAAGGCCTGCGGCTTGCCGGTGGCCATCGCGGCGCCGAGCGCCATATAGGCGGTGGCCTGCTCGTGGCGGGTATGGATAGGGCGGAGTTTATCCTGCGCGCCATGCAGCGCATCGAAGAAATGATCGTTCTGCACGCCGGGCAGGCAGTAGAGCGTGTCGACCCCATTGGCGATCATGGTGCTGATCGCGGCCTCCGCGGCGGTGAGGCGTTGGGTGGCCGGCTGTGCTGCCTGTTTCGGACGTTTCATGGCGTTTCTCCTTTGGCGGGGACGCTAGGCATCCCGCACCGCGGCTGTCAAAGTCACCGCTCGAACGGAGGAAGCAAGAATGTCGGGACGCAATGAGCGGCTGGTCACCCGGGTTGGCGGCATGGCGCTGGCGAATCCGGTGATTTGCGGGTCCGGCGAGGCGGTGGCGACCGAAAACGGCATCCGCGCCGCGCTGCGGGCCGGGGTGGCCGGGGTGGTCGGCAAATCCGTCAACGAACAGCCGGCCGCGGCGCGCCAGCTCGACCGGGCCGATTATATCGGGCTCGACGCCGGGGGCAGCCCGGTGCCCTGGGGCGCGGAGGCGACCTCGCTGTTCAACCGCTCAGGCCTCTCACAGCGCGAAACCGCCGATTGGTTCGCCGCCCTCGCCGCAATCGATGCCGAGGCGGCGGCGAGCGGCCGCTTCGTCGCGGCGAGCCTGGTGCTGGGCGGCGCCGAGGGAGCGGTGATGATCGCCGGCATGGCCTATGCGGCCGGGCTGCGGGTGTTCGAACTCAATGTCGGCGCCCCGCATGCCTCGGAGGCCACGCCCGGCGCCATCGCCAACGAGACCGACCCGGCGGCCCTGCGCGGGCTGGTGGAGCGGGTGCGCGCGGTCACCCCGGGGATGCAGCTCTGGGTGAAGCTCACCGGCCTGTCCAGCAATCTGCCGGCTCAGGCGCTCGCGGCCAGGGATGGCGGGGCGGACGCGGTGGTGATGATGGGCCGCTTCATGGCCCTGGTGCCGGACCTCGACAGCTTCGCCCCCGTGCTCGGCACCTCCGCGGCCTATGGCGGCAATTGGGCGGTGCCGATCGTCTGCCGCTTCCTCGCCCTGAGCCGCCGCGCGGTGGGCAAGGGCTTCCCCCTCCTCGGCACCAACGGCGTGCGCACCGGGGCGGACGTGATGCGCATGGCGCTCTGCGGCGCCTCCGCCATAGAGGCGACCTCGGCGGTGATGCATGGCGGCTTCGCGGCCCTGTCCGACATCATCGCCGAGCTTGACCACGAACTCGCCAGCCGCGGCGTGCGCTACGCCGACATTATCGGCCGCACCGCCGACGTGCTCGGCGCCTATAGCGACGTCGCCGAGCGGCCCGGCCACTGGCTCGGCTTCGTGCCGCCGGAGACGCGGGAGACTGGCGCGTGATCGGCGCAGGCGGCATCGCCGGAGCCGTGAATCACCCGCCCAAACAAAGCGCTAGCCGGTAAAGGTCGCGAACGCCTCAGCGATCGCCTCGCGCTGCCCGCCGGTGGCCGAGGAGGCGACGACCACAGGCGTGTGCACCCCGGCGGCGCGCCAGGCCTCGATCCCCTCGCGCACCTTGGCCGCCGGGCCGAACAAAGTGACGTCGGCGAGCCAGCGGTCATGCAGGTATTTCGGGATGTCGTCATTGCGCCCTTCGGCGATGCAAAGCTCGATCGCCTCCATCTCCTCCTGGTAGCCAGCCTCTTTCCAGTAGTTGCGGTAGTTCGGCAGGTAGGCGTAGCCGTTCAGCGTGCGCCGATTGACCGCCTTGGCGGCCTCGATGTCGTCGGAGATGCAGGTCGGGATCATGTTGCCGATGTAGAAGCCGCTCTTGCGCTGCGCCTCCGGCAAGGCGAGCAGCGAGGTCGGTGTATGCTGCAGGCTGGCATTGGCGAAGATCAGCCCCTGGCCCAACTCGCCGGCCAGCTTGATCATCTTCTGCCGCAGCGTGGCGACAATGATCGGCGGCAACTCGCCCAGCTTGTCATGGGCGCGGAAGCGCTCGATGAAGCTGCTGACATCACCCAGCGGCTTGCCGGGGGTAACGCCCATGCGGACATAGCTCGGCCCATGCGCGATGCCGATGCCGAGGCTGAAGCGGCCGCCGGAAATCTCGTGCATGAAGGCGGAGGATTCCGCGAAGTCGCCCGCGGTGCGCTGGTAGATCGGCGCGATCGCGGTGCCGAAGGGGATGGTCTTGGTGTTCCAGGCCAGCGCCTCGCAGAAGGACATGTTGCCGAAAGCCGAGGGCGTATAGATGCCGGCGAAGCCGCGCCGCTCGGCCTCCTGGGCCATCTCGACGGCCTGGCGGCGGCGGCGCGGGGTGGCGATGACGCAAATGGCGGGGGGCGGCAAGGGCATGGGGCGTCTCCTGTTTCCATCAGCCTAACCGGGCTGAGCGGCGCTGCGAAGGGCATCGCGTAACACCGCGCATCCCGTGCGCAGGGGAGATGACGGCGGCGGCAGCTTCGGCGTATATGCTGGGGGTGTGGGAAGGAACCGGCAAGCGTTCCACCGCGACCCTGACATGGAGAGGAACGGCAAGACATGGCGATGACGCGGCCTTACCCCTGGGAGGCCTCCTACCCCGAGGGCGTGCACTTCGATGCGCCGGTGCTGCGCGCCACGCTGCCGCAATTGCTGAGTGACGCCGTGGCGAAATTCGGCGCCGGTACCGCCATCGAATTCCGCGACAAACCGATCAGCTTCAGCGAACTCGCCCGCCGCGCCGAGCTGGCCGCGCGCGGCTTCAAGCGGTTGGGCCTCGCCAAGGGCGATACGGTCGCCTTTTACCTGCACAACACGCCCTACCACCCCATTGCCTTCTTCGGTGCCTTCCAGGCCGGGCTGCGCGTGGTGCTGCTGAGCCCGCTCGATGCGCCCCGCGTGCTCGCCCACAAGCTGAAGGACTCGGGCGCCCGCACCCTGATCGCCACCAACATCCCCGGCATGCTGCAAGTCGCCGAGCGGCTGCTGGCCGAGGGCCATGCCGATCGGCTGATCGTCGGTGAGGACCAGGCCTGGGGCACGCCCTCGCCCGGCCTGCCGCTGCCGGAAGGCGCCATCAACTGGGCGGATTTCGAGGGCGGCGATCCCGTGGCGGACCCCGGCCTCACCCCCGATGACGTCGCCTGCCTGCAATACACCGGCGGCACCACCGGCCTGCCGCGCGCGGCGATGCTCACCCACGGCAACCTCACCGCAGCGATCTCGATGATCGACAACTGGGGCGCCGCCAAGGACGCCGCCTTCTCGGTCGGCCCCGGCGACAAGCTGATCGGCGTGCTGCCGCTGTTCCACATCTACGCGCTGACCGGCGTGCTGCTGCGCGCGCTTTCGGCCGGCGCCGAAATCATGCTGCGGCCGCGCTTCGATGTCGCCACCACACTCGATGACATCGAGAAGAAGCGCGCCACCGTGTTCCCCGGCGTGCCCACCATGTGGATCGCCCTCGCCGGGCTGCCGGATCTCGAAAGCCGGGATTTCTCCTCCCTCCGCTTTGCCGGCTCCGGCGGCGCGCCGCTGCCGGCCGAGATCGCCGTGCGCATCGAGGCGGCGACCGGCTGCAAACTCGGCGGCGGCTGGGGCATGACCGAGACCTCCCCGGTCGGCGCGCTGATCCCCGCCGGCGTCACCTACCGCCCCGGCCTGATCGGCCTGCCGGTGCCCGGTCTCGTGATGCGCATCGTCTCGCTCGATGACCCCACGAAAGAACTCGGCGCCAACGAACGCGGCGAGATCTGCATCCAAGGCCCCAACGTGACGCCCGGCTACTACAACCGCCCCGAGGAGAACGCGAAGGCCTTCGTCGACGGCTGGTTCCTCACCGGCGATGTCGGCTACATGGACGAACAGGGATATTTCTATCTGGTCGACCGCAAGAAGGACATGATCATCTCCGGTGGCTTCAACGTCTATCCGGCGATGATCGAGGATGCCGTCTACGAACATCCTGACGTTTCCGAATGCGCGGTGATCGGCATCCCCGACCCCTATCGCGGCCAGGCAGCCAAGGTGTTCGTGGCCCTGAAGCCGGGGGCGGCGGAATTGACGCTCGATGCGCTCAAGGCCTTCCTTGCGGATCGCGTCGGTCGGCACGAAATGCCGGCGGCGATCGAGATTCGCGAGACGCTGCCGAAAACCCCGGTCGGCAAGCTCTCGCGCAAGGAGTTGTCGGACGAAGAGAAGGCCAAGGCCGGCTGAAACAGATTGCACCATTGCCCGCGCCCATCCGGCACGGGGCGTTCATTTTCCCAAGGAGATCATCATGGATCTGAGTTTCACCCCCGAAGAGGTCGCCTTCCGCCAGGAGCTGCGAACTTTCTTCACCACCGCGATCCCGCAGTCGATCCGCACCAAGGTGCTGGAAGGCCAGCACCTCACCAAGGACGAGATCATCACCGCCCAGCGCATCCTCAATGCCAACGGGCTCGCCGTGCCGAACTGGCCGGTGGAGTGGGGCGGCAAGGATTGGACGCCGGTGCAGGTCTATATCTACCAGGACGAGATGCAGCTGAACGGCGTGCCCTCGCCGCTCGCCTTCAACACCTCGATGGTCGGCCCCGTCATCGCGCAGTTCGGCACCGAGGCGCAGAAGAAGCGCTACCTCGCCGAGGCCGCAAATCTTGACGTGTGGTGGTGCCAGGGCTTCTCCGAGCCGGGCGCCGGCTCCGACCTTGCCTCGCTCCGCACCAAGGCCGAGCGCGTCGGCGATACCTGGGTGATCAATGGCCAGAAGACCTGGACCACGCTCGCCCAGCACGCCGACTGGATCTTCGTGCTCTGCCGCACCGACCCGACGGCGAAGAAGCAGGAGGGCATCTCCTTCATCCTGGCCGACATGAAGACCCCCGGCATCACCCGCCGGCCGATCCAGACCATCGATGGCGGCCACGAAGTCAACGAGATCTTCTTTGACAACGTGGTGGTCCCGGCCGAGAATCTGGTCGGCGAGCTGCATCGCGGCTGGGATTGCGCGAAGTTCCTGCTCGGCAATGAGCGCACCGGCATCGCCCGCGTCGGCACCTCCAAGGCGCGCCTCAAGCGCATCCGCGAGCTGGCCAGCCTCGAATTCTCCGGCGGCGAGGCCCTCATCAAGGACCGCAAATTCCGCGAGAAGCTGGCGGCCTGCGAAGTGGAGCTGAAGGCGCTCGAGATGACGCAGCTGCGCATCGTCGCCGATGAGAAGAACCAGGCCAAGGGCAAGCCCAACCCGGCTTCCTCGATCCTGAAGCTCAAGGGCTCCACCATCCAGCAGACCACCACGGAGCTGATGATGGAGCTGGTCGGCCCCTACGTGATGCCCTTCGCGGCGTCGGACGAGGGCGACGGCCGCAACGAGACCGGCTACGGCCCCGACTACGCCGCCGGCACCGGGCCGACCTATTTCAACTGGCGCAAGATCTCGATCTACGGTGGGTCGAATGAGATCCAGCGCAATATTGTTGCGAAAGCAATTCTCGGGTTTTAGCGGAAAGGGGGGAAGGGGTTCTTTTTTGAAAAAAAGAACCAAAAAACTTCTGACGCGTAGCGCAGCGGAGCGGCGACGGGAGCGGCAGCGGATCACCTTTGATCCGCGAGAGCGCTGTCTTCCTTCTTCCTGCTGATCCGATCAACACACAGGATACACGAACATGGATTTCGATTTCAGCGAAGACCAGCGCCTGCTCAAGGACAGCGTCGATCGCCTCATCGCCGACCGCTACGCCTTCGAGAGCCGCAAGCAATACATGAAGGAGCCGACCGGCTGGTCGGCCGAGATGTGGTCGCAATATGCCGAGCTCGGCCTGCTCGGCCTGCCCTTCACCGAGGAGCAGGGCGGCTTCGGCGGCGGGCAGATCGAGACGGCGCAGGTGATGGAGGCCTTCGGGCGCGGCCTGGTGCTTGAGCCCTACCTCGCCACCGTCGTGCTCGGCGGCGGGTTGCTCCGCCATGCCGGCAGCGAGGAGCAGCAGGCGGAGCTGATCCCGCAGATCATCGGTGGCGAGCTGAAGCTGGCGCTGGCCCATATCGAGCGGCATTCCCGCTGGACGCTGAACGATGTCGCGGTCACCGCGGTGAAGGACGGCTCCGGCTACGTGCTGAACGGCGAGAAGTCCGTGGTGATCCACGGTGACTGCGCCGACAAGCTGCTGGTCACCGCCCGCACCGGCGGTGCTCAGCGCGATCGTGGCGGCATCGGCGTGTTCCTGGTGGACGCTGCGGACGCCGGCGTGTCTCGCAAGGGCTACCCGACGCAGGACGGGCTGCGCGCGGCCGAAATCTCCTTCGCCAACGCGCGCGGCGTGGCGGTGGGCGATCCCGGCAACGCGCTCGGCGTGGTGGAGCGCGTGGTGGACGAGGCGATTGCCGCGATCTGCTCCGAGGCGGTGGGCGGCATGGCCGAGATGCTGGCCATCACCGTTGACTACATGAAGCAGCGCAAGCAGTTCGGCCGCGCCATCGGCGAGTTCCAGGTGCTGCAGCATCGTGCGGTGGATATGTTCGCCAACCTCGAACAGGCCAAGTCGATGGCGATGTACGCCACCATGATGGCCGCGTCCGACGACGCCGCCGAACGCCGCCAGGCGCTTTCGGCCGCCAAGGTGCAGATCGGCAAGTCCGGCAAGTCGATCGGCGAAGAGGCGGTGCAGCTGCATGGCGGCATCGCGATGACGATGGAATACAAGGTCGGCCACTACTTCAAGCGGATGACCATGATCGAACAGATGTTCGGCTCCACCGACCATCACCTCGCCGTGCTCGCCGACGGTAACGGGCTGTTCTGAGGGGGCGGGAATGACCAATCTCTCAGCGGCCAACAAGCTGCGCTACGATCTCTCGGGCAAGGCCGCCATCGTCACCGGTGGCGCGTCTGGCATCGGGCTCGCTACGGCCACCATGCTTGCCCGCAACGGCTGCACGGTGGCGATCAACTTCCTGGCAGGCGATGCGCGCGGCCCCGAGGCCGTCGCCAATCTGCGCCAGGAGGGCCTCAGCGTGATCGAGGCCCCGGGCTCGGTGAGCGACCCCAAGGGCGGCCCACAAATGATCGAGGACGCCATCCGCCGCCTCGGCCGGCTTGACCTGCTGGTGAACAACGCCGGCACCCCCGGCGTGACCGCCGTGGTGCCGCCGAACCGGCTTGATCTCATCACCGACGAACTGTGGGATGCGGTGATCCAAACCAACATGGTCGGCCTGTTCCGCCTCTCCAAGGCCGCCGCGCCGGCGCTCAAGGAGTATAACGGCGCCATCGTCTCCGTCGCCTCCATCGCCGGCATCAATTCCGCCGGCTCCTCGCTCGCCTATGGCGCCACCAAGGCCGGGGTGGTGAGCCTGACTATGAATCTTGCCCGCGGCCTCGGGCCGGAAGTGCGGGTGAACGCCATCGCCCCCGGCGCGGTCGACAGCTCCTGGCAGATCCAGTGGACCGACCAGGCCCGCCAGGGCTCGATCGACAAGGCGGCCCTCAAGCGCCGCTGCACCCCGGAGGATCTCGCGGAAGTCATCGTCTTTCTCGGCTTCGGCGCCTCCATGGTCACCGGCCAGACCCTCATCGTGGATGGCGGGCTCACCCTGTGAGCGCCCCCGCGCTCTTCCCGGAGATCGAACCCTACCGGACGCATATGCTGCCGGTGGGCTCCGGCCACACGCTCTACGTCGAGGAGTGCGGCAACCCCAAGGGGCAGCCAATCGTCTTCGTGCATGGCGGCCCGGGTGGCGGCATCTCGCCCCGCTCGCGCCGGATGTATGACCCCGCGCATTACCGCATCGTGCTGTTCGACCAGCGCGGCTCCGGCCAAAGCACGCCCTTCGCCGACCTCACCGACAACACCACCTGGCACCTCGTCGCCGACATGGAGGTGATCCGCGCCGCGCTCGGCATCGAGCGCTGGGTCGTCTTCGGCGGCTCCTGGGGCAGCACGCTTGGCCTCGCCTATGCCGAGACCCACCCGGAGCGGGTCAGCGGACTGATCCTGCGCGGCATCTTCCTCGCCCGCCCGATGGATGTGCGCTGGCTCTACCAGGAGGGCTCGAGCTTCATCTATCCGGACGCCTGGGAGGAATATCTCGACCCCATTCCCCCCGCAGAGCGCCACGACATGGTGGCGGCCTATTACCGCCGCCTCACCGCCAACGATCCGACGACCCGCCTGCGCGCCGCCGCCGCCTGGAGCAAGTGGGAGGGCGCCACCTCCTTTCTTATCCCCGAAGCGCAGTCGATCGAGGAGAGCACCAAGCCCGAGCGCGCACTTCCGCTCGCTCGCATCGAGTGCCACTACTTCCAGCACAACAGCTTCTTCGCCACCGATAACTGGCTGATCGAAAACGTCCATCGCATCCGCCACATCCCTGGCGTGATCATCCATGGCCGCTACGACATGGTCTGCCCCATCCGCAACGCCTGGGACCTCCATCGCGCCTGGCCGGAAGCCGCCCTCCACATCACCCCGGATGCCGGCCATGGCGGCGCCGAACCCGGCACCCTCGCGCGCCTGCTTCAGGCAACTGAGGACTTCAAGCGGCTCTGCTGAGGCGGCCGCTACTCCGCCGCCCGCAGCGCCCGGTTGGCGCGCGAGCGGCGCTCGCTGGCCAACGCCATCACCGAAGTGGCGAGCATGAAGCCCACCGAGGCGGCGAAAATCAGCCGCGGATCGGCATTGTCCATGATCCAGCCGAACAACAGCGGGCCCACCACGCCGCCGATATTGAAGCCGGTCGAGACAATACCGAATACCCGCCCCTCCGCCCCCGGCGGCGCCGAGCCGCGCACCAGCATGTCCCGCGAGGGCATGATCATGCCGGACAGGAAGCCCGCGAGCCCCATCACCACCACCAGCAGAACCGCGGGCATCGCGGCGAAGCCGACCAGGGCGACCAGCAAACCGGTCATCCCGAAGCCCAGCGCCGCCACATCGCCATGCCGCGCGGTCCGATCGGCGATGACACCCCCGGCCAGCACGCCGAAGGCGCTCGCCGTCAGCATCACCGTCAGTGCCGTATTGCCCACGCCGAGAGGCACCGCGAAAGCGGCGTTCAGCGCCACCACCGAGAAACTCTGCAACCCGCCCATCGACAGCGCGAGCACGGTGAAAAACGCCACCAACGAGAGCACCGCCGGCGTGAGCAGCGCACGATTATCCACCTTCTCCACCCGCCGCCGCGCCGCCGCTGACGTGGCAGGGGCCGTGGCCAGCAACGGCAAGGCAGCGAGCGGGCCGAGCAGGCCGGCGAAGATCAGCGCAGCCGGCAGCCCTCCCAGGCTCGCGGCCAGCAAGGTACAGCCAGGCGCCAGCGCGCCGCCAAGATAGCCCGCAAACGTATGGATCGAAAACGCCCGCCCCATTCGCGCTTCGCCAATCCCCGCCGAGAGGATCGCGTAGTCGCAGGGGTGGTAGACCGCATTGGCCACGCCCAGCATCCCCGAGGCGACCAGCAACGTCGGATAGCCCGGCGCCGCGGCAATCGCGAAATATGACACGCCGCCCAGCAGCAACCCCGCCACCAGCACGCGCCGCGCGCCGAACTTGTCAACCGCATAGCCCATCGGTGCCTGCACCAGGGCCGAAACCACGTTGTACACCGTCAACGCGAAACCAAGTTCCACAAACCCCAGCCCCAACTGCTCCTTCAGCAACGGAAACAGCGGTGGTAGCACCAGCATGTGAAAATGGCTGACCAGATGGGCGGCACAGATCGAGCCGAGGGTGCGGGCTTCCGCGCGAGGCATGCTCATGTTTCGAATTTCCCGGACGCTCATCCTGCCGAGCCCCACCATAACCGACCCCGCATGTCCTGGCGAACCGGAGTTGCGCATTGCAGGGATCGGCCTGTAGGGTCCGCCCGCTTCAAACCCCATCGAGGACCTACGATGATCGACCACAAGATCGGCACCGGCGCCGAAGCCGTCGCCGGCAAGACCGTCTCCGTGCACTACACCGGCTGGCTGTTCGACGGCGCCGCCCCGGAGAACAAGGGCCGCAAGTTCGACAGTTCACGCGACCGCAACGACCCCTTCCAGTTCAACCTCGGCGCCGGCATGGTCATCGCCGGATGGGACCAGGGCGTGGCCGGCATGAAAGTCGGCGGCCAGCGCACCCTCATCATCCCCCCCGAACTCGGCTACGGCGCCCGCGGCGCCGGCGGCGTGATCCCGCCGAACGCCACCCTCGTTTTCGACGTCGAACTCCTCGCGGTGCGCTGAGCGAATCTCGTCCGGAAACGGGTCCAGGGGCGGTGCCCTTGGACCCCGCTGCGGTCTGGGCCCTGTCACTTCATTCTCATCAATCCTTCGAACCCGTGATGTCCCGCTGCTCCGCATCTGACCAGAGATATCGGCGCTATATCGCGCGGAGAAGTGCCGCGCAGCCCGGCGCGTGCGGGCGCTCGTGCACCATACGGGAAAATTGAACGTCGTCCCGCTTGTCATCGCACCACCTGCTCATGGGGTGGTCGCATCACCATCCAGCAGGGCGTTATTCTTGCCCAGGGCGGGCGCGAGGCTGCGGTATTGGGGGCGGGTGCCGTTGAAGCTGATGGGGAGGCCGACGGTTTGGGTTGTACCGTCGGGGCTGGTTTGGATCATGCCGACAGCTTTGGTTTGCGGGTGGTTGGCCACCTGGTCGAGGGTTTGCACGGGGCCTGCGGGCACGCCGACGGCGGCGAGTTTGGGCATCCAGGCATCTACGGTATCGGCGGCGAAGGTGCCGCAGAGTTGGCCGATGAGTTCGGCGCGGTTTTCGACGCGCCCGGCGTTTTTCTGGTAGCGCGGGTCGGCGCCGAGGTCGGGGCGGCCGATCGCCTGGCAGAGGCGTTGGAACAGGCTGTCATTGCCGGAGGCGACCATGATGTAGCCGTCGGAGGTGGGGTAGGCCTGGTAGGGCACGATTTCGCGCACGCCGGATCCGGCGCGGGCCGGCAGGATGCCGGAGGCGAGGTAGGAGGCCAGCGGGATGCCCATCCAGGCGCAGGAGGTTTCGAACAGCGAGGTATCGATCACGCCGCCGATGCCGGTGCATTGCCGTTCGATATGGGCGGCGAGGATGCCGAGCGCGGACCACATGCCGGTCGCGAGGTCCATGATGGAGACGGAGACGCGCACGGGGGGGCGGCCGTCTTCGCCGAGCATGGACATCAGGCCGCCGAAGGCCTGCATCAGCGGGTCGTAGCCGGGCAGGTCCTTGAGCGGACCGACTGAGCCGAAGGCGCCGAGATTGCAGAAGATAAGGGAGGGTTTCTCGGCCAGCAGCGACTCGGCCCCGAGGCCGAGCTTGTCGAGCGCGCCGGGCTTGAGGTTGTGCAGCACGACGTCCATTTCCTCGATGATGAGGCGGCGCACCCGGTCGCGCTGGGCGGGGTCTTTGAGGTCGGCGGTGATGGCGCGTTTGCCGCGGTTCATCGCCTGGAAAATGGTGGAGGTTCCCGCGGAGAACGGCGGGCCCCAGCCGCGCGCGTAGTCGCCGCTGCCGGGGTTTTCCAGCTTGATGATGTCAGCCCCCATCTCCCCCATGATGAAAGCCGCGTAGGGGGCGGCGATGCTGTGGCCGATCTCAAGCACCTTGAGTCCAGCGAGCGGATGCGGGGTCGTCATGGGCGTCTCCTGGTCGCGTGTCGTTGACCGCATCCTCGCCCGGTGGGATGGAAATGCCAACGCATGGAGGACGTGATGGAAGCGGCGACGACGGACGGGGTGACGATGGTGCCGGTGGGCGAGGACTATCCGGAACTGCGCGAGGCGGTGCGCCGCATCTGCGCCAAGTATCCCGGCCTCTATTGGCGCGAGTTGGAGGAGAAGGAAGCCTATCCCTCCGCCTTCGTCGACGAGCTGACCGAGGCCGGCTTCCTCGCCAGCCTGATCCCCGAGGAATATGGCGGCACCGGGCTCCCGCTGCGGGCGGCGGCGGTGATCCTGGAGGAGATCAACGCCTCCGGCTGCACGGCGAGCCAGGGGCACGCCCAGATGTACATCATGGGCACTCTGCTGCGGCATGGCAGCGAGGAGCAGAAGCAGCACTACCTGCCGCAGATCGCCTCGGGCAAACTCCGCCTGCAGGCGTTCGGCGTCACCGAGCCGACCTCGGGCACCGACACCACCAGCCTGCGCACGCGCGCCGTGCGCGATGGCGACAGCTACGTGGTCAACGGCCAGAAGGTGTGGACGTCCCGCGCGCTCTATTCCGACCTCATGCTCCTGCTCGCCCGCACCACGCCGCTTGACCAGGTGGCGCGGAAGGCGGACGGGCTTTCGGTGTTCCTCGTCGATCTGCGCGAGGTGCGCGGCAAGGGCTGCGACATCCGGCCGATCAAGGCGATGATCAACCACAACACGACGGAAGTGTTCTTCGACAATATGCGCATCCCCGCTTCATCGCTGATTGGCGAGGAGGGCAAGGGGTTCCGCTATATCCTCGATGGGATGAATGCCGAGCGCATTCTGGTCGCCTCGGAATGCGTGGGTGATGGCAAGTGGTTCATCCGCAAGGCCGTCGAATACGCCAATGAGCGCCGCGTGTTCGGCCGACCGATCGGGCAGAACCAGGGCATCCAGTTCCCCATCGCCCGCGCCTGGGCGGAACTCGAAGCCGCCGACATGATTTGCCGCCGCGCCGCCGCCCTGTTTCAAGATGGTAGGGATTGCGGGGCGGACGCCAATCTCGCGAAAATGCTGGCTTCCGAGGCCACCTGGAAGGCCGCCGAAGCCACCATGCAAACCTTCGGTGGCTTCAGCTACGCGAAGGAGTATGACATCGAGCGGAAGTGGCGTGAGGCCCGGATTTATCAGATCGCGCCGATTTCGACCAACCTCGTGCTCTCCTATATCGGGCAACACGTGCTGGGTATGCCCAGAAGCTTCTAGTTTTTTCAGGAGCCCATTTCATGAATTTCGAGCATTCCGACAAAGTCCGCACCCTGCAGGAACGCCTGCTGGCCTTCATGGTCGAGCACATCTACCCCAACGAGCCCGTGTTCGATGACCAGCTTGCCGCCGCCCCCACGCGCTGGCAGCAGGCGCCGATCCTCGAGACGCTCAAGGAAAAGGCCCGGGCGGCGGGGCTGTGGAATCTGTTCCTGCCTAGGGATGAGCACGAGGATGGGCTGACCAACCTCGAATACGCGCCGCTCTGCGAAATCATGGGCCGCTCCCATATCGCGCCCGAGGTGTTCAACTGCTCCGCCCCCGATACCGGCAACATGGAGACGCTGCTGCGCTACGCGACCGCGGAGCAGAAGGCGCGCTGGCTCACCCCGCTGCTGGAGGGTAAAATCCGCTCCGGCTTCGCGATGACTGAACCCGCCGTCGCTTCATCCGACGCCACCAATATCGAGGCCCGCATCGTCCGCGACGGTGACCACTACGTCATCAACGCCCGCAAATGGTGGACCTCCGGCGCCATGGATCCGCGCTGCGCCATCTTCATCCTGATGGGCAAGACCGACCCCAACGCTGCCCGCCATCAGCAGCAATCCATGGTGCTGGTGCCGCGCGACACGCCGGGCGTGCGCGTTCTACGCGCCCTACACGTATTCGGCTATGACGACGCGCCGCATGGCCATGCTGAGGTGGAGTTCCGCGACGTGCGGGTTCCCGTCTCCAACATCCTGCTCGGCGAAGGCCGCGGCTTCGAGATCGCGCAGGGCCGCCTCGGGCCGGGACGCATCCATCACTGCATGCGCCAGATCGGCGTGGCCGAACGCGCTTTGGAAGCGATGTGCGCCCGCGCCAAATCCCGCGTCGCCTTCGGCAAGCCGCTCGCCGAGCAAGGTGTCGTCATGGAGTGGATCGCCGATAGCCGCATCGAAATCGAGCAGGCCCGACTGCTGGTGCTGCGCGCGGCCGACATGATGGACCGCGTCGGCAACAAGGCCGCCCGTGCCGAGATCGCCATGATCAAAGTTGCGGTGCCGAAAATGGTGCTCGCCGTGCTCGACCGCGCCATCCAATGCCACGGCGGCGGCGGCGTCAGCCAAGAATTCCACCTCGCCTACGCCTGGGCCACCGGCAGAACCATGCGCCTGGTCGACGGCCCCGACGAAGTCCACCGCGCCGCCATCGCCAAACTGGAACTCCGGCGGGGCTGAGTGCGCCCCGGCGCTCAGCCTTTACTGCTGAGCGCGCGCCATACCACCTCCGGCGTCGCCGGCATCTCCACCGGCCCGGCGCCGGCAGTGGCGAGGGCGTCGTTCAGGGCGTTCATCACGGCGGGGAGGGCGCCGGCGCAGCCGGCCTCGCCGCAACCCTTGGCGCCGAGGGGGTTGGTGAGTGCGGGGACTTCGTGGCTCACCCAGGTGATATCGGGGATTTCGTCGGCGCGGGGGAGGGCGTAGTCGAGGAAGCTGGCGCTGATGGGCTGGCCGGCTTCGTCGTAGGCGACGCGCTCGGTGAGGGCCTGGCCGATGCCTTGCACGATGCCGCCATGGGCCTGACCGGCGACCAACAGCGGGTTGACCACCACGCCGAAGTCGTTGGCCATGGCGTAGCGGACGACGGAGGTGACGCCGGTTTCGGGATCGACCTCGACTTCGGCGATATGCACGCCGTTGGGGAAGGCGCTGGGCACGCCGGGGAAGACGAGGCCGACATCAAGTGCGCTGCCCTGGCCGCGGGCGCGCAGCGTGGCGGCGAGGTCCATCAGGCCGATGCCGCGATCGGTGCCGGCGACGGAGAAGCGGCCCTTGCGGAATTCGATATCGACGGTGGCGGCTTCCAGCACCTCGGCGGCCAAGGCCTTGCCCTTCGCGATGACTTCGGCTGACGAGGCGATGATGGCGCCGCCGGCGTTCATGATGGAGCGCGAGCCGCCGGTGCCGCCGCCATCGAGCAGTTCGTCGGAATCGCCCTGCACCAGGCGCACCTGGTGGAAGGGCACGCCGAGCTGAGCGACCAGCACCTGGGCGAAGGGGGTGGCGTGGCCCTGCCCGTAGTCGAGCGTGCCGGAGATGATGGTGACGGTGCCGTCGGGCTCGAAGCGGATGCCGCCCATTTCGCCGCGGGCGGGGGCGGTGACCTCGAGATACTGGCCGATGCCGCGGCCGCGCAGCATGCCACGGGCGGCGCTTTCGGCGGCGCGGGCGGGGAAACCGTCCCAGTCCGCCGCGGCGAGGGCCTTGTCGAGCAGGGTGGTGAACTCGCCGCTGTCATAGGTCTGTGACGAAGGGGCCTTGTACGGCATGTCGGTAGGGGCGATCATGTTGCGGCGGCGTAGCTCGATGGCGTTGATACCCGTCTTGTCGGCGGCCATCTCGATCAGCCGCTGCATGTAGTAATTGCCCTCCGGCCGCCCGGCGCCGCGATAGGCGCCGACCGGGGTGGTGTTGGTGACGATGCAGCGCACGGCGACGTGGATAAGCGGCGTGCGGTAGGTGCCGATGATGTTTTTCACCAGGTTCATCGTCGGCGGGATGGAGGTGGCGTTGGAGAGATAGGCGCCGAGATTGCCGAGGCCGCGGATGCGCAGCGCGAGGAACTGGCCCTGGGCATCGAGCGCGAGTTCGACGTGCTGCTCATGGTCCCGCCCGGCGCTGTCGGAGAGGAAGCTGTCGGAGCGCTCATCGGTCCATTTCACGGGGCGATCGAGAGTCTTGGCGGCGAGGAGGGCGCAGACATATTCGGGGAACAGCCCGCCCTTCATGCCGAAGGAGCCGCCGACATTGCCGGTGAGGATGCGCACGTCCGGCCGCTTCACGCCCATGGCGTTGGCGACCGAGCCTTGCAGGCCGTAGGCGCCCTGGCTGACCACGCGCAGGATGTAGCGGCCATCGGCGAATTCGGCGAGGCAGGCGCGGGGTTCGAGCGGCGCGATCACCACGCGGTTGTTGCGCATGGCGCCGCCGACGACATGGGCGGCGGAGGCGAAGGCGGCATCGACGGCGGCGGCGTCGCCATATGCCCAGTCGAGGATGACGTTGCCGGGCGCTTCGTCGTGCAGTTGCGGCGCGCCGGGGGCGGCGGCGGTGGAGGCGGTGGTGACGGCGGGGAGTTCGTCGATCTCGGCGAAGATCAGTTCGGCCGCGTCCTTGGCGATGGCGCGGTTCTCCGCGACGATGAAGGCGAGCGGATCGCCGACGTAGCGCACCTTGGTGTCGGCCAGCGCGTATTGCACGGGGCGCGGGATCGGCGTGCCGTCATGATTGGGGCCGGCGACGTTGACCTGCATGGGCTTCACCCCGCCGTTGCGGAGGTCCTCGACCGTGAGCACGGCGAGCACGCCGGGCAAGGCGCGGGCGGCGGCGACGTCGAGCCCGCGGAGCATGCCGTGGGCGACGCGGCTGCGGACCATCAGCCCATTTGCCTGGCCGGGGAGGTTGAGGTCGTCGGTATAGCGCCCCTCGCCGCGCAGCAACGTGGGGTCCTCCATGCGCGAGACCGGCTGGCCCACCGCGAAGCGATCATCGTCGAAAGGAGCGTTCATCGTGGGGTTTCCTGCGGCGGGTTTGCGGATCAAGCGATCCCTCGCAAGATAGGGGCGCGGGGCGAAAGCGCAAAGGTATGGAAAATGGGCGTAACAGAATGATCTCCGGCGGTGACGGTTTGGTTCCCGAGGACGCGGTGGTGGTGCCCGGGGTGCCGAACCTGCACAGCCACGCCTTTCAGCGCGCCATGGCCGGGCTTGCCGAGCGGGCGGGCGGGGATTTTTGGCAATGGCGGGAGACGATGTATCGTTTCCTCGCGGTGCTGACGCCGGAGGATGTGCGGGCGATCGCGGCGCAGCTTTACGTGGAATGCCTGCTGCACGGCTACACCTCAGTGGCCGAGTTCCATTATCTGCACAACGCGCCGGATGGCGGCGCCTATGACGCCCCCGCCGAGATGGCCAACGCCATCATCGCCGCCGCCGAGGATGCCGGGATCGGGCTGCTGATGCTGCCGGTGCTGTATCGCCGCTCCGGGTTTGGTGGCGCGCCGGCGGGGGAGGGGCAGCGGCGCTTCGTGCTGTCGCAGGATCGCTATGCGCGGCTGGTCGAGGATCTCGCCGCCCGCGTGCCCGTGGGCGTGGCGCCGCACAGCCTGCGGGCGGTGACGCCGGAGGAACTGGCCTGGGCGGTGGAACTGGCGGGGGAGCGGCCGATCCATATCCATATCGCCGAGCAGACCGGGGAGGTGGAGGCGTGCCTCGCCTGGTCCGGCGCGCGGCCGGTGCAATGGCTGCTCGATCATGCGCCGGTCGATCGGCGCTGGTGCCTGGTGCATGCAACCCATTGCGATGCGACGGAGCTGCAGCGCATGGCGGCGAGTGAGGCCGTGGCCGGGCTGTGCCAAACCACCGAGGCCAATCTCGGCGACGGGGCGTTTCCGCTGCACGCCTATCTCGACGCCGGCGGACGCTTCGGCATTGGCAGCGACAGCCATGTCTCGACCTCGCCGGTCGAGGAACTGCGTTGGCTCGACTACATCCGACGGTTGGAGACGCGAACGCGGCGCTCGTTGGGGGCCGGGCTGCTGGATCGCGCGACCGAAGGGGGTGTGCAGGCTTTTGGGGGCGGTGCAAGGCAGGATTTCGTGGTGCTGGACGCCGAGCATCCGGCGCTGGTTGGCCGCTCTGGCGCGTCCCTGGTGGATGCCTGGTTGTTCAACGGCAATGGCAACCCGGTGCGTGACGTGATGGCGGGGGGCGCCTGGGTGGTGCGCGATGGTACACATATTCGCGGCGAGCGGATCGCCGCCGATTTCCGCGCGGCGATGCGGCGGATCATGGCCCGGCTTTAGGGCCGCAGCCCCGGCCATAGCGCGGCGTTGGCGAGGATTGCCATGACGAGGACCGGCGGGGCGAGGCGGCGTAGTATGCCGTCCGGCGCGGTGCCGAAGCACCAGATCAGCGTCGCCAGCGCGCCGACCATGGCGCCGGGGCGGAGGCAGTCCGGCGTGCCGATGGCGATGAAGCCGGCGGTTTGCGCCCAGACGATGCAGATCAGGGGGAAGGCGGCCCGGGCGGCCCACAGGGAGGCGCCGCGCCGAGCCGCTTCCGTCATGTGCAGCAGCACGTTCGGTATCCTAGTCTCTGCGCATCCGGGGCCGTTTTTCGGGCCCGATCGCGCGGAAGGTCCGTCCGCTTTTTGCGTGCGAGGTCAGTCTGCGCGGGATTGTTTAACCGCGGGTAAACGCGGCCTCGTTTTTCCACGCCTGTGCGGCGACCAGCGCGATGGAAAATGCCACCAGCACTACCACGGCCACGATGCCGGGCCAGCCGAATGCCCGCCACAGCGGTGCCGGCACGATGCCGCCGAGCGCGCCGCCGACGTAGTAGGTGGTGACATACATGCCCACCGCGGTCGATTTCGCCACCGGGATGCGCGCGGCGATGTAGCCGAGTGATAGCGTCTGCACCACCAGCATGCCGCCGCACAGCAAGGCGAGCCCGGTGATGATCCAGGGCAGTGCGGTATTCAGGGTCAGCAGCGCGCCGCTCGCGCCGAGGGCCACGCAGGCAAACAGCGCGGCGCGCCGGCCGAACCGCAGCGTCAGCCTTGAGCCGATCGGGCTGGTGACGGTGCCCAGCATATAGACCGCGAATACCCAGCCCTGCTGGCCCGGCGTCAGCGCATAGGGCGCGCCGGCCAGGCGGAAATTCGCGTAGGTGAAGGTGGCGACGATGGTGAATAGCATGCCGGCGCCGATCAGGCAGGTGCCGACCAGGGCAGGATTGCCGAAATGCATCCGCCAAGTCGCCCATCCCGCGGCGACCGGGCGGAAATTCCGCTCGCGCGGCAGCAGGAGCGTGATGGCGATCGCGCAGAGCAACGTCAGCCCGCCAACCGCGACGAAGCCAGCGCGCCAGCCCGCGAGTTCCGTCGCGATTCCGGCGACGAGGCGGCCGGAAAATCCGCCGATGATGGTGCCGAGCGCGTAGGTGCCGGTGGCCCGCACCGCCGCGGCGCCCGCGAATTCGTCGCCGACATAGCCGACGGTGACGGTGAAGATGAACGGGAACAGCAGCCCCTGGGCGAAGCGCAGCGCGATGACGCTCGGCAGGTTCGGGCTGAGCGCGATCAGCAAAGCGGGGATGGTGAGGATGAAGCAGGCTCCGGTGATCAGCCGCTTGCGGCCCAGCGCGTCCGACACCGCACCGACGAAGGGGGCGGCGAGCGCCACGGCGAGCAGGGTGGCGGTGACGGCGAGGCTGGTCGCGGCCGGCCCGGCGGCGAAGTCGGCGGAGATCGCGGGCAGGATCGCCTGCGGGGTGTAGAGGTTGATGAAGGTCGCGAAGCCGGCCAGCGCCACGCCGGCGATGCGGCCGGCGGACCCGCTCATGGCGCCTTCAGCATCGCGATGCAGGCAGCCGGCAGGGCGGGGGGGCGAGGTGGCTTGGTGACCGGCGGCGCGGGCTTGGGCGGCGCGTCCAGCCGGTCGAACCACCATTGCAGCGAGGCATCGCAGCCATCGCCGGGCGGCGGCGGCGCGGGGCGCGGCGGGCAGTCCGGCTGGCCGGCGGGGCAGAGGAAGCTGATATGCATGTGGCTGGCGTGGCCGTACCACGGCCGCACCATGCGCAGCCAGGCGCGGTCGCCGGTGACGGTGCTGCAGAGCTGCTTCTTGATCGCGGCGTTCACCAGCACGCGGTCCACGCCCGGTAACTCGGTGGCCATGCGCAGCAAGGCGGCATGTTCCGGCCGCCAGCGGGACTGGTCGACGCTGCGCCCATCCGGCCGCACCAGACTGGGCGGCTCCAGGTTCTCGCGCGCGGCGAAGGGCAGGCGGGGATGCGGATTGACGTCGAGATAGACGTCCGCGTCGATCCCCATCTGGTGGCTGACATGGCCGCCCGGCATCGGCCCGCCACGGGGGTTGGAGAGGTCGCCCATGTAGAGGTCGGGAAATCCAGCGGCGCTGGCGGTGCGGGCGAGTTGCAGGAGGCGGGCGATGGTGTCGGGGTGGCCCCAGAAATTGCTCTTGCCGACACGTACGGTCTGCAACCCTGGCGCGTCATCGGGCAGGCGCACGGCGCCCTGGATGCAGCCGCCGGCGCTGTTTCCGATGATGTGCACCGGGCCGGGCATCGGCGTGGTTGGGCCGGCCGCCATGATGAGGAGGGCGGCGAGCAGGAGCGTCAGCGGGATGAGTGGGCGGAACCGTGGCGGCATCGGCGTTCCCTGGGGCTGAGCGAGACGGATTGCCGAGGCGATCGAGTTGCCGTGCAAACAGCCTGCCTGATACGACATCTCCAGGCTGAACCGAACCCCGAATCGGAGCAACGCATGACCGGCACGGCGCCTGCCGACCTGATCGAACTGACGATCCTGATGCCGTGCCTGAACGAGGCGGAAACCCTGGCGGTATGCATCGACAAGGCGCAGGCGTTTCTGGCGCGGTCGGGCATCGCCGGCGAGGTGGTGATTGGCGATAACGGCTCCACCGACGGTTCGCAGGATATCGCCCGGGCGCACGGGGCACGGGTGGTGGATGTCGCGGAGCGTGGCTATGGCTCGGCGCTGATGGGCGGCATTCGTGCCGCGCGCGGCCGCTACGTGATCATGGCCGACAGCGATGACAGTTACGATTTTTCGGCACTCGATCCCTTCGTGGCCAAGTTGCGGGAAGGGTTCGTGCTGGTGATGGGCAATCGCTTCAAGGGCGGCATCATGCCCGGCGCCATGCCCAAGCTGCACCGTTACCTCGGCAACCCCGTGCTGACCTTCATCGGCCGGCTGTTTTTCCGCAGCCCGTGCGGCGACTTCCACTGCGGCCTGCGCGGATTCGACCGGGCGGCGATCCTGGCGCTCGATTTGCAGGCGCCGGGGATGGAGTTCGCCAGTGAGATGGTGGTTAAGGCGACGCTGAAGGGCGTCTCGATTGCGGAGGTGCCGACCATCCTGCACCCCGACGGCCGCTCGCGGCCACCGCATCTGCGCTCCTGGCGGGATGGCTGGCGGCATTTGCGCTTTCTGCTGCTCTACAGCCCGTCCTGGCTGTTTCTCTATCCCGGACTGGCGCTGTTCATCGCGGGGGTCTGGGGCATGGCCTGGCTGCTGCCGGCGGCGCGGCATATCGGGGGCGTGACGCTGGATATCCACTCGCTGCTCTATTCCGCGGTGTTCCTGCTGGTGGGGGCGCAGTCGGCGATTTTCTGGCTGTTCGCCAAGCAGTACGGCATGCGCGAGGGAATGCTGCCGGATGATCCGGATTTCCGGGCGCTAGTGGCTCGGATCACCCTGGAGCGTGGATTGGTGCTGGGAGCGCTGCTGGTGGTGGCTGGCATTGCGCTCGGCATCGCGGCGGTGAGTGGTTGGGGTGCGGCGGGGTTCGGCAATTTGTCGCCGGCCTCTACCATGCGGGCGGTGATCCCCTCGGCGACGCTGATCCTGCTGGGGTTCCAGATCGCCTATGGCAGTTTCTTCATCAGCGTGCTGGAAATCCGTTCGGCGCGGCGGGGTTAGCCCGCGCGTTCCGCCTTGCCCCAGAGATAACCGCAGCCGAGCAGCAGCGCGCAGCCGCTCGATGCCAGCAGCATCACCGCGGCGGTGAGGCCGAACCGGTCGGCCAGGGCGCCGGCGATGATCTGGCCGAGTGGGCCGGTGCCGATGGAGGCGGTGATCAGGCCGAGCAGGCGGGAGCGCATCGCCGGCGGCGCGTCCTTCATGATCAGCAGCGTCTGCATGTTGCTGAAGGCCGCGGTGCCGGTGCCGCCGATCGCCAGCAGCAGGCAGGCGGTCCAGAAGCCCGGCAGCAGCGGCATGACGAACAGCGTGACTGCGAACAGCACCGAGCCGCCGACCATCATCAGACGAGGCGGGATCGGCAGCGTGCGCCGCGCCAGCACGATGCCCGCGAGGAAGGCGCCGAAGGATTCCGCGGCCGCCAGGAACCCCACCATGGCGTTCGGCGCATCGAACACCACGCGGGCGATCGGGGCGACGATGGAGGAGTAGCTGAAGATGAACATGTTCATCACCAGCGTCACCGCGAGCACCGCCAGCACGCGCGGCTGGTGGGCGGCCGAGCGCAGCCCGTCCAGCAGGTCTCGCGCGGTGCCCGCGATGGAGAGTTGGCGCGTCACCTGCTGGTGGCGCAGGGGAGCGATGAGCAGAAGGTTGCTCAGCGTCAGCGCCGTGGTAATCGCGTAGGCGCCGACGATGCCGAACACATCATAGGCCACGGCGCCGAACAGCGGCCCGATCATCCGCGTGCAGGCGCCGGCCAGGCTATCCACCGCGATGGCGCGCGAGAGCAGTTCGGGCGCGGCGAGATCGCCCACCATGCGCCGCCGGCTCGACATCTCCGTCGACCATACCGAGCCGCAGACGAAGGAGGCGACGGCGATGTGCCAGGGCTGCACCAGCCCGGCCGAAGCGAGGACGAGGATGGAGAGCGAGGAGGCGGCGGTGATGAGGATGCCGGTGACGATGATCCGCTTGCGGTTCACCGCCTCCGACAGCACGCCGGAAAAGGCGCCCAACAGCAGCATCGGCACCGTGCGCGCCGCCGAGACGGCGGCCACCGCGAGGCCGGAATGGGTGAGCTCGAAGGTGAACAGGGCCGCGGCCAGCAGTTCGAACCAGCGCACCACGTTGTTGGGGCCACCCATGATCCATAGCCGGATGATATCCGGTTCTGCCAGCCGACGCGTTTCCATCCGCGCCCAGTGTGCGGTGCGCGGGATGGACTGACCAGAGCGCGCGCATGCGCTATAAGGGGGGCACGGATGCGCTGGAGCGTGATGACCGGAGGTGGCATCACCGTGGGTCTGAATCACGCGACGAAAAGAGGAGAGTAGCAATGAACGAGGCCTGCATCGTCGGCTGGGCGCACACGCCCTTCGGCAAGCTGGAAGACCCCGATGTGGAGAGCCTGATCGGCCGCGTCGCGCGCGCGGCGATCGATGATGCCGGGGTGGACCCGGCGGAGATCGACGCGGTGTTCGTCGGGTTGTTCAACAATGGGTTCTCCAAGCAGGACTTCCCGGCCTCGATGGTGATGCAGTCAGTGCCGGAACTGCGCTTCAAGCGGGCGACGCGGTATGAGAATGCCTGCGCCTCCGGTTCCGCCGCCGTGCATGGCGCGCGGGATTTCATCGCTGCCGGGCGCGGCCGCTTCGCGCTGGTGATCGGCGCCGAGAAGATGACGGCGACGCCGACGCCGGAAGTGGGCGACATCCTGCTCTCCGCCTCCTACCGCAAGGAGGAGGGCGACATCCCCGCCGGGTTCGCCGGCGTGTTCGGGCGGATTGCCGAGCGGTATTTCCAAAAATATGGCGACCAGTCGGACGCGTTGGCGGCGATTGCGGCGAAGAACCATAAGAACGGCGTCGACAATCCCTACGCGCAGATGCGCAAGGATCTCGGCTTCGATTTCTGCCGTACTCTCAGCGACCGCAACCCCTATGTGGCGCCGCCGCTGAAGCGCACCGACTGCTCCCTGGTGTCGGACGGCGCGGCGGCGATGGTGCTGGCTGATGAGGAGACGGCGCGCACGCTGGGCAAGGCGGTGAAGTTCCGCGCCGCCGTGCAGGTGAACGACTTCCTGCCGATCTCCCGCCGCGACCCGACCGCCTTCGAGGGGGCGGCGCGGGCGTGGCAGATGGCGCTGGCGGAGTCCGGCCTGGCACTCGACGACCTCTCCTTCGTGGAGAGCCATGACTGCTTCACCATCGCCGAGCTGCTGGAATATGAGGCGATGGGCCTTACCGCGCCGGGCCAGGGGGCGCGGGCGGTGCTGGAAGGCTGGACGGCGAAGGATGGGCGGCTGCCGATCAACCCCTCCGGCGGGCTGAAGGCCAAGGGTCACCCGATCGGCGCCACGGGGGTGTCGATGCACGTGATATCGGCCATGCAGCTCACGGGCACGGCCGGCACCATGCAACTGCCGAAGGCCGATCGCGGCGCGGTGTTCAATATGGGCGGCGCGGCGGTGGCAAACTACGTGTCGATCCTGGAGCCGCTATAGCCAGCTAGGCCGGCAGCCCGGCGCGGCGCAGCCCCTCGGCGTAGCGGATGCGATCGTCGGGCTGCACCAGCGGCGTGCGGGCGAGGGAGGCGGCGATGGAGAAGCCGGGCTCCAGCTCCAGCAGCTTCGCCCGGAGCGGCGCGATCTCCGCCTCCCGCCCGAGATGGCCGAGGGCGGCGAGGGCGACCTTGTAGGTGGAGGTCAGCGTCGGGTTGAGGCTGAGGGATTGCCGTCCGGTTGCCGCCGCGGCCTCGTAATCGCCCAACAGCAACTGCGCCAGCATCAGCGCCATATCGAAGAAAAATGCATGGGGATCGAAGGGGGAGAGGCGCCTGGCGTGGCGTACCCGGTTGATCGCCTGCTGGGGGTGGCCGGCGTAGCAATCCGCCAGCGCCGCGAAGCCCCAGGCCAGCGGCAAATTGGGGTTGAGCGACAAAGCGCGCTCGTGAAAGCGCATGGCGTCATCGATGCGGTGATCGAGGAAGGCGCGGACATGGCCGGCGATGGTGATGGCGCGGGCGTCCGCCGGGTCAAGCGAGACGGCGCGGTTGGCGTGGAGTCCGGCGAGTTGCATCGCCGCTGCGGGGTCCTTGGCCCAATTCTGCCCGACATGGAAGAGCTGCCAGCAGGCGAACCAGCTATGGGCCGGGGCGTAGTTGGAGTCGGCCGCGATGGCCGCGCGCAGCAAGGCGCCGGCGGCCTGGAAGGGCTCCGCCTCCAGGCGGTAGATCGACGGGATTGCCGCCAGCGTCATCGCATAGGCATTGTCGGCCAGCGGTCCGCGGGCGATGCGCTCTCCTTCGTGCAGCATGATGGCGGGATCGATCTGGGCCACGCATTCGGCGGCGATCTCATCCTGCACCGCGAAGATATCGGTGACCGTGCGGTCGAACCGGGAGGCCCAGATCAGCTCCGGCCCGCCATGGAGGTCCAGCAGACGGACGGAGATGCGAACATGCTCGCCGCTGCGCTGGATCGTGCCGTCCAACAAGAAATCGAGCCCGGTGTCGCGAAGTTCCTGGTTGTTGGTGCCCGCACTCGCCAGAGTCGGGCTGGAGATGAGGAAGAACCAACGGAAGCGTGCGAGTGCGGTGGTGATTTCCTCGGCCAGACCGAGGGAAAGCGGCGAATCCGTCGTGCCGTCAAGGCTGCGGAAGGGGCGGACGCCCAGGCGCAGGCCCCGTTCGCCTCGCTGCGGCCGCGGCGCGGCGGTGGGCGGTGGCAATACCGGTGCGGTGGCGGGCGGGATGACCAGCGCGGTGGTTTCGGCTGACGGCGCGATGCCTGCCCGCTCGGACAGGGTTGCCACGCAGGCCTGGTAGGCCGCCATCGCCGCGGCGCGTTCGCCGCGGGCCAGGTGGGCGGCGATCAGCACCCGCCAGCCCGATTCGTTCACGGGATCGATGGCGAGGAGTTGTTCGGACAGGGCGATCGCCGCCGTGATGTCGTGCGGGCTCGTGCTGCCGCCGGCGAGATCGCGCTCGGCCACCGCGATGGCCGCGCGGGTGAAGCGCTGGCGCTCGGTATTCAGCCAGCGATCGAAGGCGGGATCGAGTCCGTCGAGATCGGCGAGAAAAGGCAGGGAGGTCACCATGCCGATGCGGGCGTCGGTGACGAAATACTGCTTGTCCAACCCGATGCTGTTGCGATCCACAAGCACGAGGTTGGCCGATGACGGGGACAGCAGGGTCTGGATCTCATGCACGCATTGGCGCAGCGAGGAGCGCCCCTGGTCGCGGTCGCGCTGGCTCCACAGCAGGGCGGCGAAGCGATCGCGCAGCATCGATTTCGGTGCTGTCAGGGCAAGAACCGCCAGTACGGCGCGGCTTTTGCGGATTCGGGGGGTGAGCTCTTCGCCGGTCTCGTTATGAACCCGTACGGGGCCAAGCAAGGAAATCCGCAGCACTTGGTGCACGCCGGCGAGCGGGCCGACCGAAACCCTGTCCGGCTCCGAGGCTGGATCGTGAGAGGCTCGGGGCTGGGGCGGATGCGTGTTCAAGGTGAGAAAGAAGTGTATTGATGATCAACGTTTGTGACAAGAAACGATGTATTGACGATTTTTTGACGATTGATACCAATGCTCACTGATCAGAACCCATGCGCCCAATCGCGCAGTCCGATGGACATGATGCGCCACGGTTGGGCTTCGAGTTTGTTCCATGCATCGCAGCAGTGATCGATGAGATCGTCGGCGTTGAGAAAGATGCGGTT
>CAIPLM010000011.1 GCA_903865895.1 uncultured Rhodospirillales bacterium | reverse complement strand
TACGAATCGATCGTCTTCGGCATGCTGCTGATCGCCGTGCTGCAATGGGCGCCGGACGGGCTATGGCCGCTGATCGCCCGTTTCCGCCCCCGCCGGCGTGCCATCCAGGCCGATGCCCCGCGCCTCGCCGCCCAGACCATGCCGGCGCGCGGCAGCACGCTTCTGGAGGTGGTGCGGCTGCGGCGCAACTTCGGCGGGCTGGTCGCGGTCAACGATATCGACTTCACGCTGAAGGCCGGCGAAATCCTCGGCCTGATCGGCCCCAATGGCGCCGGCAAAAGCACCACCTTCAACCTCATCACCGGCGTCGATACCCCGAGCGGCGGCATCGTGCGCTTCCGCGGCGGGGACCTCACCGGCCGCCCGGCGCGCCACGTCGCCGCCCAAGGGATCGCGCGCACCTTCCAGCACGTGAAGCTGGTGCCGACCATGTCGGTGATCGAAAACGTCGCCATCGGCGCCCATCTGCGCGGCCACGCCTCGCCCTTGGCCGGTCTGCTGCGGCTCGATCGCGCCGAGGATGCCCGCCTCTACGCCGAGGCGGCGCGCCAACTCGCCCGTGTCGGCCTGGCGGACGCCGCTGATCGGCCGGCCACGAGCCTCGCCCTCGGCCAGCAGCGCATCGTCGAAATCGCCCGCGCCTTGTGCCTCGACCCGGTGCTCCTCCTGCTCGACGAGCCCGCCGCCGGGTTGCGCCACAACGAGAAGGCGGAGCTCTCCACCCTTTTGCGCCGCCTGCGCGACGAGGGGGTGACGATCCTGCTGGTGGAGCATGACATGGAGTTCGTCATGGGCCTGGTGGACCGCCTGGTGGTGATGGATTTCGGCACCAAGCTGGCTGACGGCCCGCCGGACGCGGTGCGCGCCGATCCGCGCGTCATCGAAGCCTATCTCGGCAGCGTCGAATGAGCCTGCTCGACATCACTGATCTCGCGGTCGCCTATGGCGGCATCCCCGCCATCGAGGGCGTGTCACTCAGCGTCGCCGCCGGGCAGATCGTCACCGTGATCGGCCCGAACGGGGCCGGTAAATCCACCCTGCTGAACGCGATCATGGGCATCCTGCCTTCCAGCGGCACCATCGCCTTCGACGGTGCGGCGCTCGGCACGTCCGACGTCTCCGAGCGGGTGCAGGCCGGCATGTCGCTGGTGCCGGAAAAGCGCGAGCTGTTCGCCGCCATGAGCGTGGAGGATAATCTCCGCCTCGGCTTCTACCGCTTCCGCGCCCAGGGCCGCGCGGCGATGGAGGCGGCGCTGGCGGAGATCTACGACCTCTTCCCCCGCCTCAAGGAACGCCGCGCCCAGGACGCCGGCACCCTCTCGGGCGGCGAGCGGCAAATGCTGGCGATGGGCCGCGCCCTGATGGCCAAGCCCCGGCTGCTGATGCTCGACGAGCCCTCGCTCGGCCTCGCGCCGCGCATCGTGCGCGACATCTTCCACACCATTACCGCCCTGCGCCGCACCGGCGTCGCCATCCTGCTGATCGAACAGAACGCCCGCGCCGCCTTGCAAGTGGCCGACCACGCCTTCGTGCTGGAGACCGGGCGCGT
>CAIPLM010000010.1 GCA_903865895.1 uncultured Rhodospirillales bacterium | reverse complement strand
CATCGCCGGGCTGCTGTGGATCGCCTATGCCGGGCGGGCCGATGGCGGGGGGCTGAACACCGAGCTGTTGTTCGTGCCGCTCATCCTGCTCGGCCTCGTCCTGCTGCTCGGTGCAACCCGCGGAGTAGGGTTCCTCGCGGCCGGGCTGCTGCTCGGGAGCGCGGTGCAGATCAAATACAACGCCGCCTTCTCCTGCCTCGCCATCCCCATCGCCTGGGCCCTGCTGCGCCGGCGTGCACCAACCCCGCCGGAAGTGGCCGCGACGCTAGCCGGGCTCGCGTTGCCGAGTCTGCTGGCGGTCGTGCCATTCATCCTCGCCGGACAGCTTGGCCTGTGGTGGGAGGCCAATATCGGCGCCAATTTGGGCGTGATCGGCGCAATAGGCGCGCCCTGGAGGCTCGTCACCGGAGACCCCGGGTATATGGCGCTCCGCTATGGCGTGCCGCTCGGGGGCGGACTACTCGCACTGGCCGCCGCCGGACTGGCGCCACGGGCGGAGCGGAGTGCCGCGATCGGCGTTGCCGCGGCGATCACCCTGGCCGACGCCTGCGCCCTGCTGATGCTCGGCCGCTTCACCGATCACATGATGATCCAGCTGCTCCCCGGCCCCTGCCTCGCCGCCGGCTGCCTCGCGGCCTGGCTCCTCCGCCGCCCCGCCCTCGGCACCGCGGCACTCGCCGGGCTGCTGGCCGCCGCGCTGGTGCAGGACGGACGCGGCTTTCGCGACCCCTTCGTCGCCGCCGCCGAAATCCTCGCGCGCCGTACTGCGGGGGAGGCCGGCTGGGGCGATCCGGTCGCCACCGCGGCGGCGCGGATCGCCCCGGAGCTGTCGGAGGACGACCCGCTCTACGTGTTCGGTGGGCCGATCCTCGGCCTCTACGCCCAGCTGCACCACGCCCCGCCGACCCGCTTTCCCTTCGCCGAGCATTTGTGGAAACCCTATGCCCCCGCCGCGGGCAGCGCCGAGATGGCGCACATCCTGTCCGCCATGCCGCGCGTCATCGCGGTCGCCGCCGCCTGGGCGCCCGGGCGCGATCCGCCGGAACCCGCCGCCGCCCCGGTCTTCGCCCAGCTCCACGCCGCAATCGCCCGCCACTACGCGCCGCTCGCCGCCATTCCCCCCTTCACCAGCCAACGCGGCGGGCCGATCGGGCCGCGGGAGACGATTGTGATATACCGGCGCCTTGCATCGCCCATGGCCGGAGACTAACTGACAGCTCACCATGAGCACACAAGAACACCCGACCCATTCCGCAACCCCCGCCGACGACCTGCCGGCCGCCGACGGGTCCCAGGCGGAAACGCCCTCCCCCGACGCCCTGATGGAGGCCGGCGCACAGCGCATCGCCGAGCTCGAGGCCGAGCTCGAGGAGATGAAGAATCGCTGGATGCGCGCCGAGGCCGAGACCCAGAACGTCCGCCACCGCGCCAAGCGCGACGTGGATGACGCGCGGCAATACGCCGTGCAATCCTTCGCCAAGGACGTCGCGGAAGCCGCCGAGAACCTCAAGCGCGGGCTCGACGCCATGCCTGCCGCCGGCACCAGCGAGATCATCGACAAGCTGCGCGACGGCTTCCTCGGCGTGGAGCGCAGCTTCCTCGGCCTGCTGGAACGCAACGGGATCAAGGCGACTGACCCGACCGGCGCGATGTTCGACCCCAATCTCCACCAGGCGATGGCCGAGCAGGAGACCGCCGAGCACCCGCCCGGTACGGTGATCCAGGCCTGGTCGCAGGCCTGGACGCTGCATGGAAGGCTGCTTCGGCCTGCCATGGTCGTGGTCGCTAAAGCCCCTGCCACGGCGGGGTGACGGCGAAACTGCACAAAATTTACGCAGATCCCCTTGTCCCAGGGCGATCGGCTGAATACATCCGGGACATGTAATCCATAGGGTTCCGGCCGGTGCTTCGGGCCGATCGGATCCGCTGACAAGGAGACTATTATGAGCAAGGTCATCGGTATCGACCTCGGCACGACCAATTCATGCGTCGCCATCATGGAAGGCAAGGACGCCCGCGTCATCGAGAACAGCGAAGGCGCCCGCACCACCCCCTCCATCGTGGCCTTCACCGACAGCGGCGAGCGCCTCGTCGGCCAGGCCGCCAAGCGCCAGGCGGTCACCAACCCCTCCAACACCCTCTACGCGGTGAAGCGCCTGATCGGCCGCCGCTACGAGGACCCGATGGTGGCCAAGGACAAGGACATGGTGCCCTACGGCATCGTGCGCGGCGAAAACGGCGACGCCTGGGTGGAAGCCCGCGGCGAGCGCTATGCGCCCTCGCAGATCAGCGCCTATGTGCTTGGCAAGATGAAGGAAACCGCCGAATCCTATCTCGGCGAGCCCGTCACCCAGGCCGTCATCACCGTCCCCGCCTATTTCAATGACAGCCAGCGCCAAGCCACCAAGGATGCCGGCCGCATTGCCGGCCTCGAGGTGCTGCGCATCATCAACGAGCCCACCGCGGCGGCGCTGGCCTACGGCATGGACAAGAAGAAGAGCGGCGTCATCGCGGTCTATGACCTCGGCGGCGGCACCTTCGACGTCTCGGTGCTGGAAATCGGCGACGGCGTGTTCGAGGTGAAGTCCACCAACGGTGACACCTTCCTCGGCGGCGAGGACTTCGACCTGCGGATCATCGAATACCTCGCGGACGAGTTCAAGCGCGACCAGGGGATCGACCTGCGCAAGGACAAGCTCGCCCTGCAGCGTCTGAAGGAAGCTGCCGAGAAGGCCAAGATCGAGCTCTCCTCCTCCAAGGAGACCGAGATCAACCTGCCCTTCATCACCGCCGACGCCACCGGCCCGAAGCATCTGGTGATCAAGCTCAGCCGCGCCAAGCTGGAAAGCCTGGTCGATGACCTCGTCAGCCGCACGCTCGATCCCTGCCGCGCCGCGCTGAAGGATGCCGGCGTGAAGGCGAGCGAGATCGACGAGGTGATCCTGGTCGGCGGCATGACCCGCATGCCCAAGGTCATCGAGATCGTGAAGCAGTTCTTCGGCAAGGAGCCGGCCCGCAACGTGAACCCGGACGAAGTCGTCGCCATCGGCGCCGGCATCCAGGGCGCGGTGCTGAAGGGCGACGTGAAGGACGTGCTGCTGCTCGATGTGACGCCGCTGTCGCTGGGCATCGAGACGCTCGGCGGCGTGTTCACCCGCCTCATCGACCGCAACACCACCATCCCGACCAAGAAGAGCCAGGTGTTCTCCACCGCCGACGACAACCAGACGGCGGTGACCATCAAGGTCTTCCAGGGCGAGCGCGAGATGGCGGCCGATAACAAGCTGCTGGGCAACTTCGATCTCCAGGGCATCGCCCCGGCCCCGCGCGGCATGCCGCAGGTCGAGGTGACCTTCGATATCGACGCCAACGGCATCGTCTCCGTCCAGGCCCGCGACAAGGCCACCGGGAAGGAGCAGCAGATCCGCATTCAGGCCTCGGGCGGCCTGTCGGACGACGACATCCAACGCATGGTGCGCGAGGCCGAGGCCAACGCCGAATCGGACAAGAAGCGGCGTGAGGCGGTCGAGGCCCGCAACCAGACCGAGGCGATGGTCCATCAGGTCGAGAAAAGCCTGAAGGAGCACGGCGACAAGCTGCCCGCCCAGGACAAGGGCGAGGCGGAAGCCGCGGTGGCCGCCGCCCGCAGCGCGATCGAGACGAACGATGCCGATGCCATCAAGAAGGCCGGCGAGCGCCTCAGCCAGGCGGCGATGAAGATCGGCGAGACGGTCTATAAGGCCGAGCAGGCCGCCGCCGGTGCGGCGGGCGCGGGCCCCGGCCCGGGTGCCGGCCCCGGCGCCGGCCCTGGCGCT
>CAIPLM010000009.1 GCA_903865895.1 uncultured Rhodospirillales bacterium | reverse complement strand
CCAGCGCCGCCGCGCGGGCGCGTGCCCGGCGACTGATGAGGCGACAGCGATGCCGCCCCTACATCGCCCCACCTCCGACTGGCCTGAGTCCGGCGACACGGAAGCGGCGCGCATACCAGCATTATGCACGGCGACCAGAAGCCGCCGCGCCAGCGCAAGCCGCCCGGCATCATTGCGCACCCGCGCCACCTCGGCCGCCTTGCCGCGAAACCCCGGATCATCCAGCACGCCGGGCTCCGCGAGCAGTACTCGCACACGCGCCAGCCGCCGGATTTCACCCAGCAACCGTGCACGGCGCCGATGCCCCGCCGGCAGCGCGTCCCGCCGCGCGCGCTATTCCCCCACCCGCGCACCCAGCACGGCGTCGAGTACCCACAACATCTGCCGCAGAACGCGGAGCAGCAGGCTTGGGAAGGGGAGGGGGCGGGGCGACATGGGGGCCTTTCATGGCAGGATTTAAGTTCGCTATATGTTCTCATACCCTGCCGCGAAACGCAAGCTAATTTTTCCTCTATCCCACATATTTTTTCCACGATACCCCACTCTCGTAGGGTGGGACGCCGAAGGTGTCCCACCACCTTCGCAACCAAACCGGCCCGCACGCTCCGAAGAAAGGGCCGCCGAGAAGGCGGAGGCACCGAGCCCGTCGCCCCCGTCTTCCCGGTTGAGTCCGTCGTCCCAGTCGATCCTGCCCCCCAGCCAGCGGTAGGGTGGGAAGCACGCATCCCACCACACTTGCCGTCCGCTTGCGCCTACCATCCCCCACTGCCACGCGCCCCCCCCCCTCTGGGCGGGGCGGCGAAGGTCGCGGCGGTGCAGGACCGGAAGGCGAAGAAGGCGGGGTAAGCTAGTTGGTCTGGCCGGTCGCGCCGGTTCCGCCCGTGGCACCAGTCTGCCCGATCCCGTCACGGGACTCCGCTACTGCCCCCGCCCCGATTGTCGGGCGTTCGACCGGATTGTTTTTCGCGTGTTCTTCTACGGCCTTCTGCACGGCATCCTTGAGCGCCGCTGACGACGGGGTGCCGGAGGCGGGAGGGGTGGGCTCAAAAATGCGCACCAGTAGCGCGTCGAGCATCTTATAGAACCGGTCATAGCCATACCCCGCGACGAAGGACAGCGCGCCAGCGGACAGCCCCATGCCGCCGACCGATACGGCTTGGCTCGTGCTGCCGGCACCATAGTAGAACAGGCCAACCACGAGGCCCGCCACGACCCCTGAGAACATTCCGGACATCACCATGAATTGATCGCTCGGACTCAGTACAAACCGGGTCACATGGTCTTCAACCTGCCTCAGGATCCGCACCCAGGCACCGAGCACGCCGAACAGCATCGGCAGCGCGTAGGATTTGAACACGGCAACAAGGCCAGCGAGTCGTGCCGCCTGGGCCCGCTGGCGGGCCTCATCCGGCGTGGAGGCGGCACATTCATCTCCATCGGTTGGACAAATTGGAACGACGACATCCCAGAGAATAAAACTCCATCGGATCGGATGTATAACGTATTTAAATGGGGACCAGATGTATTTGCGTACAAACTCGACTGCCTCAGGCAATCCTGAAGAGCGAGTGGCGCCTCCATTTGTCGCAGCTGACCATGGCGGTAGTAGCTCACCGTTCACGAAGCGATCAATATTTAGATATGATGATGTAATTTTAGATATTAATAGCACGTAGTCATCACAAATCTTGGCGAGACGTGCTTCGGCCTTTGCGTCCGCCGCCGGATCACCAGTCTTCGGCCGCTCGCACGTGGCAGGCCGGTCGTTGTTGGCAGCAAAGAACCCATCATACGCCCGCGTGTACTGCGCATGGTCGTCCAATAGCCCGCCGGCGTAATAGATATCCCACGAGGTCAATGCGATTGCTGGAATCACGAGTATCAGCATGAAACGCCGCAACCACCGCAGGGTATTGCGGAGTTTCTTGACCGGCCCGCGGAGCCAGGGAAACGCGTAGCGCGAGGCCCCGACCCGCGATTTAGCGTCGTCATCCCCGCAATTTTTATCCTTGGTGTCGCTCTTGGTCTTGCCGCTCTTGCCGGGGTCCAGTGGCTCCTCGCCAAGGTACATATAGGTGAAAGCGATTGTCATGCTGCGCGCAGGAGATGCGTCCTGTGCAAGCTGATCCTTGATGGCAAGCAAAATCGCCGAATCAAGCGCGATATCGGCCTGATTGCGTGGCGGAAAGTGAATCTGCGCGAGTCGCAGCGCCAGTTCGGTGCCAGAGAGTTCCACCGTTGGCTTGCCATCGGTCGATGGCACCGCGATTTTGACCTTGTCGATCGTGTGCTCGGGCAGGCTCGAAACATGGTCCAGCAGCAGGTGGACCTCGTTGAGTTGGCGCCACAGCATTTCTTTCGAATGGCGGAGATACTCCCCGTTCCACAACTCTCCGCCGCTGGACTCACCCACGCCGCGTGGTATTGCCTCGCCGGAGGTGTCGGACATGGCCAATGTTGCTCCCTGTATCGTTACAGGGAACGATATGGCAGCCGATCACCGGCTGCAACTCTTATTCTTATCGCATCAATCCGCCGCTAAATCCGCGTTACACCTCGATGAACACCGTCTCCCCTTCGCCCTGCAGCCTTATGTCCATCCGCCATGTGGATGGCCCATCGGGCAGGGCGATCAGGGTCGCGCGGCGGCCGGGGTCTTCGATCAGGTTCAGCAACGGGTCCGCCTCGTTCAGCGCCTCGCCCTGAAAATAGGCGCGGGTGTAGAGCCGGGTGATGATGCCGCGGGCCAGGATGTTGATGGCGAAATGCGGCGCCTGCTGGGTGTTGCCGCGGCCGGGCACCGGGCCGGGCTTCAGCGTGGTGAAGCGGAAGGTGCCGGTGGCATCGGTGGCGCTGCGGCCCCAGCCGGGGAAGCGCTCATCGGCCGCCGGGCTGGCCTGCCAGAGCTCCACGCAGGCATCGGCCACCGGATTGCCCTCGCCATCGGTGATGCGGCCGGTCAGCGTCAGCACCTCACCCGTGGCGCCGAAGCGGGTGAGGTCGGCGAGGCTCTTGTCCTCGATCAGGTGCCAGAACGGGCCGATGGTCTGGGCGGCAGTGGCGATGGACATGGTCACACTCCCATGGGCGTGGCGGCGCGGCCGCGCAGCACCACGTCAAACCGGTAACCGAGCGCCCATTCGGGCTGGGTGATGTCGAGATCGAAGCTGGAGATCAGCCGGTTGCGCGCGGCCTCGTCCGGCACCGAATGGAAGATCGGGTCAATCGCTAGCAAGGGGTCACCAGGGAAATACATCTGGGTGATCAGCCGCGTGGCGAAGCCCGGGCCGAAATAGGAGAAATGGATATGGTTGGGCCGCCAGGCGTTCTTGTGGTTCCGCCAGGGATAGGCGCCGGGCTTGATGGTGGTGAACTGGTACCAGCCATCCGCATCCGTGAACACGCGGCCATCGCCCTTGAAATGCGGGTCGAGCGGCGCGTCGTGCTGGTCGCCGGGATGGTTGTAGCGGCCGGCGGCATTGGCCTGCCAGATCTCCACCATGGTGTGCGGCACCGGACGATCATCCTCGTCGGTGATGCGGCCGCGCACGATGATGCGCTCGCCCTGCGCCGCCTTGCCGTCCATCAGCGTGAGATCGGCCAGCGCCGGGAAGTGGCGCGGCGAGAAAGCCGGGCCGGTGGCCTCGGTGATGGTGTGCGGGAAGGCGATCAGCGGCCGCGTGGGGTGGCGCAAACGGGTGCTGCCATAGGTGGGCGTGTCATTTTCCGGCTGAGAGCCGGGGGCGGGGGGGCGGAAACCCGTTACGTCGCTCATGGCGGTCCTCCATCACGTGACCGGCGCATAGCCCCCCGCACCGGCCGCGGCAAGGCTCAAGCGAGCGCGCGCAACAGCACCAGCACGGCGAGCAGCACCAGCAGGCACAAAGTGATGCGGCGGAAGGTCTCGGGGGTGGTGACGTGGAAATGCTTGCCGCCGATCCACATGCCCAGCAGGAGAATGGGGAAGGAGGCGGCGGCGAGGCCGAGCGTCGGCGCGGCCACCAGGCCCTGGGCGCTGAGCAGCGCAAAGCTGCCGCTGTCCAGCAGGAAGAAATAGGCAATCGCCGCGGCGCGGATGGCGCGCGGGCTGTCGCCCTCGGCGGTGAGGAACAGCGCCACCGGCAAGCCGCCCATGCCCACCGCGCCATTGGCGATGCCGGAGACCACGCCCACCGCCGCCACCCCCGCCGGCCCGCTGCGCCGCTGCCGCTTCCAGCCCGCCAGCATCAGCCCAGCCGCCACCAGCACGAAGATCGCGAGCCCGACGCGGATGCCATTCGGCGCGACATTGGCGAGGAACAGCACGCCGACCGGCACGCCGATCACCGCACCCACCAGCAGCGACCCCACCCGCTTCCACGGCACATCCCGCCAGACGGAAGCGGCCTGCACGATGCTCGCCACCACCTCCAGCACCAGCGTCACCGCGACGGCCTGGGAGGGCGCGCCGACCAGCGACCAGGAGGCGACCAGCAGCGCCGAGAAGCCAAACCCGGAATAGCCGCGTGCCAGCGAGGCCATGCCGAGCCCGAGCGCCATCACCAGGATTTGCAGCGCCGAGAGGTCGGCGAACAGCGCGCTCATGCGAATGCTCCTGGGCCCGCCATCAGCGCGCGCGCCTTGGCCGAAACCGTCTCGGCGGAGTCGCCGGGCTTGTAGATCGAGGAACCGATGCCGAATCCGGCCGCCCCGGCGGCGCGCCAGCCCGCCATGTTGCCGGCATCGATGCCGCCCACCGGCAGCACCATGGTGCCGGATGGCAACACGGCGCGCAGCGATTTCAGCACGGCGGGCGAGGCCGCCTCGGCCGGAAACAGCTTCAGCGCATCCGCCCCCAGCGCCAGCATCGCGAACGCCTCCGTCGGCGTGAACATGCCGGGGCACGCGATCATGCCGCGCCGCTTGGCCGCGCTGACCACCTCGGCGGAGGCATGCGGCGTCACGATCAGCCGCCCCCCGGCATCGGCGATTTCCACCACCTGGCGCTCCGTCATCACCGTCCCGGCGCCGACCAGCATATGCCCGCCGAACCGCGCGGCGATACGGCCGATGCTCTCCACCGGATCGGGCGAGTTGAGCGGCACCTCGACGATCGCGATCCCCGCATCATCCAGCGCGGCGGCGATGTCCACCGCTTCGTCGGGCTTCACGCCGCGCAGAATGGCGATCAGCGGGCAGCGATCGAGGAAGGGTTTCAGCGCCATGGTGCGGTGCGCCCGATGAGATGGAGGCCGGTGGCGGCGGCGTCGCTGTCTTCGAGAATAGCCATGCCGCCGGCCGCCTCGATGGCCCGCGCATAGAGGGTGCACAAAGCGGGCGCACCGATCAGATGCACCCGCGCCCCCGGCTCCATCGCCGCGCGCACCTCGTGGCCGATCAGCAGGCCCGAGAGGTAGGAGGCGCTTTCGCTTTCCGCGAGCTGCCCGAACAGCCCGAGCGTACGCACGCCGAACAAATGGTGCAGCAAATGCCCCGCCTCGCCAGCGCGCGCGAGGCCGCGGGCGAAGGCGGCGGGGTCCGTCTCGCCGTCCTGCATCATGCGGCCGAGGATGGTGGCGCTGCGCATGGCGGCGAAGGCCTCGCCGCTGAAGAAGGTGCGGAAGCCGAGGATGCGCCCGCCGCCGATCCGCGCCCATTTGGAGTGGCTGCCGGGCAGGCAGGCGAGCCCGTCGGCGAGATAGTCGATCACGCCGAGAATTTGCGTCTCCTCGCCGCGCATCACCTCGGGCACGCCGCCCTCGTCATGGTCGGACAATCCGGGCACCAGCAGCACCTCGGCGCCCTCGAAGGGCACGCGCACCAAGGCGGCGGCGATCTCGGCGGCGCCGGCGGGGCACGGCAGATAGGGCGCTTCGATCCAGCCTTGCCGGCTGCCCACCATGCCACTGAGCAGCACGTGGCGCTCGCCGGCATCGAGCCAGGCGCCGATATGGCGGCGCAAGGTGGCCTCGAAGCCGCCTTGCGACAGGCCGAGAATCCCGTCGGCCGCCGCGCCGCGCGCGATCACGCCCCCATCCGCCGCGAGGCGAAAGGCGCGAAAGCTCGACGTTCCCCAGTCCACCGCGATCATCGCTGCCTCCCCGCGCCGGACGAAGCTAACCGAGATCGCGGTGGCGGGGGAACCCCCGGGCGCGCACTCACATCGGCGGGGCGACGCCGTCCTTCTCCACCAGCACGCGGGTGGCGGTGAAGCTGCCATCGGCGCCCTTGATGGCGGGCACGAAAACCCTGGCGCCGGGCTTGAGGTCGGCCCGCTCTGCCGGGCCGAAGGCGACGATGGGCACGTTCTCGGGCACCGTCACCTTGATCGAGCCGGTCTTGTAGGTCAGCGTCAGCGTGCGGCCGGTGTTCGATTGGACGATGGCGTCCACGTTGGCGTTGGTCATCGAGGAGCCGGGCGCGAGATCCCAGTCATAATGGCCGTCGCCGCTGCCGCGGGCGGCTTCGGGGATCACGACCACTTCGAGCGCGGTCAACGTGCCGTCGGCGCCCGGCACGGCGGCGGTGCCGATATAGGAATTCGGCTTGATGGCGGCGAGATCGAGACGGTGCGGCGCGGCGACCGCAACCTTCTCGTCGAGCGTCACCTTCACCTGCGGCCCTTCGCGGGTGGCGATGGTCAGCACCTGGCCTTCGAGCGCGGCGATGGTGCCGCGCAGGCGGGTCGGCGGGGTTTGCGCCGGCGCGGCCGGGGCGATGACGAGTCCACCGAGACAGGCGGCGAGAACGGCGTAGACGATGCTTCGCATGGGCGAACACTCCTTGATGAACCGCAGCCGGCATTTCGGCCGAGAAATGCATATGGGGCGCATGTGCTATGTTGCGAGCCCTTGTCGGCACGGCGGGAAAACCGCAGATTGGGGAATGGCGAAGGCGCGGACATTCCTGTGGCGAGGCGGCGTGGGGGCAGTGTTCACTGTCGTCCTGCTGCCCATGCTCGCGGTGATGTATCTGAGCTTTTTCGACCAGGAAGTGGTCTCCTTCCCGCCGGATGGCTACACGCTGCGCTGGTACGTGAACGCCTGGGAGCAGCGCGAATTCTCCCGCGGCTTCGTCAATTCGCTGCAACTCGCCGTGGTCGCCACCGTCATCGGCGTCACCCTTGGCACGGCCGCCGCCTATGCGCTGGTGCGGGCGCGGCTGCCGGCGCGCGGCTTCGTCAACACCCTGCTGATGGGGCCGCTCGCGGTGCCCGGCGTGGTACTCGGCACCGCGCTCTACGTGATGTTCGTGCAAATCGACGACGCGATCGATTTCCAGATCGTCGCCACCTTGCCGGGCCTGATCGCCGCCCATGTGCTGCTGACGGTGCCCTGGACCGTCCGCCTCGTCGCCGCCTCGCTCGCCGGGCTGCACCCCGCCGCGGAGGAAGCCGCGGCCGATCTCGGCGCCCGGCCCTGGACGGTGTTCCGCCGTGTCACCTTGCCGATGATGCGCTCCGGCGTGGTCGCCGGCGCCTTGTTCAGCTTCATTCAGAGCTTTGAAAACCTTGAACTCACCTTGCTCCTCGTCGGCCCCGGCCGCTCCACCCTGCCGGTCGCGATGCTGAACTACCTGGAATTCCGGGTGGACCCGACCCTCGCGGCCGTGGCCACCGTGCAGATCGTCATGATCGGCGCGCTGATGCTGATCACCGACCGCTTCGTGAACCTCTCCCGAGTCGTGTCGTGACGCGCGGAAAGATCACCTCATGACCAATCTCGTCATCGACGGCCTGCGCCGCACCTATGGCGCCACCGTCGCGGTGGATCGCGTCGATCTCGAAGTCGCGCAGGGCGAACTCGTGGCCCTCCTCGGCCCCTCCGGCTGCGGCAAGACCACCACGCTGCGCATGGTCGCCGGCTTCGTGCAGCCCACCGCCGGACGTGTGCTGATCGGCGGCACCGACGTCACCCAGGCGCCGCCGTACGGGCGTGACACCGCCATGGTGTTCCAGGGCTACGCGCTCTTCCCGCACATGACGGTGGCGGAAAACGTCGGCTTCGGCCTCGAAATGCGTAAAATCGCCCGCCCCGAGCGCGAAACCCGCATCACCGAGGCGCTGCGCCTGGTGCGGCTCGATGGCTACGCCGAACGCCGCATCTCCCAGCTCTCCGGCGGCCAGCAGCAGCGCGTGGCCCTTGCCCGCGCCCTCGTGGTCAACCCCGGCGTCTTCCTGCTCGACGAGCCACTCTCCAATCTTGACGCGCGGCTGCGTGCCGAGGTCCGCGTCGAGATCCGCGCCCTGCAACAGCGGCTCGGCCTCACCACCCTCTTCGTCACCCATGACCAGGAGGAGGCGCTCACCATGGCCGACCGCCTGGTGGTGATGGATCGCGGGCGGGTGCGCCAGATCGGCTCGCCGGAGGAGCTCTACGAGCGGCCGGCCGATATTTTCGTCGCCTCATTCCTCGGCCGCTGCAACATCCTGAGCGGCGTGCTGGAGGCGCCCGGGAGTTTCCGTGCCGGCGGGCTCCTGCTGCCCAGCGCCGGCGAGCGCCCCCGCGGCCCCGCCGCGCTCGCGGTGCGGCCGGAGCGCATCGATATCCGCCCCGATGGCGGCTGCCTGCCCGGCCGCCTCACCATGGTGACCTATCTCGGGGGGATGACCGAGTTTCATCTCGAAACCCCGGCCGGCCCCGTGCTGGTCACCAAGCCGACGCCGGCGCAGGGCGATCCGCTCCGCGCGCTGGTAGCCGGCGATACCGTTCATCTCGATTGGCACAACAGTTTCGGCCGCCTGCTCGGCATCGAACCAGAGGGAGACCTTCCATGACCAACCAACTCGGCCGCCGCACCCTGCTCGGCACCGCCGCCGCCGCCGCAATCGCCCCCAACGCCCGCGCCGCCGGCCAAGTGGTGGTCGGCACCTGGGGCGGCGACTATGCCGCGCTGCTCGGCTCCAATATCGACAAGCCGCTGATGGCCCCGGCCGGGATCGAGGTGATCCAGGACGTCGGCACCCAGGACGCGCGCCGCGCCAAGATCACCGCCGAACGCGCCTCGCGCCGCGGCAGCATGGATGTCGCCTGCCTGTCGGACATCGACCTCTACACCATGTCCCTGCTGAACGTGTGGGAGCCGATCACCGAGGAGAACGTGCCCAACCTCAAGCACGTGCCCAAGGCCTACCGCACCGCCTACTCCGTCCCGCAGATCATCTCGGGCAAGGTGATGGTCTACAACCCCGCCAAGATGGCCGCCCCCGCCGGCTTCATCGACATGTGGGACCCCAAGAACAAGGGCAAGCTCGGCCTGATCGACATCCAGTACCTCTACGTCATCATGCTCGCCAACCTCGCCTTCGGCGGGCCGATGAACGACTTCTCGCGCGGCAAGAAGGCCCTGATGGACCTCAAGAAGCTCGAGCCGCGCATCTACCCCTCCAACGAGGCCTTCGCGGTGGGCATGAAGGGCGAGGAAGTGCTGTACGGGCCGATGTGGCTGGCGCGCGGCGTGTTCTGGAAGAAGGGCGGCATCAACATGGCGACCGCCGTGCCCAAGGAGGGCGCGATCGCCTATGTCTCCGGCGCCTCGGTGACCAAGAACGGCCCCAACAAGGCCAATGGCCTCGCCTACCTCAACGCCATGCTCGACCCGCGCTCCCAGGTCGGCTTCGCGCAGAACATGTCCTACGCGCCGACCATCGACAACGCGCCGGTGGCCCCCGACCTGATGAAGGCGATCGGCTTCACCGATGCCGAGCAGGCCGCGCTGCACTATCCGGATTTCGAGTATCTCGCGAAGGAGACCTCGAGCCTGCTCGATTGGTGGAACAAGGAATTCAAGGCCTGATCCGAGACCGCAGCGCCAAATGGCCGCCCTCGTCGTCCCGGCACTGCTGCTGGTGCTGCTGATGATGGTGGCGCCGATGGCGCTGCTGTTCCGCTATTCGCTCAACATCTACAGCGCCACCGACCTCATGATCGAGGCGGTGACGCTGCAGAACTACGTCGCCGCGGTGGCCGACCCGTATTACCGCGAGGTGCTGGCTACCACGCTGCGCACCGCCTTCCTCGCCACCGTCATCGCACTCGCCGCCGGTTTCCCCGCCGCCTATGTGCTGGCGCGCATGCAGGGGCGGTGGAAGTCGATCCTGACGCTGATCACTGTCTTCCCGCTGATGGTCGGCAACGTCGTGCGCGCGGCGGGCTGGATGGCGCTGCTTGGCAATACCGGGGTGGTGAATACCGCGCTGAAGGCGGTCGGCATCGGCTCAGTGCAGTTGATGTACACGCCAGGTGCCGTGGTCGCCGGCATCGTCACCGTGGTGCTGCCCTACATGATCCTCACGCTGGCCGCGGTGATCGAGGGTATTCCGCGCAATGTCGAGGAAGCCGCCCTCAACATGGGCGCCGGCCCGCTGACCATGTTCCGCCGGGTGATCCTGCCCTTGAGCCTGCCCGGAGTGATCGCCGGCTCCGCGCTGGTGTTCATCCTCTGCATGAACGCCTACGCGACGCCCGTGCTGCTCGGCGGCTCGCGCTTCAAGATGATGGCGCCGGCTGTTTACGACCAGTTCGTGCGCACCACCAACTGGCCGTTCGGCGCCGCACTCGCCTTCATTCTGCTGCTGGTGACGCTCGGCCTCACCATGGCCGGCAGCGCGCTGCTGCAACGGCGCTACGCGCGCTGATTGACAGGTGAGGGCGCCGGGTTCAGTTGGCGGCATGCGTTATGCCGCCCTCCTCGCCGCGCTTCTCCTCCTGCTCGCGAGCCCGCCATCCCGGGCCGCCGAGAGCAGGTATATGACGACCTCCGATGGGGTGAAGCTGCACTACATCGAGGCCGGGCGCGGGCAGACCATGGTGCTGGTGCCGGGCTGGACCATGCCGGCCTGGATCTGGCAGCGGCAGATCGACCATTTCTCGCGCAGCTACCGGGTGATCGCGCTCGATCCACGCGGCCAGGGCGACAGCGCGATCCCGGCTACCGGCTATGACCATCGCCGCCGCGGGCAGGATATCGGCGAGCTGATCGCGAGCCTCGGCCCCGCGCCGGTGCTGCTGGTCGGCTGGTCGCTGGGCGTGCTCGACAGCCTCGCCTATGTGCATGAGAGCGGTGATGGGCGTCTCGCCGGGCTGGTGCTGATCGATAATTCCATCGGCGAGGACCCGCCGCCGGCGCCGCCCGCGCAGCCGATGAAGCCGGGGCCGAAGCTGCCGCGCGAGGTGATGATGCGTAATTTCGTCCGCGGCATGTTCGCCCGCCCGCAACCCGCCGCCTGGCTCGACCGGCTGACCGAGACCTGCCTGCGCACGCCCGATCCGGCGGCCAAGGCGCTGCTCGCCTATCCCGTGCCGCGCACCTATTGGAAAGAGGCGGTCTACGCGACGCAGCGGCCGGTGCTCTATCTGGTGCGGCCGAAATTCGAGGGGCAGGCGGGCAATCTCGCCGCGCACCACAAGACGGCCGAGACGGTGGTGCTGCGCGATGCCGGGCACGCGCTCTTCGTCGACCGGGCGGAGCAGTTCAACGACCTGCTGGGCGGCTTCATCAAGCGGCGGATCTGGCATTGAGCCTCAAAACCACCGGCATGGTGCCGCTGTTCCTCGTCTCGATGGCCACCGTCGGGTTCGAGATCGCGCTGACGCGGTATTTCGCGGTCGCGAAATGGTCGGAATATGGCTACTGGGTGATCTCCCTGGTGCTGGCCGGCTTCGCCTTCTCGGGCGTGGCGATGGCGATCGCGCGGGACTGGTTCGCCCGGCATGGTCGCCTGCTGCTGCACTGGCTGCCCGTGGCGCTGATCGTGGCGGCCGCGCTCGGCTATCGCTTCGTCACCACCAATCCGTTCAACCCGCTGCAATTGCAGAACCAGGCGACGCTGGCGCCGCAGCTGGTGAATATCGCCAATTACTACGTGGCGCTGCTGCCGTTCTTCTTCCTGAGCGGGCTCTATATCAGCCTCTCCTTCGTGCTGAACTACCATGCGGTGGGCCGCGTCTACGGGTTTGACCTCACCGGCGCCGGCGCCGGCTCGCTGCTGGCGCTCGGGCTGATGCAGGTGGTGCACCCCTTCCTGCTGCTGCCCTGCCTGCTGCTGCCGCTCGGGCTCGCGGTGCTGGCGCAACCAAGGCTGCCCGCGGTTATGGCCACCGTGCTGGCGCTGTGCGGCGGGGAGTATCTGCTGCTGGCCGACAACCAGGCCGATTTCAACGACTACAAAGCGATCTACGCGCCGCTACACGTGCCGGACAGCAAGGTGGCGGCGACGCTCTATTCGCCACGCGGGCTCTACATGCTGCTCGACGATTTCACCGAGCGGGTGGACACCGATATCTCCAATAATGCCGGGCTGCTCGGCGTCGGCAATCCGCCGGCCTCCTTCGGCCTGTATCGCGACGGCAACCGGCTGGCGGCGCTGCCGAAGCCCGGGCCGCTCACGGCCGATTATGCCAAGGCGACGCTCGCCGCACTGCCCTACACGCTGCGGCCGAAACCTTCGGTGTTGCTGGCCGGCACCTCCGGCGGGTTCCGCATCGCCGAGGCGCGGGCGCTCGGCGCCGCCGAGATCGTCGCGCTGGAGCAGGAGCCGGTGCTGCTGGAGGCGCTGCGCCAGGGGTTCGGGCCGTCGCCGGCGCTGGCAGCACCCCCGGTGATGCTGGCGGATAGCCCGATCGCGGTGGCGCGTGGGGAGGCCGGGCGCTACGACGTCATCGATTTCGCCGGTGATTTTCTCGACACCGCCGAGGCCAATACCAACGCCTTCGCCGCCGAGGCGATCGGGCTGTATCTGAGGGCGCTGAAGCCGGGCGGCATCGTCTCGCTGCCGGTGTCGATCCGCGAATTCCCGGCCTATGCCATCCGCATGCTGGCGACGGTGCGCGCCGCGTTGCTTGCCGGGGGCGTGGCCGATCCCGGCCGGCATGTGATCGTGATCCGCTCGGCGTGGAATGTTCGGGTGCTGGTGTCGAACCAGGCGTTTCCGGCTGCGGACATCGCGGCGTCGCAGGCGTTTGGTGAGACGCGGTCCTTCGATCTCAGCTGGTTCCCGGGCATCAACGTCGAGGCGGCGCGGGCCAATATCTTCAACGATTTGCCGGCAGTGTCCTTCACGTCGGGCTCGGTGACCTCGGGCGAGGGCGCGCATGACGCGATCGCCGACGAGGCGGGGCCGATGCTGGCGGGGCAGGGGACGGAGAGCGGGCGGGATTTCGATCTTTCGCCGGTGACGTTCGACCGGCCGGCCTTCTACGCGGTGCTGCGGCTGGCGCAGCTTGGCGTTCTGCTGCAACGGCTGGAGCTGCTGCCGCAACAGGAGATCGGGCCGCTGGTCAATCTCGCGGTGCTGGCGCAGGCGGCGGTGGTGGCCGCCGTGGTGCTGATCGTGCCGCTGTTCGGGCGGGCGCAGCTGCGGGGGGGCGCGCGAGCGGGCCGTGGGGCGATTTTGCGGGCCATCGTGTATTTCTCGGCGCTCGGCCTCGGCTTCCTGTTCCTTGAGATTTTCCTCATCGAGCGCGCGACCTTCTACCTCAATGACCGCACGTCCGCCTTCTCGCTGGTGCTGACGGGGATGCTGATTTTCTCGGGCATCGGCAGCATGTTCGAGGCGCGGTTCGAACGCTCGGCGCACTGGGCGCTGCGGGGCGCGATCCTGATCGTGCTGGTGTGGGGCGTGATCCTGGTGGTCGGCTTGCAGGAGTTCATGCTGGCGACGCTGAGCCTGCCCTGGCTGGCGCGGGCGGCAATCGTGCTGGCGCTGGTGGCGCCGGCCTCGATGGCGCTCGGCCTGCCGTTCCCGCTCGGCCTGTCGCGCATGGGCAATAGCAGCTTCCTGCCCTGGGCCTGGGCGCTGAACGGCGCTTTTTCGGTGGTCTCTACCCCGCTTGCCAACCTCATGGCGCTGCAGCTGGGGTATGACATGGTCCTGGCGACCGCAATGATGCTATACGCCGCCTGCGTTTTCGCCTTTCCCCAGACCAAAGAGACCTGAGCGTGCCCCTTCATCTTTCTCGACGTGCCTTGCTGGCTGCCGCACCGGTGGCGCTGAGCCTGAATTCGCGTGATGTGCAGGCGGCCGGCGCCTGGAACCGCGAGGCCTTTCTGACCGCGATGGAGAAGTCGGGCCGGCCGGTCTCCATGGGCGAGGCCCAGTTCAACGCCATCCAGGCGCGCCGCCCGGCCGCGCTGCGGCGGATCGAGCAATATCTCAAGGAGCGCCTCGGCTCGGCCGATCCGGCGGTGATGGCGGCCTTCGGCGCGGTGCCGCGCGAGTATTACCACTACCTCTACGAAGGCCACACGCCGACGCCGAGCGATGCCTATGAGGAGAACCCCAAGCCCTGGGCGCTCGGCTATGGCTCGGCGCTGTCGGATTATCTCGGCCAGGCCTACATGACCCAGGTGGCCAAGCCGCAGCCGGGCGACGTGACGCTCGAGATCGGCACCGGCTCGGGCTATCAGAGCTCGATCCTGTCGCGCATCGTGAAGCGCGCCTATTCGATCGAGATCATCGAGCCGCTGGGTAAGGCGGTCGGCAAGATCTTCGCGCCGCTCGGCTATGACAACATCGAATCCCGCGTCGGTGATGGGTATTTCGGCTGGCCGGAGGTGAAGGACGGCTTCGATATCATCATCGTCACCTGCGCCGCGCAGTATGCGCCGCCGGAGCTGTTCAAGCAGCTGCGGCCGGGCGGGCGGATGCTGATCCCGATCGGACAGCCGTTCAAGCGCGGACAGTTCCTCTACGTCTACACCAAGGACGCCGAGGGCAAGGTTCATTCGCGCAAGGATGTCGGCGTGTTCTTCATCCCGATGACCGGCACGATGATGAAGACGCCGGCGCCCAAGGGCAGTCAAGGATAGTGCGCCGGGCAATAGCCGGGGCGCTCGTCGCGCTGCTGCTGTTCGCCCTGCCGCCGCGCACCCGTGCCGCGGGGCATGACGCGGAGATCGACGCCGCCATCCATACCATCCTTTCCGGGGATGACGAGGATGCCACGCGCAACGCCTTCGCCAATTTGCGGGATTGGCGGGACCCCGGCGCCGTCGCGCCGCTGATCCAGCTGCTGTTCTGGACCGACGAGCCGGCGCCGATCGTGGCGGCGCTGGAGGCGCTCACCGGGGCGAAGAATGGCGAAAAATTCTTCGATTGGATGGTGTGGCAGCAGGATCATCCGGAAATCCGGCCCTATGCCGGCTATTCCGCGCTGATCATCGAGTTGCTGGCGGGGCTCGACATCAATTTCAACCGCTTCCTGCGGCCCGAGGTGCCATCCGAAATCCGGATCGAAGAGATCGTATGGGGCGGGGTGAAGGTGAACGGCATTCCGCCGCTCGACAATCCCCGGATGATCGCGGCCGAGGAGGCCGGCTATCTCAACCCCGATGACCGGGTGTTCGGGGTGGAGCTGAACGGCGATGCGCGGGCCTATCCGCTGCGCATCATGAACTGGCATGAAATGGCCAATGACGTGGTTGGCGGCGTTCCCGTCAGCCTCGCCTATTGCACGCTGTGCGGCGCCGGGGTGCTGTTCGACGGGCGGGTGGAGGGGGCGCCGGCGGCGGTGACGTTTGCCAGTTCCGGGCTGCTCTATCGCTCCAATAAGCTGATGTTCGACCGGATTTCCGAAAGCCTGTGGAACCAGTTCACCGGGCGGCCGGTGGTGGGGCAGCTTGTGGGCATGAATGTGCAGTTGAAGCCGCTGCCGCTGGTGATCGAGACCTGGGCGCGCTGGCGGGCGGCGCATCCCACCACCAAGGTGCTGTCGCTGGAGACCGGTTTCACCCGGGATTACGGGCCGGGCGTGGCTTACAAGGCCTATTTCGCCAGCCCCAACCTGGCCTTTCCCGCCGGATACACGAACCATACGCGGGCGCCGAAAAGCCGGGTGTTCGGGGTGCGGGTGCCCGGCGGGGTGAAGGCCTGGCCGATGGAGCGTTTCGCCGGCGGGGCGGTGATCCATGACAGCGTCGGGCTGCTCGACGTCGTGCTGATCGGCGATGCCGCGAGCGAGACGGTGCGCGCCTATGAGGCGGGCGGTCATCGCTTCACCGCCGAGGGGGGCGCGCTGCGCGCCGATGACGGGGTGTGGGAGATCGGCGAGGAGGGGCTGCGCGGGCCGGGTGGGCGTTCGCTTGCGCGGCTGGCGGGGAATGTCGCCTACTGGTTCGCCTGGAACGGGTATTTCGGCGACACGCTGGCGCTATGACGACACCTCATGCGATCGCCGCCGATCTCTGGGGGCTTGGCGGGATGCCGGCGGACGCGCTGGGGCAGCTTTCGCTGCGCGGTGAGGAGCCGGCGCTGCCATCGAGCTTCCGGGTGGATGCCGCGGCGCAGGCGAGCATCGGGGTGGCTGGGTTGGCGGCGGCAGAGATCCATCGGGCGCGGGGCGGCGGAGCGCAGGGTGTTTCCGTGGACATGCGCCATGCCGCGACGGAGTTTCGCAGCGAGCATTGGCTGAGTGTTGCTGATACGCCCGTCCGTTCGCTGTGGGACCCGATTGCCGGCACTTATTGCACGGGGGATGGCGGCTGGGTGCGGCTGCACACGAATTTCCCGCATCATCGCGACGGCATCCTCGCGCTGCTCGGCTGTGGCGCCGACAAGGCGGAGGTGGCCCGCGCGCTGCTGGATTGGCAGGCCGAGGCCTTCGAGACGGCGGCGACGGCGCGGGGCATGTGCGTGGCGGCGATGCGCAGTTTTGCGCAATGGGACGGCCATCCGCATGCCGCGAGCGTCGCCGAGGTGCCGCTTTTGATCACGCGGATCGGCGATGCGCCGCCGACGCCGTTGCCGCCCGCCGGCGCGCGGCCGCTTTCGGGGCTGCGGGTGTTGGACCTCACCCGCGTGATCGCCGGGCCGGTGGCGGGGCGGACGCTGGCCGCGCATGGCGCCGATGTGCTGCATATCACCGGCCCCGGCGTGCCCAATTTGCCCGGCCTGATCGTGGATACTGGGCGGGGCAAGCGGGCGGCGGAGGTGGATTTGCGCACGCCCGAGGGTGTGGCGTGCCTGCGGCAGTTGGTTTCCGGCGCCGACGTGTTCCTGCAATCCTACCGGCAGGGCGCGCTGGCCGCGCGCGGGTTCGCGCCGGACGAGGTCGCGGCGCTGCGGCCGGGGATCGTGGTGGCGGATTTGTCGGCCTATGGCGCGCAGGGGCCCTGGGGCGGCAAGCGCGGCTTTGACTCCCTGGTGCAGACGGCGACCGGCTTCAACCATGCCGAGGCTGCGGCGGCCGGGAGTAACGGCCCTAAGCCGCTGCCGTGCCAGGCGCTCGACCATGCGTCCGGCTATCTGCTGGCCTTCGGCACCCAGGCGGCGCTGCTGCGCCGGGCGCGCGAGGGCGGGAGCTGGAAGGTGACGGTATCACTGGTGGCCACCGCGCGCTGGCTGCGCGGGCTCGGGCGGCTGCCCGGCGGGCTGGCGGCGCCGGAGCCGACGCGGGAGGATGTCGCTGATTTCCTGGAGGTGACCGGGGCGGTGACGGCGGCGCGCCATGCCGCGCTGCTCGCGGAGACGCCGGCTTTCTGGTCCGCACCGGCGGCGCTGCTGGGGTCTTCCGCGCCGGTTTGGTGAGCGGTGCCTGTTTCATCGTCATGGCGGGCGGAGTGAAGCAATCCATGGCTTGGCCTGGGAGGCGCGCGTGAGAGTGGATTGCTTCGGCTGCGCCTCGGAATGACGATGTTTGATGGGCGATGAGAGAAATTAATCTGTTTTAACGCGGAATTACGCTTGCTATCGAGAGTTTAGTTCGATATATGTTCCGTTGAATTGAACGGAGTGAACCAGACCCGATGCGACGGCCGCCTGCCCCTCTCCTCACGCCCACCCCCGGTATCGCCGCGCTCATCGGCATGCTGGGCGCGTTGCTGTACGCGCTGCTGGGCTGGAGGTGGCAGGCGGAGGCGCAGCCGGTGGATGGCCTGGAGGGCGCGCTGACCGGTGTGCTGGTCGCCGAGGCCGCGATTTCGTTCGAGACCGAGCCCTATGTCGAATGGGTGGCGGTGCCGGTGCCGTGGCGGCCGCTGCATTGCATGCTGCGCGAGCGCCGGCGCCTGCGCCGCCGCCCGCTGCGGCTGCCAGCTATGCGCACCTGGATTGCCGGGCGCGGGCCGCCTGCGCGCGCGATCACCGGATTGGCGTGACGGACCGGCAGGGATTGGGTTCCCTGCGCGGGGGCTTTGGCATGGCTGCTGTTCTTTGAGATGTGAATCGGGATGCGTCGCGCCGTCGTGCGCTGATCCGGCAGGCAGCACGGTGATGCCGCCCAGCCGCATCACGTTGGCCGACGCTGCATTGGTAGCGCCGGCACCGCCGCGGGCGGGTTACAGCAATCCGGCGCCGCGCGCATAGGCGGCGAGGTTTTTCCGCCCCATCGTCGCGTAGGTCAGCGGATGCGCCTTCTTGGGGTCCTGCTCGGCCTCCACCACCAGCCAGCGGTCATAGCCCGGCAGCTCGGCCAGCACGGCGGGGAAATCCACCATCCCGTCGCCGGGCACGGTGAAGACGCCCTCGATCACCCCGTCGAGAAAGCTCAGCCGCTCGGCCCAGACGCGCGCCATGATGGGGGCGCGGATGTCCTTGCAGTGCACGTGGCCGATGCGGGTGCGGTATTTGCGGGCGAGCTGCACGGGATCGACCCCGCCGAAGGTGGCGTGGCCGGTATCGAGCAGCAGGCGCACCTCGGGGCCGGATTCATCCATCAGCCGGTCGATCTCCTCGCCGGACTGCACGACGGTGCCCATGTGGTGGTGATAGACGAGCTCCAGCCCGGCATCGGCGACGGCCTTGCCGAGCTCGGTCATCCCAGCCCCGAACTGCTTCCAGTCGCCGGATGCGAGCACCGGGCGATCGGCGAGCGGGATGGATTGGGTGCCGTGCACGGTGTTGGAGCATTCGGCGGCGATCAGCACGCCGCAGCCCATCGCCTTCAGCAGGGTGAGATGCGGCTGCATGGCGGCGATCTCGGCCTTGGCGCCACGCGTCAGTAGCTCCGTGGAATACCAGCCGGAGACGATGGCGAGCCCGTGGCGCTCCATGATCGGCGCCAATTCGCTCGCTACGCGAGGGAATTTATGGCCGAGCTCGATGCCGTCATAGCCGGCCTGTTTGGTTTCGGCGAGGCAGGTATCGAGCGAGGTTTCGCCGCCCAGCCATTGCAGATCGTCGTTCGACCAGCCGATCGGGTTAATACCCAGTTTCACGCCCATGTCCTCAATCTCCCAACCGCTGCGCGGCGCGTGCCGCTTCGTAACCCGTTCTCGCCGCTCGCACTTCGGCGCGCGAGGATACCTCGGGGATCCCGACATCCCACCAATGCCCGCCGGCCTCCGTGCTGGGGCCAGGATCGGTGGCGAGCACGATCACCGTGGTCCGCTCCGCCGACTTCGCCGCCGCCAGCGCTGCCTCCAGTTCCGCGACCCCCGCGACGGTGATGCCGATGGCGCCGAGGCCGCGGGCCTGGGCGGCGAAATCGAATTGGGGGAGCGCCGTGTGGCGGGCGGTGGCGAGCAGGTTGTTGAAACTCGCGCCACCGGAGGCGATCTGCAGGCGATTGATGCAGCCGAAGCCACCATTGTCGAGCAGCACCACGGTCAGTTTCAGCCCGAGCATGACGGAGGTGGCGATCTCGGAATTCATCATCAGCCAGGAGCCATCGCCCAGCATCACCACCACGTCCCGCTCGGGGGTGGCCATTTTGGCACCGATTGCGCCGGCGATTTCGTAGCCCATGCAGGAGAAGCCGTATTCCAGGTGATACCCGCCGGGCCGGCTGGCCATCCACAGCTTGTGCAACTCGCCGGGGAGGCCCCCCGCCGCCGCGACCAGGATGGTATCGGCCGACGAGGCGCGTTGCACCGCGCCGATCACCTGCGCGTCCGACGGCAATTCGGCGTTGGTCGGCGCCGTAACCTTCGCCACGTCGGCTCGCCAGTCCGCGATGCCTGACTGCGCGAATGCCGTCCAGGCGGCGGGGGCGCGATGGGCGGCGAGGCCCTGGGTCAATGCCTCAAGCCCTGTGCGCGCATCGGCGACCAGGCTATGCGCAAAATGCTTACCGGCATCGAAGGGCTGGACGTTGAGCCCGATGATCTGCCGGTCGGGGTTGGCGAACAGCGACCAGGAGCCGGTGGCGAAATCGCCGAGCCGCGTGCCGACGGCGAGGACCACATCCGCCTCGGCGGCCGCGCGATTGGCGGCGCTGCTGCCGGAGACGCCGATGCTGCCGAGGTTCAGCTTATGGTAATGCGCCAGCGCGCTCTTGCCCGCCTGGGTCTCGGCGACGGGGATGCCATGCGCCGCGGCGAAGGCGGCGAGCGCTGTGGTGGCGTCGGAGTAATGCACGCCGCCGCCAGCGATCAGCAGCGGTGCCTTGGCGTCCCGCAGCAGGCGGATCGCGTCGTCCAACTCCCGCGCATCGGGCGGCGGGCGGCGGATGTGCCACACCCGCGGCGCGAAGAAGCTCTCGGGATAGTCGAACGCTTCGGCCTGGGTATCCTGGCACAAAGCGAGCGTCACCGGGCCGCATTCCGCGGGATCGGTCAGCACGGCCAGTACCCGGGGCAGGGCTGTGAGCAGCTGCTCCGGCCGGCTGATGCGGTCGAAATAGCGGCTGACTGGGCGGAAGCAGTCATTGGCGGAGACAGTGCCATCCCCGAAGCTCTCCACCTGCTGCAACACCGGGTCCGGCCGCCGCCCGGCGAACACGTCCCCGGGCAGGAACAGCACCGGCAGGCGGTTCACATGGGCCACCGCCGCGGCCGTCACCATATTGGTGGCGCCCGGCCCGATCGAGCTGGTGCAGGCCATCATCCGCCGGCGGCGCATCGTTTTGGCGTAGCCGATCGCGGCGAGTGCCATGGATTGCTCGTTATGGCCACGATACGTCGGCAGGGCATCGCCGGCTTCATGCAGCGCCTCGCCCATGCCCGCAACGTTGCCATGGCCGAAAATCGCCCAGACGCCGGCAAATAGCGGCACCGCCTGCCCGTCGATCTCGGTCATCTGCGCGGCCAGCGCCTGCACCAGCGCCTGCGCCATGGTCAGCCGACGTGTCGCCATGATCATCCTCCCTCAGCTCGCCCCATTGTCTCGCGCCTGCGCCCGATACACAAATGTCGCATCAGGAGACACCGCCATGCTCGATATCGCCGTCATCGGCGCCGGCCGGATCGGCCAGATCCACGCCCGCAACATCGCTGGCCATCCACGGGCCCGCCTCGCCGGCATTGCGGATGCCGTGCCGGAGGCTGCCGCCAGCCTCGCCGCCGCCACCGGCGCTAAGGTGATCAGCCTCGATGAGGCCTTCGCGGCCACCGCCGTGCTGATCGGCTCGCCGACGCCCACCCATGCCGACTATATCGAGCGGGCGGCAAAAGCAGGCCAGGCGGTGTTTTGCGAAAAGCCGGTCGATCTCTCCGCCGCCCGGGTGCGCGCCTGCCTCGGCGTGGTCGCCGCCGCCGGCACGCCGCTGATGGTCGGCTTCAATCGGCGGTTCGATCCGCATTTCGCCGCCCTCAAGCGCCGCCTCGATGCCGGCGAGGCCGGGCGGCTCGAACTCCTCAGCATCATCAGCCGCGACCCCACCCCCCCGCCGCCCGCCTATGTCGCGGCCTCTGGCGGGCTGTTCCGCGACATGATGATCCATGATCTCGACATGGCGCGCTTCCTGCTGGGCGAGGAGCCGGTGGAGCTCTTCGCCGCGGCCTCCTGCCAGGTCGATTCCGGGATCGGCGAAGCGGGGGATGTCGATACCGCCATCGTCACGCTCCGCACCGCCTCGGGCCGGTTGTGCCAGATCAGCAACTCCCGCCGCGCCACCTATGGCTATGACCAGCGCATCGAGGCGCATGGCTCGGCCGGACTGCTGCGGGCCGGCAATGTCACCGCTACCTCGGTGGAATTCGCCGACGGGAGCGGCTTCACCACGGACCCTGCGTTGCCCTTCTTCCTCGAACGCTACGCCGCCGCCTATCGCGCGGAACTCGACGCCTTCATCACCGCCGTCTCCACCGGCATCGCTCCTACACCGAACGGCCTCGATGGGCTGAAAGCGCTCGAACTCGCCGATGCTGCAACCGAGTCGGCGCGCACCAACCGGGCAGTGGCGCTGTCATGAAGATCGGCCTCGTCACCGACAGCCTCGGCCATCTGCCGCTCCCCGCACTGTTGGATGCGGCCGTTGCCGCCGGGGTCAGCATGCTCGAATTTGGCTGCGGCAACTGGTCCTCCGCGCCGCATCTCGATATCGACCTGATGCTCGCCGACGCCGGAGCGCGATCGCGCTTCCTCGCCAATCTCGCCGCCCGCGGCCTCACCCTCTCCGCGCTCAACTGCTCCGGCAACCCGCTGCATCCCGGCGCGTCCGGCGCGCAGCATCGGGCGGTGACCAGCAAGACCATCCGCCTCGCCGGGCTGTTGGGCGTGAACCGCGTGGTGATGATGTCCGGCCTGCCGGGCGGCGCGGCCGGCGATCAGACCGCCAACTGGATCACCACCGCCTGGCCGCCGGAAACCGCCCGCGCGCTCGCCTACCAGTGGGACGAGGTGATCCTGCCCTACTGGTCCGCCTTGGTCGGCGAGGCGACAGGGCAGGGGGTGGAGAAGCTCTGCCTTGAACTGCACGGCCACCAAGCCGTCTACAACGTCGCCACCCTCCAGCGGCTGCGCGCCGCCGTCGGCCCGGTGGTCGGCGCCAATTTCGACCCAAGCCACCTCTTCTGGATGGGCGCCGACCCGCTCGCCGCGGTGCGCGCTTTGGGCGATGCCATCTATCACGTCCACGCCAAGGACACCCGGATGGACGCCGCCAATGCCGCGGTGAACTCGGCGATCGACACCACGCCGATGCAGGATCTCGCCCATCGCTCCTGGGGCTACGTCACCCTCGGCTTCGGCCACGGCGAATCCTGGTGGCGGGAATTCTGCATTGCCCTGCGCCTCGCCGGCTATGACGACGTACTGTCGATCGAGCACGAGGACCTGCTGCTGCCGCCGGAGGACGGTGTGCGCCGCTCCGTGGAACTGCTGCGCTCGGTTGCCAACATCAACGGCTAGGTTCGCGTTTAACTGTTTGTCAGCGTTTCGCGGCCATTCTGATGCTGCACCACCATGGCAGGCTGAACCCGGACAAATGTTGCCGCCGACCGATGATGTGAAGAACTGGATGCACATGTTCCGCTGGATCGTGAAGCTCATTCGCGACGAATTCGGCATCGAGGAACAGCGTCTGGTGCGCGGCGCGGTGCTGGAGACTGAGTTGGGCCTCGGCATCGAGCAGGTCGAGGAAGTCCTCGGCAGCACCGCGCAGGCCTTCGGCATCCGCTTCCCCCCCGCCACCCTCAACGAGGTGCTGAAACTCGACGAGCTCTGCATGCTCGCCGCCTGGCTCAAGGGCCTCTACAAGCAGCCGGATTTCCTCTCCGCCGGCTTCGCGGGCGATTGCCGAACCACCAATCCCGCCGCTCAATGAAGCGTGGCCCGGGGGTAGCGGGCGGGCGCAGCTAGCGATACAAGACTCCTCTTGACCGCGCACCGGGCAGTCCGGCGCCGGCCAGCCAAAAAGGGGAGTTCCCGCATGACCAACAAGGCCATTGCCGCGGCCTGCGCCGTCGCGCTGACCGCCTTCCTGGGCTCCGCCCAGGCCAAGACGCTCGTCTATTGCTCGGAAGGATCGCCGGAAAACTTCAATCCGATGATCAGCTACACCGGCACCAGCTTCGATGCCCAGCGGCCGATCTACAGCCAGCTCACCGGCTTCGAATATGGCGGTACGGCCGTGGTCGCCAACCTCGCCGAGAAGTGGGACGTCTCGCCCGATGGGCTGACCTTCACATTCCATCTCCGCAAGAACGTGAAGTTCCACTCCAGCAAGACCTTCAAGCCCACCCGCAACTTCAACGCTGATGACGTGATCTTCAGTTTCGAGCGGCAGTGGAAGAAGGAGAACGCCTATTTCAAGGTCTCCGGCGGTGGCTACGACTACTTCACCGACATGGACATGCCGAAGCTGCTGAAGTCGCTCGACAAGGTGGACGACTACACGGTGCGCTTCGTGCTGACCGAGCCGAACGCCCCCTTCGTCGCCAACCTCGCGATGGATTTCGCCTCGATCCAGTCCAAGGAATATGCCGACGCGCTGCTGAAGGCCGGCAAGCCCGAACTGATCGACCAGGAGCCGATCGGCACCGGGCCGTTCGAGTTCGTGCAGTACGTGAAGGACGCCAATATCCGCTACAAGCGGTTTGACGCCTATTTCGGCGCCAAGGCGAAGATCGATACGCTGGTCTATTCGATCAATAAGGACCCCGCAGTCCGCGTTGCCAAGCTGAAGGCCAATGAGTGCCAGGTCGCCTTCGGACCCCGCCCGGCCGACCTGCCGAGCCTGAAGGCCGACAAGAACATCAACGTTCTCGCGCAATCCGGCCTGAACATCGGCTATATCGGCATGAACACGAAGAAGAAGCCCTTCGACGATGTTCGCGTCCGCAAGGCGATGACCATGGTGATCGACCAGAAGGCGATCCTCGAGGCGGTCTACCAGGGCTCCGGCCAGGCGGCCAAGAACCTCATCCCGCCGACGCTGTGGAGCTATAACGACAAGGTTCCGGCCTATAAGATGGACATCGAGGGCGCGAAGAAGCTCCTCGCCGAGGCCGGCTACCCCAATGGCTTCGAGACCGATCTGTGGGCGATGCCGGTGCAGCGCCCCTACAACCCCGACGCCAAGCGCATTGCCGAACTCGTGCAGGCCGATCTCTCGAAGGTCGGCGTGAAGGCGAAGATCGTTTCCTTCGAATGGGGCGATTATCGCAAGCGCGTGCAGGCCGGCGAGCATCAGATGGCCCAGCTCGGCTGGACCGGTGACAATGGTGATCCCGACAACTTCTTCGTCCCCCTCGCGGCGTGCTCCTCCAAGAACACGGCGCAGTGGTGCGATAAGGAGTTCGACGATCTCGTCTCCAAGGCGGTGAAGACCACCAACGTCGCCGAGCGCACCAAGCTGTACATGCAGGCGCAGGACGTGATGAACAAGCAGTCCCCCTACTTCTTCATCGCCCACTCCGTCGTCTACCTGCCGATGCGCAATACCGTGACCGGGTTCAAGCAGAGCCCGTTCGGTGCTCACCGGTTTGACGTCGCCGACGTGAAGTAACCAGGCATTCCCCTCCTCCGTTCGCGGGGGAGGGGAATATCCTGCTGAAAAATGCTCCGTTTCCTCCTCCGCCGCATCGCGCTGATCATCCCCACCTTCATCGGGGTGACCTTCCTTGCCTTCCTGCTGATCCATCTCGTCCCCGGTGACCCCATCGAGGCGCGAGTGGGCGAGCACGGCATTTCCGAGGAACGCCTGGCCGAACTGCGCCACGAATTCGGCTACGATCAGCCCTTGTGGAAGCAGTTCATCGACTACGAGGTGCAGGTCCTCAAAGGCGATTTCGGCGTCTCCGTCGTCACCCGCGAGCCGGTGTGGAAGGAATTCGCCACGCTTTTCCCCGCCACCATCGAGCTCTCCATCGCCGCCATCCTGTTCGCCGCCATCATCGGCCTGCCGATGGGGGTGATCGCGGCGGTGAAGCGCGGCTCGGCCTTCGATTACGGGCTGATGGGCATGTCCGTCACCGGCGCCTCCATGCCGATTTTCTGGTGGGGGTTGATGATGATCCTCATCTTCTCCGTCACCCTCGGCATCACCCCGGTCTCCGGCCGTATTTCCGATGCGTTTTTCGTCGAGCCATGGTCCGGCTTCATGGTGATCGACTGCCGATGGTCCGAAGACGAAGGCGCCTGCGCCTCCGCCTGGAGCCATCTCGTGCTCCCCATGGTCGTGCTCGGCACCATCCCGCTTGCCATCATCGCCCGCATGACGCGCTCTTCCATGCTCGAAGTGCTGAACGAGGATTACGTGCGCACCGCCCGCGCCAAGGGCCTCTCCACGCCGCGGGTGATCATCGTGCACGCGCTGCGCAACGCCCTCATCCCCGTCGTCACCGTCATCGGCCTCTCCGTCAGCGGCCTGCTCGGTGGCGCTATCCTCACCGAGACGATCTTCTCCTGGCCCGGCGTCGGCCATTGGCTGGTGGAGAGCATCGCCCGGCGCGACTACCCCGTGCTGCAAACCGGCACGCTGCTGATCGCCGTGCTGGTGATCGGCGTGAACCTCGGCGTGGACCTCCTCTACGGCCTGCTCAACCCGCGGATCCGCCGATGAGCGGCGCCGTTGCCCCGATGCCTGGCCGGCTCGCGCTGTTCTGGCGCAGCTTCGCCGAGAATCGCGGCGCCGTGGTCGGCCTCGCGATCATGGTCGTGCTGATCATCATTTCCGTCCTCGCGGACGTGTTGGCGCTTCATTCGCCCATTGAGCAATTCCGCGCGCACTTCCTCATCCCGCCGATCTGGCAGGAAGGCGGGGTCTGGGCCTTCCCGCTCGGCACCGATGATGTGGGCCGCGACATGCTCTCCCGCCTGATCTACGGCGCCCGGCTGTCGCTGATCATCGGCTTCTCGGTGGCGAGCCTTGCGCTGCTCACCGGCACCACGCTGGGCCTCACCGCCGCCTTCGCCGGGGGCGTGGTGGACGTGTTCATCATGCGGCTGATGGATATCCTGCTGGTCTTCCCCTCCTTGCTGCTGGCCATCGTCATCGTCGCCATTCTCGGCCCCGGCCTGTTCAACGCCATGCTCGCCGTGGTGGTCGTCACGTTGCCCGGCTACACCCGTCTCGCCCGCGCCTCGGCGCTGTCGGAACTCGCGCGGGACTACGTCACCGCCACCCGCAGTGCCGGCGCCAGCACGCTGCGACTGATGTTTGACGTCGTGCTGCCGAACTGCGCCGCGCCGCTCATCGTCCAGGTCAGCCTCGGCTTCGCGGTCGCGATCCTCGATGCCGCGGCCCTCGGCTTCCTCGGCCTCGGCGCCCAGCCGCCCACGCCGGAATGGGGCACCATGCTCTCCGGCGCCCTGCAATTCTACCAGCGCGCCTGGTGGGTGTTGGCCCTCCCCGGGCTCGCCATCCTCTTCACCGTGCTCGCCTTCAACCTCGTCGGCGACGGGCTGCGTGATGCGCTCGATCCCAAGCTGAAAAGATAGGGGCTGAAACGCTGATGGCCCTGCTCGAAATCCGCAACCTCGCCGTCGAATTCGGCACCGCCCGCGGCCGCTTCCGCGCGGTCGATGGCGTGGACGTCACCGTCGAGGAGGGCGAAATCCTCTGTATCGTCGGCGAATCCGGCTCCGGCAAATCCGTCTCCATGCTCGCCGCCATGGGCCTGATCGCCTGGCCCGGCCGCGTCACCGCCGACGTGATGCGCTTCGGCGGCATCGATCTCCAGGGCCTCTCCGCCCGTGACCGCCGCCGCGTCGTCGGCAAGGACATGGCGATGGTCTTCCAGGAGCCGATGACCTCGCTCAACCCCTGCTACCCCGTGGGCTGGCAAATCGCCGAGGCGTTGCGGGTGCACAACGCCGTGCCGCGCAAGGGCATCCAGAACCGGGTGGTCGAACTGCTCGAACAGGTCGGCATCCCCGACGCCCCGCGCCGCATGAACGCCTTCCCGCACCAGATGTCCGGCGGCATGAACCAGCGCGTGATGATCGCCATGGCCATCGCCTGCAACCCCCGCCTGCTTATCGCCGACGAACCCACTACTGCGCTCGACGTCACCATCCAGAAGCAGATCCTCGATTTGCTGATCGGCCTCCAGGCGCAGCATCGCATGGGCCTGGTGCTTATCACCCACGACATGGGCGTCGTCGCCGAAACCGCGCACCGCGTGCAGGTGATGTACGCCGGCCAAATGGTGGAGGAGCAGGCCACCGACGCGCTGTTCGCCACGCCCCGCCACCCCTACACCGCCGCCCTGCTCGATGCCCTGCCCGAGCGCGCGCATGGACGCACTCGCCTGCCCACCATCCCCGGCGTCGTGCCCGGCATCGATGACCGCCCCTCCGGCTGCCTGTTCAACCCGCGCTGCGCCCATGCCGCCGACCTCTGCCGCAGCACCAAGCCGCCGGTGACCGACGGCACACGCTGCCATTTCCCGCTGGGAGCGCCGGCATGACCATCCTCATGCAGGCCGAGAACATCCGCCGGCACTACCCGGTCGGCGGCGGACTCTTCGGCAAGAAAGGCATCGTCAAGGCGGTCGACGGCGTCTCCTTCACGCTCCGCGAAGGCGAAACCCTCGCCGTGGTCGGCGAATCCGGCTGCGGCAAATCCACCCTCGCCCGCGTCGCCACCCTGATCGAGCCGCCCTCCGACGGCACGCTGCGCATCGATGACGCCGTGGTGGCCGACGATGCCGCCCGCTCCCGCATGCGCCTCTCCGTGCAGATGGTGTTCCAGAACCCCTTCGGCTCGCTCAACCCGCGCAAGACCGTCGGCGCCATCTTGCAGGAGCCTCTGGAGATCAACAGCCGCGGCGATGCACGCGCCCGCGAGGCCGCCGCGCGGGCCATGATGGATAAGGTCGGCCTCCGCCAGGACCAGTTCGGCCGCTACCCTCACATGTTCTCGGGCGGCCAGCGCCAGCGCATCGCCATCGCCCGCGCGCTGATGCTGAACCCCCGCATCGTCGTCGCCGACGAGCCGGTCTCGGCGCTCGACGTCTCGATCCAGGCCCAGGTGCTCAACCTGATGATGGATTTGCAGGACGAGCTGAAACTCGCCTACCTCTTCATCAGCCATGATCTCAGCGTGGTCCGCCACATCGCCCGCGAGGTGATGGTGATGTATTGCGGCCGCCCGGTGGAACATGGCCCGAAGGACACCATCTTCGCCGCCCCCCGCCACCCCTATACCCAGATGCTGCTGGCCGCGACCCCCTCGATCGACCCGGCGCGGCGCAAGCAGAGCGTCGCCATCAAGGGCGAACTCCCATCCCCGCTGAACCCGCCCATCGGCTGCGCCTTCGCCAGCCGCTGCCGCCACGCGACGGATCGCTGCACCGCCGAGCGGCCGGAACCGCGCCCCGTCGCCGGGCACGCGGTCGCCTGCCACCACGCCGAAACGGTGATGCAGGCTTAGCGCGTGATGACCGGAGGTGGACTCACCGGAGGTCTGAATCACGCGATCAAACAAAGAGTTAGAGCGGGATGATGTCGCCTATCAGACATCATCCCGCTCTGAACCGTTGGCGGTTGCCGGCTAGGCGCCGAGATGGCGCACGAAGAACTCCATCGCCCGGCGCAGGAAGTAGGGCTTGCCCCAGACGGTGGTGTGGTCATCGTTAGTCAGCGGAATGAAATCGAAATCCTTGTCGGCGGCGATGAGGGCGTGGGCGAGTTGCATGGTCAGGGCGGGGTGGACGTTGTCGTCCATGTCACCGGTGGCGAGCAGCAGCTTGCCTCGGAGATTGGCGGCGAAGGGCGGGTTGGCGGCGGTGCTGTAGGTGGTGGTGGCGTTGGAGGTGGCGGTGACGGCACCCTGGTATTTCTCGGTCCAGGCGAAGCTGTAGCCGAGCTGGTCATGGTTGCCGGAACTGGCGACGGCGGCGTGGAAATGGTCGGGGTAGTGCAGCATGGCGTGGACGGAGGCGTAGCCGCCGCCGGAATGCCCGGTGATGCCGACGCGGGAGAGGTCCATCCACGGGCGCGTCGCCGCGAGTTGCTGGAGGGTCGCCACATGGTCGGCGATGCAGCCGGGATCTTGCAGGTTGCGGTAGCTGTAGTCGTGGAACTCCTTCGAGCGCAGCGGGGTGGAGCCACGGCCATCGACGTTGATGACGATGAAGCCGAGTTCGGCGAAAGCCTGTTGCAGCATGGAGCGGCCAAGCTCAGGCATGAAATCGGTCAGCGTGATGGCGGGATACTGGCCGCGCTGTGGGCCGGGGTAGATGTAGTCGATCACCGGGTAGGATTTCGCCGGATCGAAATCGCTGGGCCGCCAGATCGCGCCATAGAGCGTGGTCTTGCCATCCGCCGCAATGCTGGTGAAGGGCTCGGGGAAGCGGAAATCGCCGGAGATGGAATTGTCGATGCTGGCGGTGGCGAGCGTCGCGACCAGGCTGCCATCGGCGCGGCGGATGCGGGTGACCGGCAGGGAGACGAGGTCCGCCTCGGTGTGCACGAAGGTGCGGCCGGAGGGCGCGCGATACCAGCCGGTATCGAGCGGCGGGCGGATATGGTCGCGCGGGATGCGCTTGAGGGGGATGGCGAGCTGATGATCGAAGGCGCCAGGGGTGAGCACCGTCAGCGCCCCGCCATCGAGGGCCGCACGGCACAGCGTGCGGTGATAGGGGTTGCTGTTCGGCGCGAGGCCGGCGGCGGTGAATTCCACCGTGCGGGCGATGGCATCGACATGCAGCAGGTCCCGCACGTTCCACGCGCCCTGGGTGATGGTGGATTTGCGGGCGCCGGTGGCGAGGTCGTGGAGATACAAATGCCCCCAGCCGCTGGCCTGGGAATACCAGATGAATTCGCCGGAGCCGTCGAGAATGCGGATGCAGGGCAGGCCGAGCACGGAGAGCTGGTTGTCGATGAAGGTCGCCGCGGTCTCGGTGTGGATGACGCGATGGGCGCCTTCCACCGTCATCTCATGCAGGCTCTGGCGCTGCCACAGCCGGTCGCGGTCGAGGTAGAAGACGCGGCTGGAATCGGCGGCCCACCAGGCCTCCTCCTTCTCGATCGCCGTCACCATGCCGGTCACGCAAGGTCCGGCGCCCGGGCTGATGGCGCCGCTGGTGACGTCGATGATGTGATGGGTTTCGACCGGGAGATGGACGTCACCGCTGAGGGCGAATTTCATGCTGTGCAGTTTCGGCCGCACCGAGCCGTCATCCGGTACGTGCTGCAGCAGCGGCAGGTCCAGCACGTCGCGCTCGTCGAGCCGGGAGGTGAAGATCTTGCGGCTGTCGGGTGACCACAGCACGTTGGCCGGTAGGGTAATCCCGCGGCGCTGGAGCGTGACAGTGGTGAGGTTCATGTCCGGCGACTTGGCCCAGGCGTGATGCGCCGCGCTGTCATGGGTGAGGCGGCGTTCAGCCCCGGTCGCGGTATCGCGCAGCCAGAGATCATGCGCGCGCACGAAGGCGGCAAGCGTGCCGTCGGGCGAGAGGGTTTCACCGGGGCGCGCGGGCGGGGCGAGGACGCTCGCCTCCAGCGCCGCCGGATCGGCCGCCGGGCTCGCCACCCCGGTCGCGGCATCGACGATCATGATGGTGGCGCCGCTGGTGGTTTCGTGGCGATACCAGAAATGGTCGGTATCGCCGATCCAATGCGGGCGTATCTGCGGGTTGTAGAGCAGCGGGCGGAAATTTTGCGCGAGGAAGCGTTCGGCGCGGGCGCGGCGTTCTGGCGTCAGCATGGGGGCCTCAAATGAAGGTCGATTTCTGGGTGAGATCGCCGCCACGCCACAGATAGAAGGCGAGCAGCGGCGCCGCCCCGGTGCGCATGGCGTGCGGCATCCAGGACGGGTGATGGATCGGGACGCCGGACGGCACTGGCGCAAACGGCGCCTCGCCGCGCAGCCACTCCGCGGTGCCGGCGAGCGGGATGTAGAGTTCCTCGGCGGCGTGGCTGTGGCGGGGGTAATGGGTCTCGGGGCCGAGCAGCAGGAACCCCGCGGCGATCACATCGGACGGCACCGGTCCACGCTGGCCCACAAGTTCCGTCCAGCCGTAGCGTGCGAGGAAATCGGGCGGCAGGTCGGCGGCGCCATAGGTCTGCCGCCAGGCGAGACCATGCGTTTCCAGCAGCGCCCGCACCAGTGGCACCGTTGCCGGCACGGTATTTTCGGAACAGTCCCCGAGCCAGGCCAGCACCGGCAACTCTGACGGCGCCACGTCACGCATCGGCCTCGCCGCCGGCCAATCCGCGAGGAACGGCGCGGCTTGCGGGATGATGTCGAGAAAAGCCTTGGTCGCGGCGATCAGCGCTTGCATGGCACAAGGCCAGCACGCCCGGCCGCGCCGCGCAACCGCCCTACCGCGCGCGGCGCCGGCGGAGCATCAGCATGACCCCGAGCGCGCCGCCGATCACGATGAAGGAGAAAAGCGTGGTGAGCGTGCCGAGCGCATAGAGCACCGGCGTCGTCACGTTGGTCGTCATCCCGTAGATCTCGAGCGGCAGCGTATTGTCCGAGCCCGCGGACATCACGCTGCGGGCGAATTCATCGTAGGAGAGGGTGAAGCCGAATAGCGCGACCCCGATCAGACTCGGCGTGATCAGCGGCAGCACCACGTAGCGGAATACTTGCCAGGGCGAGGCGCCGAGATCGCGCCCGGCCTCCTCCAGGCTGCGGTCGAAGCGGTTGAACACCGCGAGCATGATCAACACGCCGAAGGGCAGCGTCCAGGTCAGGTGCGCGCCGAGTGCCGAGCCGTACCAGGTGGGCGGGATATCCGCGATGTTGAACATCAGGCCGATGCCGAGTGAAATCAGGATCGAGGGCATGATCAGGCTGGCGACGGTGACGTAGAACAGCAGCGTCGCGCCCTTGAAGCGCCGGCGGAAGGCGAGGCCGGCGAGGAGCGCGATCCCTACCGTCAGCCCGGTGACGATCAGGGCGAGCGCGATGGAGCGGGTGAAGGAGCCGCCGAAATCGCCGACCGTCTGGGTCTGGAACAGGTTGGCGAACCAGTGCAGCGACACGCCGCGCATCGGGAAGGTCAGCCCGCCTTCCGGTCCCTGGAAGGAGAGGATGGCGATTGTGAGGGTGGGGCCGTAGAGGAACAGCACGAACAGCGCGAACACACCGGTCAGCACGCCATGGGCGAGGCCGCCTCGCATCACAGTTCCTTGCGGATGTCGACCACCCGCAGGATGGCGGCGACCATCAGCAGCACCACCGCCAGGAGCACCACGGCGTGGGCGGCCGCGGCGGGATATTGCAGCAGCGACATCGCGTTCATCATCATCACGCCGACCGAGGCGGACTGCCCGCCGCTCATCAGCCGCACCGTGATGAAATCGCCCATCACGAGGGTGACGACGAAGATGCTGCCGATCGCCATGCCCGGCAAAGCGAGCGGGATCACCACGTCGGTCAGCACGGCGCGAAACCCGGCGCCGGCGTCGCGCGCGGCTTCGATCAGCGAGCGGTCGATCCGCATCATGGTGTTGAAAATCGGCACCACCATGAACAGCGTGTAGAGGTGCACGAAGGCGAGGATCACCGAGAAATCGGAGAACAGCAGGAAGTCGAGCGGATGGTCGGTCAGCCCCATCCCCTGCAGCGCCTGGTTGAGCAGCCCGTTCCGGCCGAGGAAGGGGATCCAGGAGATCATGCGGATGATGTTGGAGGTGAGGAAGGGGATGGTGCAGAGCTGGAACAGCACCATCTGCCACAGCGCGCTGGTGACGTGGAACGCCAGATAATACGCCACCGTGAAGCCGAGCAGCAGGGTGATCGCCCAGGTGATCAGGGCGAAGCGCAGGGTGGAGAAGTAGGTCTTCCACGTCACCCCCTCGCCCAGCGCGTCGGCGTAGTTGTCGAGCACGAAGCCGGGGATCAGGCGGGTCTGGTCGTAGTCCCAGAAACTCACCACCACCACGGTGGCGATCGGCACCAGCAGGAACACCCCCAGCACGAGTGCCAGGGGTGCTGCCTGTAGCCAGGCGGGAATGGTGCGGATCATCAACCCGAACGGATCAGGCGGCGATGAACTCGTTCCATTTACGGACCATGTACTTGTCCTCGTCCATCACCGCGTTCCAGCAGGCCACCGCCCCCATGCGGGCGGCGAAGCTGCCGCCGTCACGCGTGGTGCCCTTCTTCTCCATCAGCTTGCCCTCGGGCGACATGATGTCGATCGCGGCCGGCTTGCCTTCCATCCAGAAGTCCCACTCCTCTGGCTTCATGTATTGCTTGGCGGTATCGAGCACGGCCGAGTAGTAGCCCTGCCGGTTGAGATAGGCGCCGACCCAGCCGGACATGTACCAGTTGATGTATTCATAGGCGGCATCGAGCTCGAGCCCCGAGAGATGCTTGGCGAGGCCGAGCCCGCCGCCCCAGGCGCGATAGCCTTCCTTCAACGGCTGATACACGCAGGGGATGCCCTTGGAGCGCACGGCGGCGATGGCGGGCGACCACATGGACTGGATCACCACCTCGCCCGAGGCCATCAGGTTGACGCTCTCATCGAAGGTCTTCCAGAAGGCGCGGAACTGGCCGGCTTTCTTGGCTTCGGTGAAGATGGCGAGAGTCTTGTCGATCTCCGCCTTCGTCATGTTGCCCTTGTCCTTGTATTTGATGAGCCCGGCGCTCTCGCACACCATCGCCGCGTCCATGATGCCGATCGAGGAGATGTTGAGGATCGAGGCCTTGCCCTTGAAGCGGGGGTCCAGCAGGTCCTTCCACTGCGTCACCGGCTTGCCGACGAGATCGGGGCGGATGCCCAGCGTGTCGGCGTTGTAGATGGTGGGCACCATGGTGAACCACTCGGTCGGCTTGGCGGAGAACTTGGTGGAGTTCTTGCCCTCGACGAAGCCAACGCTGTGCGGCGCGGTGCCCTGGGCGATGGTGCTGTTGGGGGTCAGCTTGCCGGTGGTGAAGATCGGCACGATCTTGTCGAAATACTTGAGCTTCTTGGTGTCCATCGGCTGCAGCACGCCGGCGGGGAACACCTTCTTGCAGATCCAGTATTCGATGTCCGCGATGTCGTAGGACTTGGGCTGCGTCACCGCGCGCTGGGTGACGGCGTCCGAATCGAGCGCGGTCATTTGCAGGGTGAAGCCGAGGTCCTGCTTCACCTTCTCGCCGATGGCGTTCTGGTTGGACACGCCGGTGCCGAACTGCTTCAGCACGACGTTCTTGATGTTCTGCGCCCAGATCACCGGAAAGCCGGTGATGGCGCCGGAGCCGGCGGCAACGCCCGCGGTGGCGGCGGCGGTTTTGATCAGGCGGCGGCGGGAGACGCCGGTCGGCTTGGTCATGTCATGGTCCCCTTAGGTTGCGAGAAGATGCACGTCATCTGCGGTGAAGCCGGCCGCCACGGCATCGCCGAGCGCCAGCGGCCGGGCGAAGAACTCCGCCTCGGTCAGCAGCAGGCTATGGGCATTGCCGTCCGCGTCCTCGAGCCCGAGGCGGACATGCAGCCCGTGGTATTCGACCGCGCTGATGCGGCCGGGCAGTTGGTAGGGCAGCGCGGCGTCAAGCCGCATGCGATCGGTGCGGATGGCGATGCGCAGCGGCCCGTCGGGCGCCGCCGGCAGCGGGATGGCGCCGAAATCCAGCCGCACCTCGCCGCCCCGGCCAACGCCGGCCAGGATGTTGTGGCCGCCCATGAAGCGGGCGACGAACTCGGTGCGCGGCTGCTGGAACACCGCGCGCGGCGCATCGGCCTGCAAAATCCGCCCGCCCTCCATCACCACCACCAGGTCCGCCAGCGCGAGTGCCTCGTCCTGGCTGTGGGTGACGTGGATGAAGGTGATGCCAAGCTCGCGCTGCAACCGCTTCAGCTCCTCGCGCATCCGCCCGCGGAGGAAAGGGTCGAGCGCCGAGAGCGGCTCGTCGAGCAGCAAGGCGCGGGGGTTGGTGATGAGCGCGCGGGCCAAGGCTACGCGCTGCTGCTGCCCGCCTGAGAGCTGCGCCGGGCGGCGCTCGGCCAGTTCCTCCAGATGCACCCGCGCCAGCATCGCCCGCGCCTGCTCGTGCCGCTCGGCGCGGCCCATGCCCCGCATCTTGAGGCTGAAGGCGACGTTGTCGAGGCAGGTGAGGTGGGGAAACAGCGCGTAGTTCTGGAACATCATCGCGGTGCCGCGCCCCGCCGGCGGCAGGGCGGTGATGTTGCGGCCATCGAGCAGGATATCGCCCGACGACACCTCCTCATGCCCGGCGATCATCCGCAGCGTCGAGGTCTTGCCGCAGCCGGAGGGGCCGATCAGGCAGCAATAGGCGCCGGCGGGAATCCGCAGATCGATGGCGTCCACGGCGGTAACGGCACCGTAGCGCTTGCTCACCGCGATTAGTTCGATTCCGACTTCGGCTGGCATTCCCGTCTCGCGTTACTCCGCGGACGGAACAGCAAGAGCCGTGCCAACAGACCACCGGGAGTTTCTCGCCGGGCCGCACCGATGGGCTGCCTATTGTGTCAGCAGTTCGCATCCATATTCGCGCGAATCTTGGGCGGCCCGGGCGCTCGGCGGTCGAGGTCGCCGATTTGCCTGCTCAACCTAGATCGGCGGCAGCGCCAGTTCGTGCCGGGCTTCCTCGGAACCTAGGGCGGCGGCCTGGCGCAAGAGACGGGTGCCCTCGGGGATGTTCTTGGGCACGCGCTCGCCTTCCCAGTAGAGACGCCCGAGTTGGAGCATGGCTTCGGGGTCGCCCCGTTCCGCGCCACGGCGCAGCCAGGTCAGCGCACCCGGGATGTCCTGCCGCCCGGCGCGGCCTTGCAGCAGCAGCATGCCGATCGCGGTCGCCGCCTGCACGTGGCCCTGCGCAGCGGCGGCCTGGAAATATTGCAGCGCCCGTGCCGGATTCTCATGGCCGAGTATCGCCTGGAGCATCAGGCTGCCGGCACGGTACTGCGCATTCGCCAATCCCTGGTCGGCGGCGCGGGTATACCACTCCATCGCCTTGTCGGGGCTGGCGGTCACGCCGACTCCGCCGTTCTCATAGATCAGGCCAAGGCGCACCTGGGCCTCGGCATTGCCGGCTTTCGCCGCCGGCTCCAGCCAATGCACCGCTGCGGCATAATCCTTATGCACGCCACGGCCTGCGAGGTACATCACCCCCAGCGCGATGCGCGCGTCAATATTCCCACCCTCGGCCGCGATCACGTAGAGCCGCTCCGCCTCTTCCATGTCGCCCTGCGCATCGGCGGCCTGGGCCTGCGCCAAAGCGGCATCGGGCGACGGCTTCTCGGCCACCACCGGGGCAGGCGGGGCGGCGAGGCCGATGGCGGCGACTTCTTCGCGCAACCCGCCGCAGGCGGCGAGTGCGAGGCATATCAGGACGAACGGCAATCTGGTCTGGAGCACGCAAAGCCTCATGCAATGACGTAGCGTGTCTTATGCCTGATCCGGCGCAGCGTTAGAAGCGCCAGCCGTCCGCCGCACAGTCCCAATATCGTGACATGTCGGAAATGCCCGCGCCGGGCGGGCCGCGAGCGTGCGGATGCGTGACAGGGGGGGGCGGGTGCGCTAACTCAGCCCTCCGCTCCCAGTTTTTAGCCCTCTCTCCGGAAGTTCGCCTGCCATGACGTCGAGCAACGATATCCGCGCCACGTTCCTCAACTATTTCGGCCGCAACGGGCACGAGATCGTCGAGAGCAGCCCGCTTGTCCCGCGCAATGACCCGACGCTGATGTTCGCCAATTCGGGCATGGTGCAGTTCAAGAACGTCTTCACCGGCCAGGAGAAGCGCCCGTACACCCGCGCTACCACCGCGCAGAAATGCGTGCGCGCCGGCGGCAAGCATAACGACCTCGATAACGTCGGATACACCGCGCGCCACCATACGTTCTTCGAAATGCTGGGGAATTTCTCCTTCGGCGACTATTTCAAGGAACAGGCGATCCATCACGCCTGGACGCTGGTGACCAAGGATTTCGGCCTGCCGAAGGACAAGCTCACCGTCACCGTGTTCTCGGAGGACGAAGAGGCGGCGGCGCTGTGGAAGAAGCTGGCGGGGCTGCCGGAGGAGCGGATCATCCGCATCCCGACCTCCGATAATTTCTGGCGCATGGGCGATACCGGCCCCTGCGGCCCCTGCTCGGAGATCTTCTACGATCACGGCGACAAGATCTGGGGCGGCCCGCCCGGCACCCCCGAGGAGGGCGGCGACCGCTTCATCGAGATCTGGAACCTCGTGTTCATGCAGTTCGAGGAAGGCCCACCCGGCACCCGAGTGGCCCTCCCGCGCCCCTCCATCGATACCGGCATGGGCCTCGAGCGTTTCGCAGCCATCCTGCAGGGCAAGCACGACAACTACGATACCGACACGCTGCGCGCCCTCATCCTCGCCTCCGCCGAGGCCACCGGGCAGGACCCGGACGGCTCGCACCGCACCAGCCACCGCGTGGTGGCCGACCATCTGCGCGCCACCTCTTTCCTGATGGCCGATGGCGTGCTGCCCTCCAACGAAGGCCGCGGCTACGTTCTCCGCCGCATCATGCGCCGCGCCATGCGCCACGCCCACATGATGGGCGCCAAGGACCCGGTGATGCACCGGCTGGTCCCCGCTTTGGTGCGCCAGATGGGCGCCGCCTATCCCGAGCTCGGCCGCGCCGAGGGGTTGATCACCGAGACGCTGCGCCTCGAGGAGACCCGCTTCAAGGCGATGCTGGAGCGCGGCCTCGGCCTGCTCGCCGATGAAACCGGCAAGCTCGGCGACGGCCAGGCGCTCGCCGGTGACGTTGCTTTCCGCCTCTACGATACCTACGGCTTCCCCCTCGACCTCACGCAGGACGCGCTGCGCGAGCAGGGCAGGGCGGTCGACGTCGAGGGCTTCAACGCCGCCATGGCCGAGCAGCGCAAGCGCGCCCGCGCCGCTTGGGCCGGCTCCGGCGAAGCTGCCACCGAGCATGTGTGGTTCGAAACCCGCGAGAAGATCGGCGCCAGCGAATTCCTCGGCTACTCCACCGAGATCGCCGAGGGCGAGGTGACCGCCATCGTCAGCGGCGGCCACCCGGTCGAGCTTGCCGAAGCCGGCAGCGAGGTTGCCGTGGTGCTGAACCAGACGCCGTTCTACGCTGAGTCGGGCGGTCAGGTCGGCGATACCGGGGTGATCGAAGGCCCCGGCTTCGTCATCACCGTCTCTGACACCCAGAAGAAACTTGGCGACGTCTTCGCCCATATCGGCCGCGTCACCTCCGGCACGGTCGAGCTCGGCAAGCCCGTGCGCGCTGTGGTGGACCATGCCCGCCGCAGCGCCATCCGCGCCCATCACAGCGCCACGCATTTGCTGCACGAGGCGCTGCGCCGCCGGCTCGGCACCCATGTGCAGCAAAAGGGAAGCCTCAACGCGCCCGATCGCCTGCGCTTCGACGTGTCGCAGCCCACGCCGATCACCCGCGACGATCTTGCCTGGGTCGAGGCCGAGGTGAACGCCCGCATCCGCGAGAACAGCGCCGTCACCACCCGCCTGATGACGCCCGACGCCGCCGTCGCCGAAGGCGCAATGGCCCTCTTCGGCGAGAAATACGGCGAGGAAGTCCGCGTCGTCGCCATGGGCGTCGGCGATGGCGAGCGCGCGGCCTGGTCGATCGAGCTGTGCGGCGGCACCCATGTGCGCCGCACCGGCGATATCGGCCTGCTCCGCATCACCGCCGAGGGCGCCGTCTCCGCCGGCGTGCGTCGCATCGAGGCGGTGACCGGCGAGTCCGCCCTTGCACTGATTGCCGAAAATGACCGCCGCCTCAACGAAACCGCCGCCGCGCTGAAAGTGGCGCCGGGCGAAGTGGCCGAACGTGTTGCTGCGCTGGTCGAGGAACGCCGGAAGCTGGAACGGCAGGTCGCCGAGCTGCAAAAGAAGCTCGCCACCGGTGGCGCCGCCGCCGAGGTTGAGACCGTCGCCGGCGTCAAGTTCGCGCCGCGCAACCTCGGTGACGTGCCGGCCAAGGACCTCAAGGGCATCGCCGAAGCCATCAGCAAGCAGATCGAAAGCGGCGTCGTCGCGGTGATCAGCACCGCCGAGGGCAAGGCCAGCATCGTCGTCGCCGTCACGGCGGATCTGACTGCGCGGATCTCGGCGGTCGATCTGGTGCGCGTCGCCTCCGCCGTGGTGGGCGGCAAGGGCGGCGGCGGCCGGGCCGACATGGCGCAGGCCGGCGGCCCCGACGTCGAACAGGCCGACGCGGCGCTGGCGGCCATTCGCGGGGCCCTGGCGGGATAACCTCGTCGGGCCACGAAACTGTTTTGATATCGAAACAAAATCGGCGTGCGGAATCCGGCCGCCGCCGGCCTCGAATTTTCGCGTTGACCCCATGATGGCGGGCCGCGCGAGGCGAGCGGAATAACCACGGCCGCACGCGGCGAGGTCGCCGGGCAGGGGAACATCATCTGCGCCGGAGCGGGCGCGGGGCGCGCCGAACTGGCGACATCGCACCGTGCGGCGCGCGCCACCGAACGCCCGATACGAGACGTGCGCAGCGCTTGGTCCTGCGCCGCCTGCCGCGCAACCCCCTCCGCCAGCGCCGCCGCAAGCAGCGCGATATAGCGCGCGATGTAACGCTCCAGCCGCGCATGCAGCCGCCGCACCGGGTGGCGCGGCTTCAGTGCCGCAACATCGCCCAGCACCGCCACCAAAATCGCCCGCAACACCGCCTCCACCGCGCGCAAAAGCGCGACGGCGGGCTCGGGCAGGGGTGAATGGGCAACGGCGGACGACATCGGGCAACTCCAAATATGACTCCGGCATTATCGCCGATGTCGGGGATATAAGTCAAGAACAAAAACCGAACCACGGTAAAAAATCTTTCTCGCCGCAGCGCCCATGGGAGGCCACGCCGCCGGCTCCGGAAGGACGGAACCACATCTCGCATCGCTCCTCCGTGCCTCTGCACCTCTAGCGAAGCGGGTGGTGATACTGCTTCCTTCGCCTTCCCACGATCGCGCCGCAGCACCTTGACGCCCGCACCGCCGCCCGGGCCTACTACCTCCATCCGCAGAAACAGGACCACCTCATGCGCCCGCTTTCAGCTGCCGCGCCGCTCGCGCTACTTGCCGCCGCTCTGCTCCCCACGCCCCCTGCCCAGGCGCAGGATCTGCCGCAGCTCCGCGTCGCCATGTCGCAGGATGCCGATGCGCTCGACCCGACGCTGAGCCGCACCTATGTGCAGCGCGTCGCCACGCTCAACATGTGCGACGGGCTGTTCACCTACAACGACAAGCTCGCCGTCGTCCCCCGCCTCGCCACGGGGTATGAGTGGATCGACAGCAAGACCCTGGTGGTGAAGCTGCGCGCTGGCGTCACCTTCCATGACGGCACGCCGGTCGATGCCGCCGCGGTGAAATACAGCGTCGAACGCCATGGCAGCATGAGCGGCAGCGCCCGCAAGGGCGACGTGGCGAGCCTTGACCATGTCGAGGTGATCGACCCGATGACCGTGCGCTTCGTGCTGAAGGCGCCGGATGTGGTGTTCCTCTCGCAGCTCGCCGTCCGCGCCGGCGTGCTGGTCTCCCCCAAGGCGGCCGAAGCGGCGGGCAAGGATTTCGCCCTCAACCCCGTCTGCGCCGGTCCCTATAAATTCGTCGAGCGCGTCGCGCAGGACCGCATCGTGATCGACCGCGTGGCCGATTACTGGGATGCCGCCAACTACCACTTCTCCCGCGTTACCTTCCGTCCGGTGACCGACAGCACGGTGCGGCTCGCCAATCTCCAGGCCGGCGCGGTGGATGTGAATATCGAGATCCCGCCGATCGAGATGGACAAGGTGCGCAAGGACCCCAAGCTGAAGCTCGTCGCTTTCGACGGGCTCGGCTACTCCGGCATCAGCTTCAACCTCGCCCGCACCGAGACCGGCCGCACCCCGCTCGGCACCGATGCCCGCGTGCGCCGCGCCTTCGAACTGGCGCTGGATCGCGAGGCGCTGGTGCAGGTCGTCTATAACGGCGCCCACGCCATCACCGCCCAGCCGCTGCCGCCGACCTCGCCGTTCTACATCCCCGCCGTTGCGCCCACGAAGCGCGACCCCGCGAAGGCGCGCGCTTTGCTGGCCGAGGCCGGCGTGAAGACGCCGTTCCAGATCACCCTCACCGTGATCAACCAGCCCGACCAGGTGCAAATGGCCGAGGTCATCCAGTCGATGGCGGCGGAAGGAGGCTTCGAGGTCAAGATCAACGCGATGGAATTCGTCGCCAGTCTCGATGCCGCGGAGAAGGGCAATACGGCGGCCTATATGGTGGGCTGGACCGGCCGGCCCGATGCCGACGGCAATATCCGCGACCTCCTGCACACCGGCGCCCCGGTCAACTGGGTCGGCTATAAGAGCGAGGGCTTCGATGGGCTCATCGACCAGGCCCGCGGCATTTCCGACATGGGCCAGCGCCTGCCGCTTTATGCCAAGGCCTTCGAGATGCTGCACCAGGACCTGCCAATCCTCTACCTCTACGCGCCGCGCTGGATTTTCGGCATGTCGAGCAAGATCGAGGGGTTCGCCCCGGTGGCCGACGGCATGTTCCGCCTCAATGGGGTGAAGATGGCGCGCTGATGTTGGCCGGTTGATCCGGGTCGGTTGATCCGGGTCAGTTGAGTTGGGGGACGATCGCCACCCAGCGCATCACCCGGCAGCGCCCATCGCGGATATCGCGCGTGCGGTAGAGCCAGCGGGCCGCCTCCTCCACCAGGCGGGCCGCCTCGGCGGGGGAGGGGCGGGTGCCGCGCATCTGTCGCACCTGGCTTCGCCAGCCCTGGAGCACCAGCCTTGCGTGGCGGGCCGACTCGTCCTCGACGATGCGGAGGTCGCAGCCATGTGCCTCCAGGATTCGCGGCACAGAGGCGCCCAGCGCCTCGCCGTGCGGCCCCGATAGGGTTTGCACGATCACCATCTGCCCGCCCGGCTTCACTGCCTGGATGGCGGCCCCCAGCGTCGCCACCGGATCGCCCGCCGCAAGCACGTCCAGCAGCAGGGCGTGATGGAAGCCGCGCGCGGGGAAGGCGGGGGCGGCGGGGCTCCAGCTCTCGATTTTCGCGCGCTTGGCGAGTTGCGCGCCGGCGCGCTGGAGGCGGCGGCGGGCGATGGCGGCCAGGGCCGGATCGGCCTCAGAGCCGGGGACCCAGACGCCGAGCGTGCTGGCGAAGGCACGCACCGGGCCGCCGGCGCCGGCGCCGAGGAACAGCAGCGAATGGGCGGGGGACAGGCCGAGCGGGGCCGCCAGCCGCATCAGCTCCGCCTCGCCTCCCGGCCACCGGAAGCCTTCGCCCCATAGCGCGTCGGACTGAACGAGCAGGCTTTCATTGTCGGCGGCTTGGGAGGCAAGGGCAGGGGCACCGGGCGCATCAGCGACGATCGGCCCCACGGCCGCTGGCCGCTGGACCCATCGAAACAACCGGCCCATCAGGGACGTTCCCATGCGGCGCTCTCACCCGTTCCCTGTCGCATGGCGGGGATGATGGGCGGGAGCGATGAACGGAGTGCTAATGCACCCCAGAGCGGCTCAGTTTTCCGCGAACTCGGTCAGCACGTAGCGCGCCGTTGTATCGCCAATCGCGGAGGGTTTGTGGCGATGCGCCTCGCCGGCGGGGATATGCAGCATGTCGCCCGGCCCGGCCTCCACCGCGTGGTCATCGAAGACGTAGCGCAGCCGGCCTTCCAGCACGAACACGGAGTGCCCCGTGACGCACCACGGCCGCTCCGGCGCATCCGCGGGCGAGGGCGTGCGCTCCTGGTAGCGCAGCGCGATTCCGAAGCCAGTCACCGCCTCGCGCAGCTTCAGCAGCGGCGAGGCCTGGCGGAGCGGATACTCGGCGGCAGGGAATAGATAGGGGCTCTTGCTCATGGGAGAAGCCTAGCCGATCCGCTGGTTGACGCCAGCCCCGCCGGTGGTCCAGACACCCCGCCATGCGCAAGATCGACAGCACCTGGTTTGCCTTCCTGGTCATGACCGTCGCGGTGGTGGGTCTTGTCGGCATTTTCGCCACCTATGCCGCGCCAATTCCGCTTCAGCGCGCTTTGCAGCGTGACGCCGCGCTCAACGAGGCGCGCGCCGCGCTTGCCGGGCCGGAGCCGCAGGCGGCGCTCGAGAAATTGAAGCAGCGGCTGGGCGAAAGCGCGGCGGCGCTGCTGCCCTTCGGCGGCGACATGGCGGCGCGCATCGAGGCGGAGCGGCTGGCGATGCATGCGCGGCTGGAACGTGATGCCGCCTATACCGCCTCGCGCCTGCGCTGGCTGCTCGTCGCGATTACCACCATGGGCGCGGTATTTGCCGCCGCGATCCTCGGTATCGCGATCCGCAGCACCGTCCGGCAGGAAGATCAGGCGCGCCCGCGCACATAGGCGCCTAGCACCGCCAGCCGGTCGCCGATTCCGCGCGGCCTTGGTGCCAGTCCATGGGCGAGGTCGCGCCGTGCCAGCACGGCCGGCAGCGCCGCCGCGATCACCGGGCGCGGCCAGGCGTGGCGATCCGCCAGCATGGCCCGCGCGGTGCCGATCAGCCCGCCGAGATCCGCCGCATCCGGCCGCGCGATGGCGTCATGCACGCAGAGCCCCTGGGCCGCCAGCATGTCCTCCGGCAGCAGGCAGCGGCCTTCGCGGGCCAAAGCGGGCGCGCGGCGCAGCACGCCCGCCATGGCATAGCCGGTGCCGAGCGCCAGCAGCCGCTCCCGCCCCGCGCCATCCGCGCCGAGCAGCGCCCCGGCGGCGGCGGCGAGGTGGCCGCCGCTCTGGCGGGCATAGGCCATGAAATCCGCCATGGTGGGAATCGCCGGATCGGCCTCCATCTCGCGGCCCTCGATCATCGCCAGCAGGTCCGCCCGGTCCAGCGCGCCCTCGGCGAGCAGCGCGGAAAGCGGGGTCGCCACCTCGTGCCGCCGCGCCGCGCCCTCCACCACCTCGCGCCACCATTGCAGGCGGATCAGCGCGAGAGTCGGCTCGGAGGTCACCTCGCGGGCGCGGGCCAGCTCGTGGTTGAACGCATAGAGCGTGAACAGCGCCTCCCGCCGCTCCGGGGGAGCGAAGAGCGCGCAGAGGAAGCGGTCCGGGTCATGTTGGCGCACAATGGCGCCATTGGCGGAAAGGGCGTCGGTCATGCCGCCCGACCTGCCGCGAAACCGGCTCCGGCGCAAGTTTCACGCCCGCACGCTTGACGCATGGCGGTCGTGGCCATAGCTGTAACCACGGCTCTAGAACCACAACCGGAGAATGCGCTCATGGCCTTCGAACTGCCCTCGCTCCCCTACTCGACCTCGGCGCTCGCCGCCAACGGCATGTGCCAGGAGACGCTGGAACTGCATCACGGCAAGCACCACAACGCCTATGTCACCGCGCTGAACGGCTTCGTCGCCAACAATGCGGCGCTGCAGGGCAAGTCGCTCGAAGAGATCGTGAAGCTCTCCCATGGTGACGCCGCCCTCGCCGGCGTGTTCAACAATGCCGGCCAGCATTGGAACCACATCGTGTTCTGGGAGAACATGTCCCCGACCGGCGGCGGCATTCCGGGCAATCTGGAAGCCAAGATCGTCGAGGATTTCGGCTCGGTGCAGGCCTTCAAGGACTCCTTCAAGACCGCGGCGACCACCCAGTTCGGCTCCGGCTGGGCCTGGCTGATCCTCGGCACCGATGGCAAGCTGAAGACCACCAAGACCCCGAACGGCTCCAACCCGCTCGCCACCGGCGAGGGCAAGGTGCTGCTCGGCTGCGACGTGTGGGAGCACGCCTACTACCTCGACTTCCGCAACGTCCGCCCGAACTACGTGGACAACTGGCTGAACAAGCTGGCGAACTACGAATACGCCGCCGCCCAACTCTGATACCGCCGCTCTTCCCCCCTCCCGCGTTTGCGGGAGGGGTTGGGGGAGGGTGGTGCCACTTCGTACCGCTGAAGGGGCCTGCCGCTCACCCGGCAGGCCCTTTTTCGTTCCACCGCGCCGCGCCCTGCGCCATACTCTCCCCAGGAGGACACCAGCCATGCCCGATGATGCCAACCTGAACACCATCCACACCATCGCCTATGACCCCGCCACCACCGGCGAGCCCGGCAAGCGGATGACCACCAAGCTCTGGTATACCGATCCTGACGGCGCCTTCCGCAGCGGCTTCTGGTCCTCCGAGCCGGGGAAGGCCGAGATCAACTACGTCAAGGACGAGCTCTGCACCCTGCTCGAAGGCTCCGTCCGCCTCACCGCCGCCGATGGCACGGTGGCCACCTACAGCGCCGGCGACACCTTCATGATCCCCAAGGGCTTCAAGGGCACCTGGGAGACGCTGACGCCGGTGCGGAAGTTCTTCGCGACGTATCAGAAGCCCTGATACTTGCGCCCATCGCCATGGGGTGACTAGGCTCCCGGACCCGTCCGGAGGTCTGGCCCCATGTCGATGAAGCTCCCGCGCCGTTCCGCCCTCACTCTCGCCGCCGCAGCACCACTCGCCCGCCCGGCGATCGCGCAATCCGCCGCCAAGACGCTGCGCTTCGTGCCGCACGCCAATCTCTCGACGCCCGATCCCCTGTGGTCCAGCGCGCTGATCGCCTTCGATGCGGCCTATATGTATGCCGATCAGCTATTCGGCCTCGATGCCAAGCTGATCCCGCAGCCGCAGATGCTGGAGGGCTACACGCTCTCGGCCGACCGCCTGGTGTGGTCCTTCAAGCTGCGCGAAAACCTGTGGTTCCACGACGGCGAGCCGGTGCTGGCCAAGGATGCCGTGGCCTCGATCAAGCGCTGGTCCGGCCGGGACCTGTTCGGCAAGCGCATGGCCTCGCAGTTGAATGAGATGAAGGTGACGGGGGACCGCAGCTTCGAAATCCACCTCAAGAAACCCTTCGCCCACCTCCCCTACGGCCTCGGCGCCACCTCCTGCTTCATCCTGCCCGAGCGCATCGTTAGCACGAAGGACGCCTATAACCAGATCACCGAGGCGGTCGGCTCCGGCCCCTACCGTTTCCTCGCCAATGAGTGGGACCGCTCGAGCCGCGCCGCCTTCGCCAAGTTCGACAAATACGTGCCGCGCAACGAGAAGCCGGAGATGTGGTCAGGCGGCAAGGTCGCCTATCTTGACCGTGTGGAGTGGCACATCATCCCCGATACCGCCACCGCCGCGCAGGCGCTGATCAAGGGCGAGGTGGATTGGCTCGAACGCCCGCTGTTTGACCTGCTGCCCCAGCTCCGCAAATCCCCGGGCGTGCAGGTCGAGGTGGTGGACCCGCTCGGCACCTGGACCGAGATCTACTTCAACAACGCCATCCCGCCCTTCGACAACCCCAAGCTGCGCCGCGCGCTATTCCCCGCCGTCATCCAGTCCGACTACATCCAATCCGTCATCGGCGACCAGACCGAGCTGATGCGCACCGGCGTCGGCCCCTTCCATCCCGCCTCGCCGTTTGCCAGCGGCGTCGGCATGGAGGCGCTCAACGGCCCGCGTAGCCTCGATGCCGCGCGCAAACTGGTGAAGGAGAGCGGCTATAACGGCGAGCAGATCGTCCAGATGGTGCCCACCGAACTCCCCACCGCCAATGCCTATGGCATGGTGCTGAACCAGATGCTGCGCGACATCGGCCTCAACGTGAAGCTCGACGCGACGGATTGGGGCACCCTGCTGAGCCGCTGGAACGCCAAGGAAAACACCGAGAAGGGCGCCTGGAACATCTTCGCGGTCGGTTGGGCCGGCCTCTGGATCACCAACCCCGGCAGCCATTTGCCGCTGCACGGCCACAAGCCCAACCCGAAAATGGAAGACCTCACCGAGCAGTGGTTCGACGCGCCGGACCTCGCGGCCCAGAAGAAGATCTGCGAACAGATGCAGCTGCTGGCCTTCGAGGAACCGCCGTTCATCCCGGTCGGCCAGTATTTCGTGCCCCAGGCGCATCGCGATACCGTCAGTGATATCGTCAAGGCCCCGGTCACGGCGTTCTGGAACGTGAAGAAGGCCTAGGAAAGCAAGAAAGCGCTTCTTTTTGAAAAAAGAAGCAAAAACGTTCTATCCGTTTGGCTGACGATGCCTCGATGGCGGCGGTGCGCCCCGGCCACTGGACCGCAACCTAACGCAATCGCGGCAGGAACCAGGCGAGCAGGCCGATGGCGGGCAGGAAGGCGCAGACACGGTACATGGTCTCGATTCCATATTGGTCGGCCAGTCCGCCGAGCGCGGCGGCAGCGATACCGCCCAGGCCGAAGGTAAGGCCGTAGAAAAACCCGCCCACCAAGCCGACCCGCCCGGGCAGCAGTTCCATGGCGTAGAGCATGATAGCGGCAAAGGAGCTGGCCATGATCAGGTTGATCACGATCGTCAGCACACCGGTCCAGAACAGAGTGGCGAAAGGCAGGATCAGGGTGAAGGGCAGCGCGCCGAGGATCGAGAACCATAAGATGCGGGTGCGGCCGATGCGGTCGCCAAGGATACCGCCGCCGAGAGCGCCCACCGCCGAGGAGGCCAGGAACAGGAACAGCATCAGCTGCGATGACTGCACCGAAATATCAAATTTGCCGATCAGGAAGAACGTATAGAACGAGGTAAAACTGGAGGAATAGGCGTTCTTCGAGAACAGCAACACGATCAGGATAATGAAGGGAATCACCACCTTTGCGGTCGGACGCGCGGTGCTTGCCGGAATTGCACTGGGGCTGGCCGGCTGCTTGCGCGGCGGCGCGATCGCGGCATAGCGGCCGGCGATCCAGAGCATCAGCATCATCGCCAGCAGCGCTGCAATCGAAAACCAGCCGAGGCTGCGCTGCCCCAATGGCACAATGATGAAGGCGGCCAGCAACGGCCCGAGCGCTCCCCCGGTCTGGCCGCCGACCTGGAAGATGCCCTGCGCCAGGCCTTGGCGCCCGCCCGACGCATTGCGCGCCATCCGCGTCGCCTCCGGATGGAAAATCGACGAACCGAGTCCGACGCATGCCGCCGCGATCAGCAGCAAACCGTAGCTGCTGGCAAAAGCCAGGCCGATCAGGCCGATCAGGGTGCAGCCCATGCCGACGATCATCGAGTAGGGCATGGGGTGCTTGTCGGTATAAAAGCCGACCGCGGGTTGCAGCAGCGAGGCGGAGATCTGGAAGGCCAACGTGATCAGCCCGATCTGTCCATAGTCGAGTTGATACTCGGCCTTGATGATCGGGTAGATCGCCGGAATCAGCGACTGGATCATGTCATTAAGCAGATGCGTGGCACTGAGTGCCACCAGAACCGAGATTGCGGCCTGCCTAGGTACGGCCGCCGCGACAGGATTGTTCATCACGTCATTCCCCACATCGCCGCCGTCGCGCCAACCGCCTGGCCGTCGCGCTTTGCGTTATTCCGCCGCCTGCTTCTGACTGATAGCGGCCAAAGCCTGCGCCTTGCGCACCCCGACAGCGGCGTCAACCGGCCGGAACGGCGCCCGCACGCTGCGCCAGGCGGCGTCGCCGGTTTGGGCGGCGAGGATGGATTTGATGACGGAGATGAACGGCGCCTCGATCTGGCCGCATGCCGCCGCCATTGCCTCGGTGCCGGCGTGGCCGTTGAACATGGCACGTACGAGGGCGGGCACCAGGTTGACCATGCCGCAAATGGTGCCGACGCCGCCGGCATCCAGCGCCTTGGCGATCAGCACTTCGGCGCCGACGAGGGTGCCGATCTCTGGCGCGATCTCGCGGAAGCGCAGGAAGCTGTTCCAGTCGCCGGTGCTGTCCTTCACGCCGGCCATGATGGCCCCGTAGCGGCGGCGCAGTCCGGCGAGCGCGATGGCGGGGGTCTCGACGCCCGAGACCTGCGGGATGTGATAGGCGGTGACGCGCAGCCGGTCGGAGCCGACACCGTCGATGGTGGCGGCGAAGGCGTCTTCGATGCCTTCGGGGGTGACGTCCCGGTAGTAGTAGGGCGGCAGGATCATGGCGTGGACCAGGCCGAGGCCCATCATGTCGCGTGTTAGGGTGATGGTATCGGTGATGGCGGGGCAGCCGGTGCCGAGCGCGATCTGCGCGGCGGGGATGCCTTCTTGCAGCAGGGCCTCCACGGCGGCGAGCTTCTCGACGGCGCTGAAGGAGGTGCCTTCGCCTGTCGTGCCGAAGGGGACCAGCCCGTCGCAGCCATTGGCGAGGAGGAACTTGCCGTGCGCGACGAGGGCGGCGTGATCGACCATGCCGTCGGCGTCAAGCGGCGTGGTCATGGCGGACCAGAGGCCGCGGATGCAATCGGTCATGGCAGGTTCCTTCCCATCGGAAGCGCCAAATTCGCACTACGGGGCCGGGAAGGGAAGGGGCGGCACCAAGCTAGTTTCACCACAGAGGCAGTAAGGCAATGAGGCGCTTGCGGCCCGATTCCGCCTCCCACCCTCCCTGTCTTACTGTCTCCGTGGTGAATCTTTCCGATGGTACGGACGATGTATTGGTCAGCCCCCCAGGAACATCCGCCGCACTTCGGGGTCTGCCGCCATTTCGCGCGCCACGCCCACCAGGGCGGTGCGGCCATCGACCAGCACCACGCCGGTATCGGCGATCGCCAGCGCCTCCTGGGCGTTCTGCTCCACCATGGCGATCGCGGTGCCCTCGGCGTGGATGGCGGCGATGCTGTCGAACAGCGCCTCGGCGGCGACGGGCGAGAGGCCGGCGGAGGGCTCGTCGAGCAGTAGCAGCTTGGGCTGCACCATCAGCGCCATCGCCATGGCGAGGATTTGCCGCTGGCCGCCGGAGAGGGTGCGGGCGGCCTGGCGGCGTTTTTCGGCGAGCATGGGGAAGCGGGTGAACAGCGCCTCGATGCGCGCGGCCACTGTGCGCGGCTCGAGGAAGCCGCCCATCTCCAGGTTTTCCCGCACCGTCATGGTCGGGAAGATATTGGCCTCCTGCGGCACGAAGGCGATGCCGAGGCGGGCGCGGGCGCGCGGGTCGAGCGCCGCGATCTCCTGGCCTTCCAGTTGGATGGAGCCGGATTTGAGGCGCAGCAGGCCGGCGATGGCTTTCAGCAAAGTGGATTTGCCGGCGCCGTTCGGCCCGATGATCGCCACCATTTCGCCGGGACGCACGGTGATCGCCGCGCCCTTGAGGATCTCATCCGCCGCGCCGTAGCCGCAGACGACGCCTTCAGCTGTCATCAGCCCCTCTGGCATCAGGCCCATTTGCGCCGCCCCATATAGGCCTCCTGAACCACCGGATCGGCGGCGACGGCGGCGAAGCTGCCTTCGGTGAGGGTGCGACCCTCGGCCATCACGATCACCGGGTCACACAGCCGGGCCAGCAGGTCCATATGATGCTCGATCACCAGGAAGGTGATGCCCTCGGCGCGCAGCGTGCGCAGATGCTCGGCGATTTCCTCGGCCAGCGTGGGGTTCACCCCGGCGATCGGTTCGTCGAGCAGGACGAGCTTGGGGGAGGCCATCAGTGCGCGGCCAATCTCCAGCAGCTTCTTCTGCCCCCCGGAGAGGGCGGAGGCGGGGTTGTTGGCGACGCGGAGCAGGTTGAGCCGCCGTGCGATCTCGATGGCGCGCACCCGCGCCGCCTCCTCGGCCGCGCCGCCGAGCCCGAGCAGGGCGGAGATCACCCCCTCGCCGGGCTGGTTGGCGGCGTAGAGCAGGAGATTATCGAGCACGGAGAGGCGGGGGATGCCGCGGGCGATCTGGAAGGTGCGGGTGAGCCCGGCCTGGGCAACGCGATCGGGCCGCCAGCCCGTGATGTCCTTGCCGTCGAACATCACCCGTCCGCCATCGGGGGGGACGACGCCGGTGATGCATTGGAAGGCCGTGGTCTTGCCGGCGCCGTTGGGCCCGATCAGCGCGGTGATGGTGCCCTGCGCGACGTCAAAATCGACGCCGCGCAGGGCCTGCACGCCATAGAAGCTGCGGGTAAGGCCGCGGACGGAGAGCAGGCTCACGCCCATTCCGCGCCGTCGAATCCATCGGGCAGCACGCCGGTTGGGCGGATCATGTCGTAGGGGCCGCGGGCGAGGAATTGGCCGGACCCTTCGGGCGCCTGCACCTTGCCGTCCCGCATCACCACTTCGCCGCGGCGGAGCGTGGCGACCGGCCAGCCCGTCACGTCCAGGCCCTCATAGGGCGTATAGTCGATGGTGTGTTGCATGTGGTCATTGGTGAGCCGGGTGCGCTTGTTGGGGTCCCACAGCACGAGGTCGGCGTCGAAGCCCGGGGCGATGCTGCCTTTGCGCGGGTAGAGGCCGAATAGCTTGGCCGGGTTGGTGGCGGTGATGCGGGCAAAGGTCTGCAGGTCGATACGCCCCTT
>CAIPLM010000008.1 GCA_903865895.1 uncultured Rhodospirillales bacterium | reverse complement strand
CTCCGCCACATCGGCCTGCACCTGCGGTTCCGGCTTGCCCGCGAGGCGCAGCGGAAGGGCGACATTGTCGAAGGCCGAGAGCTGCGGCAGCAGGCGGAAGTCCTGGAACACCATGCCCACCCGCCGGCGCAACAGCGCCAGATCGTGCCGCGAGGCGGCGCGGATATCGACATCGAGCAGCGCCAGCTTGCCGCTGGTCGGGCGCACCGCGAGATGCAGCAGGCGCAACAGCGAGGACTTGCCGGCGCCTGACGGACCCAGCAGCCAGCGGAACCCGCCCTCGGGGACCACGAAGGTGATGTCGCGCAGCACCTCAGGCCCGGGCGCGGTGCCCTGGGCGTAGTGCAACCCAACAGATTCCAGACGGATCATCCGGCGACTCGGCCCTTTCGACGTTGTCCTTGTGCCATCATAGCGCCTGGCGGTGAAATCCGGTGGGGAATTGCCGGTGCCCCGGCGCTGCAGACGATTGTGTGAAAAGTCTAAAACGTTCGTTAAAACAATATGCTAAGGCGCTTTTACGCTTCTCCGCACGGCGATCTTGGGTTAAACACTGGTCACATGCGCATCGTCTGCCCCTCATGTTCCGCCGCCTACGAGGTGCCCGAGCAGATGCTCGCCACCGGGAAGAAGGTGCGCTGCGCCCGCTGCGGCGAGAACTGGCTGCCCGAGGAGGCCGCGTCCCTGGTGCAACCGGCACCGCGCGAGGAACCACCGCCCCCCGCTCCGCCTCCACCACCCCCACCTGCGCCGCCCCCTCCGCCGCCACCGCCTGCCACGAAGGCCATGCCGGAACCGGTCGCGCCGCCCTCCGAGACCCTCGAGGCTCCTCCGCCGATCACCATTGCGCCCGGGAAGCGCCGCGACTCGCGTGCCGCGACTCGGGCGGCAACGCGGGGCGGAATCGCGATGATCGCGGCGCTCGGCGCCAGCACGGTGGTGCTCGCCGGACTCCTCGCCGGCACGATGCTGCTGCGCGGCGAATTGATGGCGGCCTGGCCGCCGAGCCAACGTCTGTTCGGCTGGCTCGGTCTCGGCTGACCCTGCTTCGGCGAATCGCCGCCGCTCAGGCCTGCTTCAACTCGATCAGGCTTCGCCGGATCTTACGCCCGCGCTTGATGCTTTCCTCGATATAGGCCGGGTCGCCCCACCGCACCGCGCGCGCCATCGCCTGCGCGTCCTCCATGAACCGCGCGAGCATTTCCAGCAGCGCCTCGCGGTTGTTGAGGAAAATATCGCGCCACATCGCGGGGTCGGAGGCGGCGATGCGGGTGAAATCGCGGAAGCCGGAGGCGGCGAAGCGCAGCACCTGCTGGCGGCTCTCATCCTCCAGGTCATCCGCGGTGCCGCAGATGGTGAAGGCGAGCAGATGCGGCAGGTGCGAGACGATGGCGACCACGCGATCATGATGCGCGGGCTCCATCACCTCGATCATCGAGCCGCAGCGCCGCCACAGCTCGGCGATTTTCTCATTGGCCGCCGCGTCGGAGCCGGGCAGCGGCACAATCAGCGTCCAGCGACCCTGGAACAGGGTGGTGAAACCGGAATCGGGGCCGGAATACTCGGTGCCGGCCATCGGATGCGCCGGCACGAAATGCACCGCCGCCGGCAGCAGCGGGGCGATGTCGCGGATCACCGACTGCTTGGTCGAGCCGACATCGGTGACGATGCAGCCAGGCTCCAGATAGGGCGCCACGGCCTCGGCCAGCGCGGCGAATGCGCCAACCGGGGCGCAAAACATCACGCAATCCGCACCCTTCACCGCCTCGGCCGGATCGAGCTCGACGCGATGGGCGATGCCCAGTTCCATCACCCGGTCGAGCGTCGCCTGGGTGCGGGCGTTGGCGACCACCTCGCCGGCGATGTCGCCCCGCTCCATGGCGATACGCGCGACCGAGCTGCCGATCAGCCCGACGCCGAGCAGCACCAGCCGCTTGAACAGCGGTTCAGCCATTCTGGGTCGCCATGAAGGCGCTTACCGCCTCGGCCACCAGCCCGCATTCCTCGTCGGTGCCGACGGTGATGCGCAGGCAGTGCGGCAGATCATAGGCGCCCATGCCGCGCACGATGATGCCGCGCGCCTTGAAGAAGGCATCCATCGCGCTGGCTCGTTCAGCCGTGCCGAAGTCGGTGAGGAT
>CAIPLM010000007.1 GCA_903865895.1 uncultured Rhodospirillales bacterium | reverse complement strand
GTCCATCACGCGAAGCCGAAGGTCCTCAGAATACGGAGCCGGCATAAGGGCTGGCCTCCTCGTCCAGCCCTCAGCTTGAATCAGACCGCCCCGTCGTCACGCAAGTCACATACGAGTCAACTTCAACCGATAACGCTCTAATGCATGAGGTCCAGGGGCTCGGCCCCTGGCGGGGGTCGGGGGCAGCGCCCCCGCCCTTCCTTCACCACTCGGCCGCCCTCACCGCGGCGCGATGCCGCTTTCTGTGGCCTTGATTTGCAGGGCGAGGTAGCGGCTGAAGATGCGGCATTGGGCCAGGCTGCCGGCCGTGAACCACAGGCCGGGCTGCTGCGTTTGCCGCCACATATTGCGCAGTTCGCCCCCCTCGTCGAAGCCCCAGACGGGGCCGATGCGGTCTGCCACGGTGTTGCCGAGCACGGCGCGCACGTTGTCTTGCTGGTTGAGGTAACCGGTGGCCATCACCAGGAGGTCGGCTTGCAGGGTTTCGCCCGATTTGAGGCGCAAGCCGGATGGGCTGAGGCGGTCGATGCTGTCGTATTGGATGAGGCCAATGCTGCCATCGACGATGAGGTCGGAGCAGCCGACATTGAAGTAGTAGCCGCCGCCGTGGCGGAGGTATTTCATCTGAAAGCCGGTGTCGTCGGCGCCGAAATCGAGCCGGAACCCGCGGGCTTCGAGCCCGGCGAGCAGCGCGGCATCGGCCTTGCGGGAGGCGGCGGTGGAGAGCTGGTAAGCGCGCCGCAGCACCTCGTATGGCATGGCGGTGGCAAGCAGGTCGCAATCGGCGATCGGCAGCCCCTCAGTATAGATGGCGTAGACCGACTGCGCCTCGCGGATCGAGACGACGTAGGTGGGGCTGCGCTGCACCATCGTGACATGGGCGCCGGAGGCGTGCAGGTCCTGCGCGACGTCATGCCCGGAATTGCCGGTGCCGACTACGATGGCGCGGCGGCCCTTCCACGCGGCGCCATCGGTATACGCGCCGGAATGCAGGATCGTGCCGGCGAAATCGGCCTGACCGGGCAGGCCCGCGTATTTCGGGATGCTGCTGACCCCGGTGGCGAAGACGATATGGCGCGGCCGCATCACCCGTTCGGCGCCATCCCGGCGCAGCATGACGGTCCAGTGCCCGGCGGCCTCGTCGTAGCTTCCGCCAGCAAGCTCGGTGAAGGTCCAGGCGTTGAGGTCAAGGGCGTCGACATAGCTTTCGAACCAGTTGGCGAGCTTGTCCTTTGGGATGAACACCGGCCAGGTCGGCGGAAACGGCATGTAGGGCAGATGGTTGACATGCACCTCATTGTGCAGCGTCAGCGCGTGGTAGCGGTTGCGCCAGTTATCGCCGATGCGGGCCTCGCGATCGATGATCAGCGTATCGACGCCGAGCTGCTTGAGGCGGGCGGCGATGCCGAGCCCCGCCTGCCCGCCGCCGACGACGAGCACCGCAGGGTCGCGATCGGCATAGGCGCGGCTGCGGTTGCGCTTGTCGAGCCAGTTCTCACCCCCGAAATCGCGCGAGTAGTCCTCGTCACTGGCGTGCCGATCAAGCGCCACGTCGGGATAGCCGTGCAGGGCTTCGAGGGCCAGTGAGAGGGTGAAGGCGCGCGCTGGTGCCGCATCGTGGAGGCGCAACACACCGGAGCCGGTGCCGAGATCGGTCTCGAAGGCGAGGATCACCTCGATCACCCTGACCCCGGCGCGGGTGACGCGGCGCGGGGCGGTGCGGCCGGCGGCGAGACGGATATTGCGCGGGTGCATCCGGGCGATACCACCTTCCAGCATGCCGGCGATCGCCGCGGTGCCGGAGACGGTGGTGAACTGCCAGGTCAGCGCCAGGATGTCGCGCAGATGTCCGTCAGGCGCGAACAGCGCGGCGGCGCGGGCGGCATCATCGGCCGCAATGGCGGCGTCGAACTCGGCGAGCCAGGCGGTGGCGATGTCGTGGGGAGCCATGGCGTTCAGGCCGAGGCGGTGATGAAGCTGCGGAATTTCAGCGGGTCATTGATGGTGGTGATGGGGGCGAGGCTGGAGCCGGTGCCCTTCACCTCGACCTCCCCGAAGCCCAACATCCGCCCGAGGATCGACTGCTCGACGCCAACGCTCTCGACCTTGGAGAGGTTCATCTCAAAGGTGGAGCGCCGGAACAGGCCGACCTTGTAGATCACCCGGCGATCGGTGATGGCGAGCTCGGTGCTAGAGCGGCGGATCAGCGCATCGAGCCCGCGCACCGCGGCGACCAGGGCGGCGATGCCGGCCGCGACTTCCAGCGCCATGCGCAGTTCAGGTGGCATGACCGGTCCCATCATCCCCACACCGAGTAGGATCAGCGCAATCACCGCCCAGCGGATGGCGCCGAGATAGACGAACCAGTGCAGCGTGGTGGTATGCACCACGCGCTCGCCCGGCTGCAGCACGCGGGTGACATAGTTCATCGGCTGGTCCTCGCTGGGTGCGTCATCGTATCCGGGTTCTGGCCGAGCAGCGCCGTTAAATCAACTTGGCGGCACATCAACCAGGGCTGGGTTTCAGCGCGGCTGCGGGATATGGGAAGGTTTCGTGAAACGGCCAAGGACCCCCAGATGCCCCTGCTCGATGCCCTGCAATCCCGCCTGCCCGAATACCCCCGCGCCCTCGGCATGGAATACACCGAAGTCTCGACCGACCGGCTGGTGGCCGAGATCACCGTGCGGGAGGATATGGCCAACGGCAACGGCACCATCCATGGCGGCGCCTTGATGACCTTCGCCGACACGCTGGGCGCGGTGGCCACCATCCTCAACATCCCCCGCGACAAGAGCACGACGACGCTTGAGAGCAAGACCAACTTCATCGGCCCCGCCCCGGTGGGCACACGGCTGATCGGCGAGGCGACGCCGCTGCATCGCGGCCGGCGGACGCAAATCTGGGAAACCAAGATCACCACCGCCGAGGGCAAGCTGGTGGCGAAGGTGACGCAGACACAACTCGTCCTTTAGTCGGCCTTCCGCCCCCTCGCCCGCTTGCGCGGCACCTCAGGCTCCGCCGGCGGCGTATCGCGCAGCAGTGCTGCGATGCGCGCCTCGGCATCGGGCACCGCGTAGGAGGCGGGGGAACCCCCACCCGCCGAAATCCGGCCGGCGGCGAGTCCCTCCAGCAGGTCGAGCAGCGCGTCGGGAACCAGCGGCAACGGAAACACCGCGCCGAACCCGGCGGCGCGCACCCGCTCGGCCGGCGCGCCCAGATCCGGCACCACGGGTATCAGCCCATGCGCCACCGCCTCGCTCAGCGTGTAGGAGAAGGTCTCGGGCCAGCCGTGCAGAAACAGCGCGACCCGCGCGCCTGACGCGGCGATGAGGCCGGGCAACTCGGCGTCGGCATATTTGCCGGTGATGAGCACGTTCGGCAGATCCTCGAAGGCCTCGTCATCATCGGTGAAACCGATCACGTGGAAGCGCAACTCCGGCCGGCTCAGCGCGGCGTGGCGGGCGAGGTGAAGCAGGGTGGCCGAGCCCTTGTGCGGGCCGATGGCGCCGAGGATGGCGATATCCTGCGCCGTGCCCTCGCGGGCCGCGGCGGGGAATGCCGGCCCGTAATGCGGATGCGCGATTGCCTGCGCCGCGATGCCCGGCATCATCCGGGCGAACCAGGCCGCCGCATCCTCAGAAGGTGCCACCAGCGCTTTCGCCTTGCCGAGCAGGTCCGCGAACATCGCCCGGTGCGCCTCAGGCGATAACGTGTCGGTGCGCGATGCCTCGTGCACGCCCCCCATGGCGACGCAGCGGCCGCAGCGCGCCACATCCGCCCCGCCGCAGAACGTGCCGAGCGCGTCGATCATGGTGACGCGGGGGCACACCGGGTAGAAATCATGCAGCCAGGCCAGCATTTTCCGCCCGTCAGCGAAGGCGCTGATCGCCGCGATGAAGCCGGGGGTGAAGCCCAGCACGTGCTGCACCACGACGCGCCCGATGCCGAGCGCCTCCAGCAGCGCGATGGCCGGCTCAACCTCGTCACCCCCAAAAGCCGCCGCAACACCGCCGGCGGTGATCGTCACCGCGCCATTCTGCGCGGCGGCGAGGCGGACCAGCAGCGCGCCATCGTAGCCGATATGCTTGGCGATATCGGCCTCGAAGCGCCGCGTGCCGCCACCGAGCTCATTGCCCACCACCAGCACCGCCGCCGGGTGGCTGGCGCGCAGCTTGGCGAGCCGGTGCACATCGAGCGCACGGCGCGCTTCACGCAGCGAGTCCGCGGCAGTGAAGCGGTGGATCGCGCGGTCATATTCCGGATACAGCTCCGCCAGCCGCGCCATGTTTTCCGCCACCAGCGCGTCCCGCTCGGCGCCGAAGGACGCACGTTCGCGATGCTCCACCAGCACGCCCGCGGCGGCGAGGTGAGTGAAGCCAAGATCGGCGGCGCGCTGGCAGAACTCGTTCTCCTCGCCATAGCCGCGCCCGAATGCCTCGTTGAACACGCCGACCTCATCGAGCGCGGCACGCGTCACCAGCATGCAGAACCCGTGCCCGGTCGGCACCTCGATCGCCATGCCGCGATTGGCCGCCAGCGCCACCCCGGCAAGCTCCGCCCAGGTGGCATCTTCCAACGCCTCCACCGGCGCTTCAGGAGTCGGGTAGTTAAAGATGGTCGCGTTGTTGGACATCGCGGTGACGGTGGCCACCCCCGGCGCGGCGTGCGCCACCGCATGCATCTCGGCGATGCCACCCGCATGCATCACCGTATCGGAATTGAGCAGCAGCACGTCACCCACCGCGCAATTGGCGAAGCCGCGATTGGCGGTGCGGACGAAGCCGAGATTCTCGGGATTGGTAAAAATCTCAAGGTTCGCCGCCTCCGCGAAACCCGCCAGCATCACGCCCATCTCCGGCTCAGGCGAGGCGTCATTGATCAACAGAACAGCATCCCGGGCGGGGTCGCGGTGTGCCAGCACGCTCTCGATGCAGGCACGCGTCACCGCCACGCCACGGTAGATCGGGATCACCACCGTGAGTCGCACGCCAGCATCCGGCGGCTTCAGGTGCCGCGGCACGGCGAGCGCGGCACTCCCCTCGGCGAGCCGCGCGACGGCGATATGGGCGCCCAGCGCGGCCTGGGCGAGCGCACGGTCCTCAGCATCCGCCATCCCCGCCCGCACGGCACGGGCGGCGCGGCGCCCGGCCGCGACCATGCCCTCGGCGGCGCCGACCAGGAAGGGCCCGCCGAACAGCTCCGCCGAATTCCCCTTGAGGCGAAGGGAAATCCGATCGAACGCGGCGAGTTCAACGTCCTCCCCCTCGCGGAAGGCGATCGCCTCCGGTGGGTCGAAGTCGATCTCAAAGCCGACATGCCAGCCCTCAGGGCCCGGCGCCACCGGCACGCGGCGATTGGCCCGCCCGCTGCCAACAAGGCGTCCGTCCCGCCAGGCCTCCACCGTGAAACGCCGCGCGAGCGCCCCGGGAGCGCCGACCCAGCCGGTGCAGCCGGTGCGGCTGATCTCCTGGATCGCGCCATCGATGGCGACGAACGGAGTAAGCACCGGGCCGAAGCGCACGCCGTTGGCCCGTAGCGCCAAAGCCGCCCCGTGCCGCCCGAGGCTGAGTTCAGGGATCGGCACATAGAAGCGGGCGGGGCGAAAATAGGGGTCGCTGCCATCGGCGGCGATGCTGGAGCGGGCGGTGCCGAGCACCCTTCCCGCTTCATCCACCACCTCGATGCGCGGCGCCGCGGCGCCCTCGGCCCGCTCGGTCACCCAGCCATCGAAATGCCCGTGCGCCACTTCCACGAACCCGTCGAACGCCCCGCGCCCGGCCCGCACCGGCGAGCCGCCGAGCGGCACGCCGTCGGCGGTGACGGTGAACTCGGTCGCCTCGGTGACACCGGCGAGCGGAATGCGGAAGGCAAACGAGGTGCGGCCATAGCCCAGCGCCGCGAGATCGGGGCGCGAGCGAGTGGCCCGCCCGGCGCCGACCTTGTTGCCGGCTAGGTCGCGCACCTCGATCACGCAGGTATGGTCGTCGGGCCGGGCGATTGCCCAGCCCGTCAGATACAGCCCCTCGAACCCGTCAACCGCGCCGTGGACGCTTGCGGCTCCGCTCATTCCTTCCCCATCAGCGCCTTCATCTCATCGACCGCCTCGACGAAGCGCTGGTTGAGCTGGCCGATCGCCTCGTCATTGGCGCGCTGGATGAGGTCGGACATTTCCTTGGTATTGGCCACCGCGCGCTCATAGGCCTTCTTCATCAGATCGGCCTGCGCCGCCGCCTTCTCGCCTGGCGCATCGGTGGAGGAGAGGGCGCGCATGGTCTCGGAAAGCTCGGCCATGGTCTGCTGCATGATTTCCATATGCCGCTTGGCCACCGTCTGCGCCCCTTCAAGGGCGATGCGGTTGGCCGCCGAGAGCGCATCCATGTTGCGCTTCTGCACGGCGAGCAGCGCCTCCATGTTGGGCGCGGCCGGCAGCTTCATCGCGCCGAACATCTTGGTCCATTCCTCCATGGCCTGCTGGGCATTGCCAGAGGTGAAGGGGAAGCCGGGTTTACCTGGTTCGATGGCCATGGCGCGCTCCTGCAAACGATCCTGCCAATCTACGCCATTGGCCGGCCGATTGCACGCTGGCAGCTATCCCCGCGCGGTTTCACGCAGGCGGAATTTCTGGATCTTGCCGCTCGGCGTGCGCGGCAGCGCGTCCATGATTTCGAGCCGCTCCGGAATATACTGGCGAGCCATCTGCTGGTCTGCGAGAAACGCCGCCATGTCAGCGAAACTCAGCTCCGCCCCCTCGCGCAGTTTCACGAAGGCGCAGGCCCGCTCGCCCAGCCGCGCATCGGGGTAGCCGACGATGGCGACCTCGGCGATGGCGGGGTGGCGGTAGAGCAGGTTCTCCACCTCCACCACCGGGATGTTCTCGCCGCCACGGATGATGATGTCCTTCGAGCGGCCGGCGATGCGGATGTAGCCCTCGCCATCCATGCGCGCGAGGTCCCCGGTATCGAACCAGCCGTCGGCGTCGGTGTTGTCCAGTTCAGGGCGTTTGAGGTAGCCGGCGAAGTTGGAGCAGCCGCGCACCTGCAACCGCCCCTCGGCGCCCGCCGGAAGCACGTCGCCCTCGGCATCGATCACCCGCACCGCCATGCCGGGCAGGGCCAGCCCGTCGGTGGTGGTGGCCTTCTCCTCCGGATCATCGAGCCGGGTGGTGGTCACCGCACCGTTCTCCGACATGCCCCAGGCCGAAATCACCGCCGCCCCCAGGGTCGGCCGCGCCCGCGTCACCAGCGCGCGCGGGATAGGCGCGCCGGCCGAGACGAATACGCGCAGGCTCGGCGTGCCGGCGCCGCTCGCCGCGACATGCTCGGTCAGGTCGTTGAGGAAGGGGGTGGCGCCCATGGTGAAGCTCGCGCCCTCCTGGATGATCTGCCGCGCCATTTCGGGCGCGGTGAACACATCCTGCAGCACGGCGGTGGCGCCCAGCATCACCGGCAGCACCAGGCCGTACATGAAGCCAAGCTGATGGGCCATCGGCGAGGGCATGTGGATCACGTCATCGGCGCCAAGGCCGAGGCGATCGGCGAAGGGCACGAGGTTGGAGAGCATGGTGTTGGAGGTGTGCAGCACCCCCTTCGGCTCGCCGGTGGTGCCGGACGTATAGAGAAGCTGGATCACGTCATCCGCCCCGAGATCGGTCACCCGCGCCAGCGGCGCGCCGGCCAGCAGCGCCTCAAAGGGCTCGGCACCCGCACCGCTGCCGCCGGCGGTGAAGACATGGCGCAGCCGCGGCAGCCGGGCGCGCAGATTGCTGGCCATGCCCGCATAGTCGAAGCCGCGGAATTGGGCGGGCACCACCAGCACCGAGGTCTCGGCAAGATCGAGCATGAAGGACAACTCACGCTCGCGGAAAATCACCATCAGCGGATTGCTGACCGCGCCGAGCTTGAGGCAGGCGAGGTGCAGCACGGTGAATTCCCACCAATTTGGCAGCTGGAAGGAAACGGTATCTCCCCGCCCTACCCCGCGCGCGGCCAGCCCGGCGGCGGCGCGGTCGGCGAGGCCGTCGAGCTGGCGGTAGGACAGGCGCGTCTCGCTACGGCCCTCCACCCCATCGGTGCGGATCGCCGCCACCGCCGTCTTGTCGGGCGTCGCCGCCACGGCGCGGGCGAGATGGTGGAGCAGCGTGACATCCCGCCAGTCGCCCGCCGCCACTGCGGCCGCGCGCCGCGCCATCAGCCGTGCCCGATCGAACTCCATCGTCGTCTCCTCGCTGCCCCGCGGTCTTCAGCCGCGGTTGAGATGCTGAACCGAAATTCGCCCGGCACGCTCGCGGGCGACGATCATCTTCATGATTTGCGCGGTGCCATCGCCGATCTCGAGCCCCATCACGTCCCGCAGGCGCTGCTGGTGCGGCATGTCGAGCGACCAGCCGTAATGGCCGTGGGTGAGCAGGCACTGGTGGATCACGTCGACCGCCGTCTTGGGGCCGAGCCATTTGCACATCGCGGCCTCGGCGGTATGCGCCTCGCCGGCGTCACGCAGCGCCAGCGTGTGGTAGCAAAGCTGCCGTACGGCCGCGATCATCCCCTCGCCCTCGGCGATGGGGAAGCTCACGCCCTGGTACTGCGCGATCGGCGCGCCGAAGGCCTGGCGCTCGGTGACATAGGCCCAGGTTTCATCGAGCGAGGCCTGCGCGGTGGCGCAGCATTGCAAGCCGATCAGCGCGCGGCTGTAGTCGAACCCCTGCATCACCTGCACGAAGCCCTGACCTTCCTCGGCGAGGCGCCAGGCGGCGGGGATGCGCACGTCATCGAAGAAGATCGAGCCGCGGCCGACCGCCTTGCTGCCGAGATCGTTGAAGCGGGTGCGGCTGATGCCCGGCAAATCAAGCGGCACCAGAAAGGCCGAGACGCCGCGTGCGCCGGCGCCACCGGTGCGGGCGAATACCACCGCGGCGTCGGCCTGGTCGGCCATGCTGATGGAGGATTTCTCGCCGGACAGCACGTAGTCCCCGCCATCCCGCCGGGCCGCCACCGCGAGATTGGCGGCGTCCGACCCGCCACGCGGCTCCGTCAACGCCAGCGCGAACAGCGCCTCGCCGGCGACGATGCGGGGGATCCAGTGCGCCGCCAACTCGGGCGCGGCGTGGCGGGCGACGATCTGCCCGTTCAGCGAACCGAGCAGTTGCACGTAGGAGACGTTGATATCGGCATGCGCCACCGCCTCGATCACCACCCCGGTGGTGACGCTGGAAGCGCCGATGCCGCCGCAATCCTCCGGCAGATCGGCGCCGATCAGGCCGAGCGCGCCCATTTCGCGCACCAAGTCACGGTCGATCCGGCCCGACGCCTCGCCCCCCATATAGCCGGGGGCGAGACGTTCGGCGGCGAAGCGGCGCGCGACCGCCTGAATGTCGCGCTGTTCGGCGTCCAGCAGTGTCATGGCTACATCTGGTGCTTGCGGAAGTTCGGCTTGCGCTTTTCCTTCAGCGCATTCACGCCCTCCTGGGATTCGGCGCTGGCGTAGTACATCGACAGCGTCTGCATCCCCATGGCGCCGATGCCGCGGATATTCTCGGAATCGGCGTTGAATGAGCGCTTGGCGATGGCGATCGCGGTCGGGCTGCGCTCCATGAGTTCGGCGCACCAGCGGGCGATCTCGGCATCGAGTTCCTCATGCGGCACCACCGCGTTGACCAGGCCCATCGCCATCGCCTCGGCGGCGCTGTAGCGGCGGCACATGTACCAGATCTCGCGCGCCTTCTTCTCGCCCACCACGCGGGCAAGATAGGCGGTGCCGAAACCGGGATCGACCGAGCCCATCTTGGGCCCGACCTGCCCGAAAATCGCTTTCTCCGAAGCAATCGTGAGATCGCAGACGGTGGCGAGCACGTTGCCGCCGCCGATCGCATAGCCTTGCACGCGGGCGATCACCGGCTTGGGCACGTCCCGGATCACGCCCTGCAATTCCTCGACCGGCAGGCCGATCATGCCGCGGCCGTCATACTGGCCTTCATGGGATGACTGGTCGCCGCCGGTGCAGAAGGCGCGCTCGCCAGCGCCACCGAGCACGATCACGCCGATCGACTTGTCCCAGCCGGCCTTGTTGAAGGCGCGGATGAGCTCCTCGCAGGTCTGCCCGCGGAAGGCGTTCATCACCTGCGGGCGGTTGATGGTGATATGCGCCACGCCGTCCTCGACGCGGTAGAGAATGTCGGTGTAGTCCATGAAAATTCTCCTTGGAGCCTGCTTGAGCATGCGCTCCGGTGAGTCAGAGGCCGCCACTTGGCGGCCGTCCGGCGTGGCTGGGCGAGCACCGGAGCGGAGCCGGCTTGAGCCCGTGAGCACCGGAGCGCGGACCAGACGCGTCGGATGACCGCCGGAGTAGCATGATCATGCGGGCTCAACCGGCCATCGTGAGGCCACCGGACACGCTGATCACCTGGCCGGTGATGTAGGCGGCGTCATCCGAGGCAAAGAACAGGATTGCGCCCGGCAGATCTTCGGGCTCGCCGATGCGGCCCATCGGCACCGAGCGGCGGAACGCCTCCTCGAGTTTTTCGGGGTTGCCCGCGCCCTGCTTGTAACCCTCGAACAGCGCGGTATGGGTGGCGCCGGGGCACACCACGTTCACCGTGATGGCATGGCGGGCGTGCTCGCGGGCGATGGTTTTGGAGAAGCCCAACAGCCCCGACTTGCAGGCGGCATAGACCGCCTCGCCGGAGGAACCAACGCGCGCGGCGTCCGAGGCGATGTTGATGATCCGCCCGCCGCCCTGCGCCATCATCTGCGGCAGGGCTGCATGCGTCATGTTAAGCGGGCCGACCAGGTTGATGGCGATCAGCTTCTGCCACTCCGCCGGCGTGCTGTCCTTGAACAGACGAAACACGTCCCACCCCGCGTTGTTCACCAGCACATCGAGCCGACCATGGCGCGCAATGACCGCGCCGATGGCGGCAGCACAGCCTTCATGATCGGTGATGTCGCAGGCATGCGCGGTGGCCTTGCCGCCCGAGGCCGTGATCGCGCCGGCGACCGCCTCGGCCGCGGCGAGGTTGATGTCGAACACCTGCACATCGGCACCTTCCTCGGCGAAGCGCCGGCAGGTCGCGCCGCCAATGCCGCCGCCGCCACCGGTCACGATGACGATCTTACCGGTCACGTCCGTCAAGATGGTGGGAATTCGGGTGTCGTTTGCGGTAGCCATGAATCACGCGGCGATGGTGGCAATCTGGGTTGGCGCGGCGTCGATGGTCGGCGCCATGAGTTCAGCCATCGGCTCGGTCTGCATGTAGC
>CAIPLM010000006.1 GCA_903865895.1 uncultured Rhodospirillales bacterium | reverse complement strand
TGATCAGCGACGAGATCTATCACGGCCTCAACTACGACGCCCCGCTGGCCACCGCCGCCAAGCTCAGCCCCTCCGCCGTGGTGGTGAACAGCTTCTCGAAATACTTCTCGATGACCGGCTGGCGCATCGGCTGGCTGGTGCTGCCGGATGATCTGGTGCGCCCAGTCGAGTGTCTGGCGCAGAACATGTTCATCTCCGCCCCACACATCGCCCAGGTCGCCGCCGAGGCGGCGTTCGACTGCACCGAGGAGCTGGACGCCAATATCGCCCGCTACCGCCGGTCGCGCGATCTGCTGCTGGCCCGCCTGCCCGGCGCTGGTTTCCCCCGCCTCTCCCCGTCTGAGGGGGCCTTCTACATCTACGCCGACGTGTCCGACCGCACCAATGACAGCCGAGACTTCTGCGCCCGCATGCTGGCGGAGGCCGGGGTCGCCGCCTCCCCCGGTGTCGATTTCGACCGCGATCGCGGGCATCATTTCGTGCGCTTCAGCTATTGCGGCCCCGAGGCGGACATGGCCGAGGCGGTGGAGCGGCTCACGCGCTGGCGCTAGGCGGCGCACCCGCATCCACCCCCGTCGGAGAATTTTACATAAGGGTAAATACGCACGTCGGCACCGCGACGAACACCGCGGATTCCCTAAGCTATGCCCTGTGGCACGGAGTTTGCGTCTCGACGTCCGACGCTGCCGGGCAGATCCGGCGCACAGAGTTGAACATGGTGGAGGGGCCAAAATCGGCCAATCCGAGGATGAGCAAGATGATCCAGTTTCGCGCATTGAAGGCAATGGCCCTCGCCCTCACCGCCGCCGCCCTGATGGCCGGCCCGGCCGCCGCCGACAGCGTGACCTACACCCTCGATCAGGATGCCTGCACCGGCGGCTGCGGCGTCAGCATGTCACTCTCCGGCGGCACCGTGACGCTGAACGAGGTCTCCCCTTATCAGGTGGACATCATCGTGACCCTCGCCCAGGGCGTGAAGTTCGTGAACACCGGTGCCGGCGACTCGCTGGCCTTCAACATGACGCCGGGCGCCAATATTCAGCTCGGGGCGCCCGCCAACGTGTTCCAGTATTCGTCTGACGGCAGCGACTGGTCCAACAATGACAAATTCGTCGCGGCCGGTTCGCCCAAGGGCTTTCAGAACGGCGGGTATGGGTATGGTGTCGACTACACCGATGGTAACGGCGCCAGCAAAGCGATCGGCGGCGGCCTTAAGGTGAGCGTGATTTCCCAGACTGCGATCTCGATCGCCAACTTCGTAGCCAACGGGATCGGCATGCTGTTCTCGGTCGACGTTATCGGCACGACCGGCAAGACCGGCAACATCGGCGCCAAGACCACCAGCGTCATCAACAACGGCGGCGGCGGCGGTGGCACGGCCGTTCCAGAGCCGATGTCCATGCTCCTGCTCGGGCCGGCCGCCTTCGGCCTCGCCGCCCTGCGCCGCCGCCGTCGCGTCTGAGCTCACCGAACCACACATGAGAACGCCGCCGAAGCACTGCTTCGGCGGCGTTCTTGTATCTGATCGGCGGATCAGGCCTGGATCGGCATCCAAGCAGCATTCGCGGCCGAGGACGCCACGGCCGCGGTGACAAAGGCAATGCCCCGCACCCCCTCCCGCACCCCGGGCACCAGCATATGCGCCGCATCCGGCGCCGCGCCGGCATGGCGGGCGCGCAACTGGCCGGCGATGTCCCGGTAGAGCTGCGCGAAGCCTTCGAGATAACCCTCCGGATGCCCCGCCGGAATGCGCGTGGCATGCGCCGCCGCGGGGCCGGAGCCATGGCCGCCACGCGTGAGCAGCTCCGGCTTCTGGCCGAGCCGGGCGAAATGCAGCTGGTTCGGGTGCTCCTGCCGCCAGGACAGCCCGCCCTTCTCGCCGTAGACCCGCAGCGTCAGCCCGTTCTCATTGCCCGGCGACACCTGGCTCGCCCACAGCGCGCCCCGCGCGCCGCCCTCGTAGCGCAGCAGCATCTGCGCATTATCATCCACCCGCCGTCCGGCCACGAAGCTCGACAACTCGGCAGCGAGCTCGGTGCAGTCCAGCCCGGTGACGAATTCGGCGAGGTTGAACGCATGCGTCCCAATATCGCCGATCGCCCCGCCAGCCCCACTGCGCGCCGGGTCCGTCCGCCAATCCGCCTGCTTCTGCCCGGTCGATTCGAGATCGGTGGAGAGCCAATCCTGCGCGTATTCCGCCTGTACGCTGCGAATCGCGCCCAACTCCCCGGCCGCGATCATCTCGCGCGCCTGGCGGATCATCGGGTAGCCCGTGTAGTTGTAGGTCACCGCGAACAACCGCCCGCTCGCCGCCACCCGTGCGGCCAGATCGCGCGCCTCCTCCATCGTCCGGCACAGCGGCTTGTCGGAAATCACGTCGATCCCGGCCTCAAGAAACGCCACCGCGACGGGATGGTGCATGTGGTTGGGCGTGACGATCGCCACCGCATCGATGCGATCCTCCCGCATCGCCTCGGCCGCTGCCATCTCGGCAAAGCTGCTATAGCTGCGCGCCGGATCAAGCCGCAGCATCGCCCCACTGCGGCGGGCACGCTCGGGCTCCGACGACAAGGCACCCGCCACCAGCTCCCACTCGTCATCCAGCCTTGCAGCGATGCGATGCACGGCGCCGATGAAAGCCCCTTCGCCCCCGCCGACCATACCAAGCCGCAACCGCCGCGCGGTGCCGCCGTCGTTGACTGCGCCTATCGTCATCGTCGACTCCTTGATTCAAGGAAGTCTTCTTTTTCTGAAGAAAAAGAAGCAAAAAGACTTTTATCCGTTTGGGCCGGCGGATTGCCAGCCAGGCAGGTGCGCGAAGCCATTAAAATTGGGCTTCGCCCGCCATCCCGCCGATGAGCGGCGAAGCCAACGGGAAAAAGTTTTTTGGTTCTTTTTTTCAAAAAAGAGCACGCTTCCTTCCTTACGTAAGCCCCAACATCCGCCGATTAGCCGCCTCATCCGTCCCCGACGCCGCAAAATCGTCGAACGCCCTATCAGTGACGGGGATGATATGCGCGGCGATGAATTCGGCGCCTTCGCGGGCGCCGGCTTCGGGCGATTTCAGGCAGCATTCCCACTCCAGCACCGCCCAGCCGTCGTAGCCGTATTGGGCGAGCTTGGAGAAGATGGGCGCGAACTGCACCTGCCCGTCGCCCAGCGAGCGGAAGCGGCCGGCGCGGTCGGTCCAGGACTGGAAGCCGCCATAGACGCCTTGCTTGCCGGTCGGGTTGAACTCGGCGTCCTTGGCATGAAATGCGCCGATGCGCTGGTGGTAGATGTCGATGAAGGCGAGGTAGTCGAGCTGCTGCAGCACGAAGTGGCTGGGGTCGTAGAGGATGCGCGCGCGGGGATGATTGCCGACACGCTCGAGGAACATCTCGTAGCTGATGCCGTCGTGCAGGTCCTCACCCGGGTGGATTTCGTAGCAGACGTCCACGCCATGGCTGTCGAAGGCGTTGAGGATCGGCAGCCAGCGCTTCGCCAGCTCGTCGAACGCGGTCTCGATCAACCCGGCCGGGCGCTGCGGCCAGGGATAGACGTAGGGCCACGCCAGCGCGCCGGAGAAACTGGCATGAGCCTTGAGGCCGAGGCGCTCCGAGGCACGGGCGGCGTAGAGCAGCTGGTTGACCGCCCATTCCTGCCGCGCCGCCGGCTTGCCGCGCACGCTCTCGGGGGCGAACCCGTCGAACGCCGCGTCGTAGGCCGGGTGCACCGCGACGAGCTGACCCTGGAGATGGGTGGACAGCTCGGTCACCTCGAGATCGAATTCGGCGAGCGTGCCCTTGATCTCGTCGCAGTAGGTCTGGCTCTCCGCGGCCTTGGCGAGGTCAAACAGCCGCCCGTCCCAGGAGGGGATCTGGATGCCGGTATAGCCCAGCTCCGCCGCCCATTCCGCCATGCCGGCCAGGGTGTTGAAGGGCGCCTCGTCGCCAGCGAACTGGGCGAGGAAAATGCCGGGGCCCTTTACCATGCCCTTGCTCATGCGAGGAAGACCTCCTCGCCCGCTCCCTGCGGCACCGGCGCCGGCCGCTCGCAGGTGGTGGTGAGATCGACCCAGCGCCGCTCGGCGCCGGCGGTGCCCACGGCCTCCAGCACTTCCAGCACATGGGTGGTCAGCTCGCCCGAAGCGCGATGCGGCCGGCCCTGCTGGATGGCGGCGGCCATGTCGAGCAGGCCGATAATGCGGTAATCCGCCACTTCACGGCCGTCGCGCATGGTGCGGTTGGGGGTGTGGAACGGGTGGGCGGAGATATCCACCGCGGTCCAGTCACCCCCCTGGTCGGAGATTTCGACGGTGCCGCCGAAGAAGTTCGGGTCGGGCACGATCAGCGAGCCGTCGACGCCGTAGAGCTCGAACGGCAGGCGCTTGTTCTTCCACACGTCCCACGAGGCGGCCAGCGTGATGGTGGCGCCGGAGACGAATTCGAGCAGCGCGGTGGCGGTGGTCTCGATATCCACATCAATGGTCTCGCCCGCGCGCGGCTGGCTGGTGATGGTGCGCACGGGGTTGCCGATGCAGGTGGTGGCGGCCACGCGGGCGACCGGGCCGAGCAGCTGCACCAGGTCCGTCACGTAGTACGGCCCCATGTCGAGGATCGGGCCGCCGCCCTTCATGAAGTAGAAATTGGGGTTGGGGTGCCAATGCTCCATGCCGTGGCTCAGCACGGTGGCGGAGCCGGAGATCACCTTGCCGATGCGCCCGGAGTCGATGATGCGGCGGCAGGCCTGGTGCCCGGCGCCGAGGAAAGTGTCGGGCGCGCCGCCCACGCGCACCCCGGCCTTGGTGGCCTGGGCGAGCAGGGCCTGCGCCTCGCCGAAGGAGGCGCAGAGCGGCTTCTCGGCATAGGCGTGCTTGCCGGCGGCGACGATGGCGCGGTTCACCTCGGCATGCGCTAGGGGAATGGTGAGGTTCAGCACGATGGAGATCTCGGGGTCGGCGAGCAGCCCGTCCACCGTCTCCGAACCGACGCCGAAGGCATCGGCCTTGGCCTTGGCCGCTTCGGGCCGGATGTCGGCGACGGATTTAATGTTGATGATGCGCGACGGCGAGGCGGCCGGCCTTCCCTCATTGGCGGGAACGCCGAGGGCGCCGCGGAGGTAGGAGTCGCAGATGACGCCGGTGCCGATGATGCCGATATTGATGGGTTGCATGGTGGTTCAGCCCGTGATGGAGCGAAGGAAATTCAGAGAGTTGCGCGCGGTCGCGCCCGGGTCGGCCGGCTTGTCATGCTCGACGACCATGTGCCGGGCGCCGGCGGCGATGCAGGCGGCCCAGAGGTCCTTCCAGTCGAGCACGCCGGAGCCGACATCGGCCCAGCCGTCCTGATCGACATTCTGCCCGGCCGGCGCGATGTCCTTCACATGGGCGGCGGTGACGATCGGCTGATGGCGCGTCATCCACTCCTTGGGGTCCACCCCGCCGCGCACGAGCCAGGCGACGTCAACCTGCCACGCCAGCCCGCTGCTGCCGGCGGCCTCGAAGAGGAGTTCGAGCGCGGTCTTGTCGCCCGCCTTCTTGTCCATCTCCCAGTGGTGGTTGTGGTAGCCGAGCTTGACGCCCGATTTGGCGAAGCGCTCGGTGAGGTCCCCGAGTTCCTTGCCCACCGCGATCCAGCCGGCAGCGTCCATCTGGCGCATGTCGGGCGGCACGGCGGGCATGTAGAGGTCGGTGAAGCCGAAGGTCTTGCAGGCCTCGATCACCGCGTCCGGCTTGTCGCGCAGCGCCATCAGGCCGACATGGCTCGACGTCATCTTCATCCCACGCGCCGCAACCTTGCGAGCGACTACGACAGCATCATCGAGGTGCGAGCCGATGCCCTCGACGTTCTTGTAGCCGGCGGCGGCCACGGTATCGAGGATGAGGTCGACGTCGCCGAGATTGCGCAACGTGTAGAGCTGGATCGAAATGAGGTCGGTCATCGCAAGGTCCTTGGGGTCTAAAGGCGTCGTTCGGTGGTGGCGTTGAACAGCGAGGCGAGGCTAAGGTCGAGCGCGAGGTCCACATTCCCCGTCACTCCGCGCGCGCGCTGCGGAGCGAGGCGGACGGAGACGCGGTGGCTGCCCATGGTGAACCAGCCGAGCGTATCGGCCCCCATCGGCTCCATGAACTGCGCCTCCGCGGCGACGCTCTCGCCCAGCGCGCCGTCGGCGACGAGGCCGATATGTTCGGGCCGCACGCCGAGGACCACCTTGGTGCCGTCGGCGACGGGGCCGCGCAGCTCGAGCGCGCCGGCGGGAATGCGGACGCCGTCGATCTCGATGGCGCCGCCGCGATACATGCCCGGCAGGAAGTTCATCGCCGGTGCACCGACGAAGCCGGCGACAAACAGCGTCTCGGGCCGCTCGTACAGCTCATCCGGCGCAGCGTACTGCTCGATCCGCCCGCCCTTCATAACCGCGATGCGGGTTGCCAGCGTCATCGCCTCGATCTGATCATGGGTGACGTAGACGATGGTGAGGCCGAGCTCCTTGTGCAGCTTCTTGATCTCGACGCGCATTTCCGTGCGCAGCTTGGCATCGAGGTTGGAGAGCGGCTCGTCGAACAGGAACAGCTTGGCCTTCTGCACCAGCGCCCGCCCGATCGCCACGCGCTGGCGCTGGCCGCCCGACATCTGGCCCGGCTTGCGATCGAGCAGCGGGGTGATCTGCAGCAGATCGGCGGCCCAGGCGACCCGGCTCTCGATCTCCGCCCGCGGGCTGCCCTTCACCTTGAGGCCGAAAGAGAGGTTCCCGCGCACCGTCATGGTCGGGTAGAGCGCGTAAGACTGGAACACCATGGCGATGCCGCGCTGCGCCGGCTCAAGGTCGGTCACGTCCTGCCCGGCGATCTCGATGGTGCCGCCATCCACCTCATCCAGCCCGGCGATGGCATTCAGCAAAGTGGACTTGCCACAGCCGGAGGGGCCGAGCAGCACGGTGAACTCACCCTCCGCCACTTCGATGCTGATATCCTGCAGCACGGTCAGCGGGCCATAGGCCTTGGTGAGAGTGGATACGCGAACGCCTGCCATGAATTACCCCTTCACCGCGCCGGCGGCGATGCCGCGGACGAACCAGCGCCCGGAGATGAAATAGACCGCCAGCGGCACCAGCGCGGTCAGCATGGTGGCCGCCATGTCGACGTTGTATTCGCGCTCGCCCTGGGTGGAGTTGACGATGTTGTTGAGCTGCACCGTCATCGGGAAGTTCTCGCGCCCGGCGAAAACCAGGCCGAAGATGAAGTCATTCCAAATGCCGGTGACCTGCAGGATCACCGCAACTGTGATGATCGGCACCGCCATCGGCAGCATCACCGAGGTGAAGATGCGCCAGAACCCAGCGCCGTCAACGCGGGCGGCCTTGAACAGCTCGATCGGCACCGAAGCGAAGTAGTTGCGGAAAATCAGCGTCATCGTCGGCAGGCCGAAAATGGTGTGCACGGTGATGATGCCGGGCAGCGAAGAGTTGAGCCCGGCGAAGGAGAACAGGCGCACCAGCGGGTAGAGGAACACCTGGTACGGCACGAAGGCGACCGACATCACGATGCCGAACAGCAGCGTCGCCCCGCGCGGCCGCCAGAGCGACATCGCGTAGCCCGTCACCGATCCGACCGCGATGGAGACGACCACCGAAGGCACCAGGATGCGCATCGAATTCCAGAAGCCGACCTGGATGCCGTTGCAGGTGAGGCCGGTGCAGGCGGTCGTCCAGGCCTTAACCCAGGCGCCGACGGAGGGCGCCGCGGGCAGGCTAAGCAGGTCGCCCAGGCGGACCTCGCTCATGTCCTTGAACGAGGTGACGAGCATGACGTAGAGCGGCAGCAGGAAGAACGCCGCCGAGATCAGCAGGAACGCGTAGAGCCCCACGCGCCGGGCCGAGAGCCGCCAACCCTTCCGTCTCATGACGCGGCCTTCTCTGCACGCGACCGCCAGTAGAGCAGCGGCGCGACGACGGCGACGACAGTGATCAGCATCGAGGTCGCCGCGGCGGTGGCCAGCCCAATGTTCTGCCGTTCGAACAGGTTATCCATGACGAACTTCGCCGGCACCTCAGAGGCGATCCCCGGCCCGCCATTGGTCATGGCGACCGACAGGTCGTAGAGCCGCACCACGGAGGTCGCCATCAGGATGGTGGCGGTGGCGAAACTGCCCTTCAGCATCGGCAGCACGATGAAGAGATAGGCGCGCCAGGCCGGAATGCCCTCGATGCGCGTGGCCTTCCAAATTTCCTGGTCCACACCGCGCAGCCCCGCCAGCATGATCGCCATCACGAGGCCGGCCGCATGCCACACCCCGGCGGCGAGCAGGGTGAAGATCACCCGGTCCTGCCGCACCAGCCAGTCGAACTCGAACCAGGTGAAGCCAATATCATGCGCGATCTTGGCGATGCCGAGCGTCGGATCGAGCAGGAAGCGCCATGCCAGGCCGGTGACGATGAAGCTCATCGAGAACGGGTAGAGGAACACCGAGCGCAGCAGGTCCTCGGCGCGCACCCGCTGGTCGATCAGGATGGCGAGCAGGAAGCCGAGTGCCAGGGAGATCGTAATGAACATCACGCCGAACAGCGCGAGGTTGCTGGCGGAGACCAGCCAGCGCTCATTGCCGAACAGGATTTCGTACTGCCGCAGGCCGACGAAGTTGTTGTTCGGCAGCATCCGCGAACTGGTCAGCGAGATCCACACCGTCCAGCCGGTCGACCCGCAATAGACCACGAGGGCGATCAGCATCGCCGGCAGGAGCGCGACCTGGGCCGCGAGGCGGGAGCGGTGGCGCAACATGGCGATGAACCGGCGGGGGCGGCGAACCACCCCCGCCGATAGGGATCACATCGCGGAGGCGAAGGCGGCGACGACCTTGGCCTGGAAGGCATCGGCGGCCATGCCGTTGTCGTTCCAGAAGGCCGAGATCACGTCCTCCACCGCGCCGGTGACGGCGGGGGGCGAGAGCAGCTCATTGGCCGGGATCTGCGCCGACTTGTCCTTCAACCAGCCCACCGCCTTCTGCGCGCAGGCATCGAGCACGGAGACGTCGAGGTCCTGGCGCGACGGGATCGAGCCCTTCTTTTGCGCGAAGGCGATCTGGGTATCCGGCGCCAGCATCACCGAGGCGAGCATCGCCTGCGCCTTGGCCACGTCAGCAGACTTCGACTTCGGGAAGGCGAACACGTCGCCGCCCATCACGTAGCCGGCAGAGCTGGAGTTGGACAGCACGGTGCAGCCATAATCCTTGCCCGGGGTCTTGCCGGCGGCGGTGAATTCGCCCTTGGCCCAGTCACCCATGATCTGGAAGCCGGCCTTGCCCTGGATCACCATGGTGGTGGCGTCGTTCCAGTTGCGGCCCGGGCTGCCGGGATCGACGTAGCCCTTGAGGCGCTTATAGGTCTCGGCGACCTTCTTGAACCCGGCGCCCTTGACGACGTTGGCGTCGCGCTTGCCCCACACGGCGGTGAACATCTCCGCGCCGCCGACGCCGGCCAGCACGGTGTTGAACATGTTGCGCTCCCAGTTCTTCTGGTCGCCGAAGGCCAGCGGGATCAGCCCCGCGGCCTTCAGCTTGTCGAGTGCGACGAACAGCTCATCCCAGTTCTTTGGCTCGCTCGCGCCGGCCTTGGCCAGGGCTTCGGTGGAGTAGAAGAACCAGTTCTGGCCGTGGATGTTGATCGGCACCGCATAGGCGTGGCCCTGACGGACCACCGCGTCATAGATCGCGGCGGGGATGATCGCCTTCCAGTTCTGCTGCGCTGCCACCGCGTCGACATCGGCGAGCAGGCCGCCCTCGACGAGTTCATCGAACTGCTTGCCGGTGTTGAACTGCATGGCCGTCGGTGGGTTGCCGCCGACGGTGCGGTTGATCGCGGCGGTGCGGGCATTGGGGCCACCGGCGATCGCGGTATCGACCCACTTGCCGCCGGCCTTAGTGAACTGGTCGGCGAACACCTTCACGGCGGCCGATTCGCCACCGGAGGTCCACCAATGGATCACCTCCGCGGTCTGGGCCGCGGCCGGCTGGGCAAAGCCGAGCACCGCGGCGGCGGCGCAGGACAGCAGATATCGCTTCGAGAACACGGCGCGTCTCCCCATTTGATTTCTTGGACTGGTCTGATGTTATCGCAGGCAGCAGTCCCCCGCCACGATATTACGTGGTTGGGTCTGATGCGGTCATACAAACGATTGCACATGACCGTCAAGCCCTTGCCGCCCGGCGCGCCCGGGCGCAAGGATCGGTGGATGATCTCGCCCAAAAGCATCGAGCCCGCCGCCGGGCGCACCAGGATGGAAGATATCGCCCGCCTCGCCGGCGTCTCGGTCTCCACCGTCAGCCGCGCCCTGGCCGGCTCACCAAGGGTGACCGGCGATACCAAGGAGCGCATCGAAGCGGCGGTGCGGCAGACCGGCTACGTGGTCAACCAGGTCGCCCAGGGCCTGCGCCTGCAGCGCAGCCGGCAATTGCTGGTGCTGCTGCCCACCATCGCCAACCCGTTCTTCGCCGAAGTGGTGCAAGGCATTGAGGAAGCCGCCGGTGCCGCCGGCTACGGCGTGCTGGTTGGCTCCACCGAGGGCGACCCAGCGCGCGAGGCCGTGCTCGCCCGCCAGCTCCTCACCGGCGTGGTGGACGGGCTGGTGCTGCTGACCGGCCGCATTCCCACCGGGCTCGATGTCGGCGCACTCGCGGGGCAGGTGGTCGCCGTTTCGGAGACCATCGAAGGCGCCGACCTGCCTACCGTGTCGATCGACAATACGGCCGCCGCCCTCGACGCCGTGAACCACCTGATCGCGCTCGGCCATCGCCGCATCGCCCATATCGCTGGCCCCCCCCGCAACGTGCTCACCGCCCAGCGCATCGCCGGCTGGCGAGCCGCGGTGGGCGGCGAGATCGCCCCGGTGTTCGGCGATTTCACCATGACGTCCGGCGAAGCGGCGATGGCCAGCCTGCTCGCCCGCTCCCCCCGCCCCACTGCGGTGTTTTGCGCCAACGACGAAATGGCGATCGGCGCCATCAAGGCCGCCCGCGACGCCGGACTGCGCGTGCCCGAAGACCTCGCGGTGATCGGCTTCGACGACATCAGCTTCGCCGCCTTCACCTACCCGCCGCTGACAACCATCCGACAGCCGCGCCGCTCCTTCGGCGCGGCCGCCGTTGCCGCGCTGCTCGACGGCCATCCCCCGCCCAACCTCGCCTACACCCTTATCACCCGCGCCAGCACCGCGCGGCCTGGGCTGTAGTAGTCGCCTTAATGTGGAGGGGCCGCTGTTGCAGCCGGGCCGGCACAGGCCGAAGCGTGCCGTGCTGCTGATGCGCGCGCCTTGTAATAATAGGACTAATCACCCAGCATGCTGCCTAGAGCGTTATCGGTTGAAGTTGACTCGTATGTGACTTGCGTGACGACGGGGCGGTCTGATTCAAGCTGAGGGCTGGACGAGGAGGCCAGCCCTTATGCCGGCTCCGTATTCTGAGGACCTTCGGCTTCGCGTGATGGAC
>CAIPLM010000005.1 GCA_903865895.1 uncultured Rhodospirillales bacterium | reverse complement strand
GCAAGCGGCATGGCGAACCTCCATCGTTCGCCGGATACAGAATCACACCAGCACCGCGTCGCGGAATCCCCCCGGAGTCACACTCTCGGAGCCTTGGTATAAGGGAAGGAAGCGGTCGCTTTTTGAAAAAAGCTCCGCAAAAACTTTTATCCGATTGGCCGACACCCCACCAGAATCCTTCCCCCCCCCCCGCCCACGCGGGCTTGGGCTGCGAAGCAGACCAAGGCCGGGGTGAGGGTCGCGCCAAAGCACCCGCGCACGGCACTCAGGCCATGGCGGTTCCGCACGCGACACCATGTCCGCACCTACATCGGCCAGCCATCACACCCTCCGCCGGTACGGCCCCGCGCGCGATCGCCCGCATCCCGCGCCCCCGCGAAAACAACAGCCCAAACCGCCGCTCCGGCGACCGCCGCCCGGCATCGCCCACGCACCGCGCCACCTCCGCCGCCTTGCCCAGCGTCCGCGCATCGTCAAGAAACCCCGGCGCCGCCAAAGCCTCCCGGACCCGCACCATCACCGCCAACGCCCGCTCACTCCGCGCCCGCCGCCGCCCCACCGGCATGCCCGCCACCCGCGCCCGCATCCACCCCTCACGCACCAGGCACCACACAACCAGACTCCCCCCCAGCATAACGGCCAGACGCAGCACGAATCCGTGCAGCAGGCTGATCGGGTGGAAGGGAAGGGGCGGCATCACAGGGGTCTCCGTGCTTGAGAGGATCGATGACCTCTTTATCGTCTAATCAAACACATCAGTCAATCAAAAAAACTCCTGCGGTTGCAAATTTTCTCCCCTCCACGCCAACCCTCCACCCTGCCGATCTTCGCCACCGAAGCGGCGGCGTCGCTACTCATTTGCAAGCCGTAGGGTGGGACATCGAAGGCGCCCCACCACCCCTCGGGCGAGCGCGCGTAGGGCGGGAGAAACCGCCATCTGGTCCAACCGTACTCCCCGCCCGGCACGCAGGGAGCCGGATTGCACGTCCTTACGGCAAGCGATTCACAGCATGGAGCTCGATCCCGTTTACCGAGCGCGGGCAGCGCCTACTTCGGTGGAGGCGTAGCGAGAACATCTCGTTCAGCGATGCCGACCGCTTCTCCGGCATCAGCGACTGTGGCTGAGGCGTGTGCCTGACAGTAGTGGCTGCTGTGGGAAATGATAAAATCGAAAATCGTTGGAATCGGTTTTCCATCCGGTCCGCGCAGGACGTACTTGGCGTATACCTGCATCAATGTGGTAACGTGTCTGCGAGCTATTCCGGCGTCCGCGCCCGGTTGCGTGTCCTCGGCCATTAGTCGGAGGTATGTCGTGCAACTTGTACTGGCGACTAGTTCCTCATTCGGACTCTGGGCGGCCGCAGGCGTCGCCAGGAGTATGACCATCGGCAGTGAGGCTGGGGTATCTGAGTACGGGCGGGCGCTGACCGAAATAAGCCAATAGCGAGAGCCGAGCGAAGATCGGAAGAGGGATTGCGAGCGTCCGTTCTGCGCCTGCCTCCCGGCCGCCGTCGAGGACACGCCGCTGGCGCTTAGGACTGCGAGCACCGCCGTTTCGACGTTGGCGGCATCTGCCTTCTCCATCACCACCCGGCAGCCTCCGCGGTCATCGGAGACTAATGCGATCCGTCCATCTGGCGAACTTGCAGCGAAGGCAACGCCAGGGCGACCGTCATTCAATCTCAGCGCCTGGTCGGAGGGCACCTGCGGAAGCCCCTGCGTTGCGATCCAGCTC
>CAIPLM010000004.1 GCA_903865895.1 uncultured Rhodospirillales bacterium | reverse complement strand
GCGGGGGGGGGGGGGGGGGGGGGGGGGGGCGCGGCCCGTCGCGGCCTTCCGTACCCTCACGCCCCCCCCCCCTCACCCAACACAGCCTGCTCCGCAGCCCAAGCCCGCCCGGAATTGTCGCAGCCACCGCCGCAATGCTACGGGATCACCCAAGCGGCCGTAACGGCCGGCAGCAGGAGCGCCCGATGGACTACACCACCTTCGATCTCACCATCGCCGACGGCATCGCCCATATCCGGCTCAACCGGCCGGACGCGCTCAACACCATGACCCCCGCTTTCTGGGTCGAACTCCCCGCCGCCATCCGTGACATCGATGACAACGCCCGCGCCCGCGTCATCGTGATCTCCTCCACCGGCAAGCATTTCACCGCGGGGATGGACCTCGCGGTGTTCGGCTCCGGCGCCCCCTCCGGCGGCGCCGATACCACCAATGAGCGCGGCCGCGTCGCCGCCAATCTGCGGCTGCGGGTGCTCGATATCCAGAACAGCTTCAACGTGATCGAGGCCGCCCGCATGCCGGTGCTGGCGGCCATCCAGGGCGGCTGCGTCGGCGGCGGCGTCGATCTCGCCTCGGCCTGCGACTGCCGCTACGCCACCGCCGACGCCTTCTTCGTCATCCAGGAAATCAACATCGGCATGACCGCCGATGTCGGCACCTTCCCGCGCCTGTGCAATCTGATGCCGACCGGCATGGTGCGCGAGCTGGCCTATTCCGGCCGCCGCCTCTCCGCCACCAAGGCGATGCAGCTCGGCCTGGTCAACGAGGTGTTCGACAGCCATGAGGCGATGCTCGCCGAGGTGATGGCGATCGCCCGCGACATCGCCGAGAAATCCCCCCTCGCCGTCTACGGCTCCAAGGTGATGATCAACTACGCCCGCGATCACTCGGTCGCCGACGGGCTCGACTATATCGCGACCTGGCAGGCCGGCATGTACAACCCCGCCGTCGACATGGCCGAGAGCTTCCGCGCCAGGAAAGAAAAGCGGTCGCCGCAGTTCGACGAGCTGCTGCCGATCAAGCGCCGGGGCGGCTGAGCGCCACCCGCGCCGCCTCCGCCGCCTCGGCGCGCAACCCGACGGCCCGCTCGGCACCGAAGCCCGCGGCAAAGCCCGCCTGCGCCGCCTGCCACAGCGGCAGCGCGGCTTCCAGCACCTCCCGCCCCGCCGCACTCAGCGCCAGATCGCGCCGCCTGCGATCCTCCCCCGGCGCCATTTCAAGCCAGCCCTGGGCCAGCATCGGCCGGATATTATGGCCGAGCGTCGCGCGATCCATGCCGAGCCGGGCGGCAAGCGCGCCGAGCGGCATGGTGCCGAACTGCATCAACGCGGCGAGCACCGGAAACTGCGTCGCCTTCACCCCTGCCGGCGCCAGCATCCGGTCATAGAACTGGGTGAGGTGCCGCGCGGCATGGCGCAGCGTGTGGCAATGGCAGGCGGCGATGCCAAGCTCGGGATCAGACGTCACGCTCATGCTCCTTGCCAAATATGGGCATATGCCCTTAATAGCAAGAACACCGACCGCAGGAAACAGCGCCATGGACGATCTCCTCGATAATCCGCTCCATCACGGCCTCGCCACCGTCCACGCCAGTCTCGCCATCCGCCACGGCCGCGCCGCGCGCTACCCCTTCGATCTCGCCCCGATGGCCTCACTCGATGACCCCGCCGACCCCGCCGCCTGGGCCGATCTCATCACCCTGCTCGGCCCGGGCGGCCGCGTCGCCCTGTTCACCGCCGAACCGACGGACCTCCCCGCCGGCATCACCGCGCTGCGCCGCCAGGCGATCGAGCAGATGATCGCCCCCGAGACCCTGCCGCCCCTCGGCCCCGCCCCCGCCGGCCTCACCCCCCTCAGCATCGATGACGCCACCGACGTGCTCGACCTCGCCAAGCGCACCGAACCCGGCCCGATGATGCCGCGCACCGTCACCATGGGGCGCTATCTCGGCATCCGCTCCCCCGAGGGCGCCCTGCTCGCCATGGCCGGCGAGCGCATGGCGACGCCGCATCACGTGGAGATCAGCGGCGTCTGCACCGACCCCGCCGCCCGCGGCCGCGGCTACGCCGCCGACCTCGTCACCCGCCTCGCCACCGCCAGCGCCGCGCGCGGCCAGCGCGCCTTCCTGCACGTGAAGACCGACAATGAAAGCGCGCGGCGCGTCTATCTCCGGCTCGGCTTCACCGTGCGCCACATCATGCATCTCACGGTCATCCAGGTCGCCTGATCCCGTGGCTTGACCCGCCACGCCCGGTCCGGCCTATTCCCGGCCGATGACCGAGGCCACGCCATGACCCGCCGCCCCCGCCGCGCCGCCGAGTCTCCCTCGGCCGCCACCCCCTTCCGCCCGCGCGCCCGCGCCTTCCGGCCGATCGATGTGCTCTCCGAAGAGGAAGCGGAGCGGGTGCACGCGCTGTCGCTGCATTTGCTCGACAAAACCGGCATCCAGTTCCAGTCGCCCGACACCTGGCCGATCCTCGAAGCCAATGGCTGCATCGTCGATCGCGGCAGCGGCCTGACGCGCTTCCCGCCTGATGTGATCGACCATTTCCTCGCTTACGCCCCGTCCGCATTCACCATGCCGGCCCGCAACCAAGCCAACACCCTCCATTTCGGCGGCGAGCACATCCATTTCGGCAGCGCCTCCTCCGCCCCGAACGTGACGGACGCCGAGCGCGGCCGCCGCCCCGGTACGCAGGCGGATTTCGAGGCGCTGCTGAAGCTCAACCAGATGCTCGGCACCTGTGCCTTCATCGCCGGCCACCCCGTCGAGCCGATCGACGCCCCCGCCAACACCCGCCACCTCACCAGCGGCTTCGCCTGGCACACGCTGTCCGACAAGGTCACCCGCGTCTACGCCATCGGTCGCACCCGCGTGCGCGACAGCCTGGAGATGGTGCGCATCGCCCATGGCATCACCGAGGCGCAACTCCACGCCGCCCCCCGCCTGCAAGCGGCGATCAACATCAACTCGCCCCTGGTGATGGACGCCCCGATGATCGAGGCGGCGATGGAACTGGCGCTGGCCGGGCAGGTGAACGTGATCTCCCCGGTCGCCTTCGCCGGCGCCATGTCCCCCATCACGCTGTCGGGCAGCATCATCCAGTGCAACGCCGAGTGCATCGCCGTGATCGCCTTCCTGCAAATGGTGAAGCCCGGCGCGCCCTGCTTCTACGGGGTGCTCACCACCCCCATCAACATGAAGTCCGGCGCCCCGGTGATGGGCGCGCCCGAGACGGTGCAGGGCACGCTCGCCAACGGCCAGATGGCGCGGCGCTACAAGCTGCCGCAGCGGGTGATGCTCGGCTCCACTTCCAACGCGCCCGACGCGCAGGCCGCCTATGAGAGCATGTTCTCGCTGTGGGCGGCGGAACTCTCGGGCGCCCACATGGTCTACCACGCCCATGGCTGGATGGAGGCGGGGCTGACCACCGGCTACGAAAAGACCATCATCGATTCCGAGATGATCGGCATGATGGGCGCGCTCCGCGGCCGCATCGACTTCTCCGACACCGACGAAATCATGCAAACCATCGCCGCCGTCGGCCCGGCCGGGCATTTCCTCGACACGCCCCACACCGTCGCCCGCTACGCCACCGAATTCCACCCGCCGATCCTCTCGGACTGGCGCTCCTTCGAAGCCTGGCACCAGGACGGCGCGCGCGACAGCGCGTCGCGCGCCACCCAGCGCTGGAAGGACATGCTGGATTCCTACACCCCGCCGCCGATGGACGAGGGCATCCGCGAGGAACTCGCTGCCTTCGTCGCCCGCCGCACAAGCGAAATCGGCGGACAGGAATTATGATGACCCGCCTCCTCCCCTGGCTCGACCGCTTCTGCCTCGCCGCCACGCTGACCCTGCCCGCCTTCTACATGCACGGCCGCGGCATCGCCGAAGTGCTGATGGCTCTGATCGACGCTGGCTTCCTCATCCGCTGCGCCACGCTGCGGGACTGGAGCTGGCTGCGCAGCATTTGGGTGAAAGCCGCCGCCGCCTGGTGGCTGTGGCTGATCATCTGCTCCATCCCCGGCATCGGCATCGGCGGCAGCAAGTCCCTGGTGCAGGCGATCGTGATGGTGCGATTCCCGCTCTTCGTCGCCGCGCTCGAAATCTCCGTCCTCGCCGCCGAACCGGCGCGCCGCTGGATGCAGCGCGTGCTGGCGGCGAGCACACTCTGGATCGCCGGGCAGACCTGGCTGCAATTCACCACCGGCAGCAATCTCGGCGGCTATCCCCGCCACGGCGACGGCGAACTCACCGGCCCCTTCATGCTGCCCCGCGCCGCCGCCCCGCTCTCCCGCCTGCTCTTCCCCACCATGCTCCCGGCGATCGGCCGCCTGCTGCACGCCGGCACGCGTGGACGCATCGCCGCCGCCGCCGTCGCGGCCGCGGGCATCGGCACCATGGTGCTGATCGGCCAGCGCATGCCGCTGCTCCTCACCGGCCTCGGCCTCGTCGTCTCCGCCCTGATGCTGCCCCGCCTGCGCCGCCCGCTGCTTATCGCCATGGCCGCCGGCGCGCTCCTGCTGGCCGCGACGCCGCTGATCTCGCCGCCCGCCTTCTATCGCCTGGTCACCAAATTCACCGACCAGATGCGCAACTTCCCCGACAGCCCCTACGGCCAGATCGCCACCCGCGCCGCGGTGATCACGCTCGACCACCCCATCTTCGGCCAGGGCTTCGACGGCTTCCGCAACGCCTGCCCGGACCCGCAATACCACCGCGCCTGGTTCGGCGCGGCCGAAGACGGCGGCGGAGCGGCGGTGTGTAACATCCACCCGCACAACCACTACCTCGAAGCCGCGACCAATTCCGGCTTCCCCGGCCTGATCCTGTTCTCCGCCCTCATAATCGCCTGGCTCACGGCGCTGGCCCGCAACCTCGGCCCCACCCCGGACCCGCTCCGCGTCGGCCTTTTCGTCACCGCGCTGATCCAGGAATGGCCGCTCGCGAGCGCCAGCGGCTTCTCCGCCGTGGAAATCGCCGGCTTCTTCTTCCTGATGCTCGGCTACGGGCTCGCGCTGGCGCGAGCGGCGGACAAGACGGTACCTATATCCCCTTCACAGGCCACGCCCATCACATGATGGGCGTGCCATAGCGCATAGAACAACAGGCTCCACGCCCGCTGCGGGTTCTCCGCCGCCGCCGCAAACGCTCCCCGCACCACATCGCCCGGCAGCGCCTCCGCCACCCCCGCCTGCCCCGCCACCAACTCCCCGAGCACAGCGGCCCGAGCCTGCATCCACGCCCCCACCGGCGGCTTGAAGCCCTTCTTGCGCGCATAGGCCCCGGCCTCGGGAAACGCCTTGGCCAGCCAATCCCGCAGCAAAACCTTGCCGAACCGCAGCCCGGCCTTCTCCGCATCCGGCAGCCGAAACGCGAACTTCGCCACGACAGGATCGAGGAACGGCGTGCGCCCCTCCACCCCATGCACCATCAGGCAACGATCGAGCTTGGTCAGCAGATCATTCGGCAACCACTCCGCGACATCCGCCGCCTGCGTCGCCTGCAACGCCGACCGATCCCGCGCCGCCGCCGTCTCCGCCGCATCGAGCCCGTCACGCCACCCGGAGATCGCCCCGCCAAACACCCCCTTGGTGCGCGGCTTGCGGGAAATCCAGCTCAACGGCGGCCGGCGCTTGCGATACCGGCTATAGCCGCCGAACAACTCGTCCGCCCCCTCGCCACACAGCGTCACCTTCAACCCGCCCGCCCGCGCCGCCCGCCCGAGCATCCAGGTCGGCAACACCGCCGCATCCGCCGTCGGATCATCGATCGCCGCCGCGATCCTTGGCGCAAACGCCCAGAAATCCGCCTCCCCCATTTCCAGACGCTCGCATTCCGCCCGCTGCACCCCCGCCAGCCGTTCCGCCTCGCGGCTCTCATCCGCCACCCCCGCGCCCTGCCAGCCCATCGTCAGCACCCGAATGCGCTGCCCGGTCAGCCTGGTCATCAGCGCCAGCACCGCCGAACTATCGATGCCGCCCGACAGAAACAGCCCATACGGCACGTCCGACTGCAAATGCGCCGCGACACTATCGGACAGCACCCGATCCAGTTCCTTTAGCGCCGCCCCATGCACGATCGGTTCCGGCTTCCCCGCCGGCAACGCCGGCACCACCGCGCGGGCGACAATCTCGCCCCGCTCCACCACCAGCGTCTCGCCCGGCAACACTCTCATAATCCCCGGGAAAATCGTCGCCGCCCCCGTGGTGAACTTCATCTGCAACAACTCCGCCCGCCGCGCCCCATCCACCTCCCGCCGCCCAAACCCCGCCGCCAACAACGCCTGCGGCTCCGAGGCAAACGCAAACGCCCCCTCCGTCTGCGCATAGTACAACGGCTTGATCCCGAACGGATCGCGCGTCAGCACCAGCCGCCCGCGCTTCTCGTCATGGATCGCAATCGCGAACATCCCCCTGAGCCGCCGCGCGAACCCCTCCCCCTCCCGCTCATACAAAAACAACGGCGGCTCGCAATCCGACCTCGAGCGAAACGGCGCATCCGCCATCGCCGCCCGCAGTTCCAAATTATTGTATATCTCCCCATTACTCACCAACGCCGACCCACCCGGCGCAAAAAACGGCTGATCCCCCGTCACCAAATCAATAATCGCCAACCGCAACTGGATCAGCGCCGTATCCCCGCGCACCACCCGCCCCACCCCATCCGGCCCCCGATGCGCAATCCCCGCCGCCAACCGGTCCAACACAACCACATCCGGCCGCGACCCATCCCGCGTCACCAACCCGGCTATTCCACACATCGGCACGCTCCAGGGAGAAGGAAGGGTAGGAAGGCCAGGGGCGCCGCCCCTGGACCCCGCTGGGGGCTGGAGCCCCCAGACCCGCATTCGTTTAAGTGGGTTTGGGATGAGGGAGGGGGCCTACTCGATGGTTGCAACATCGGAGTTGGCCCCCTCCCTCATCCCAAACCAAATCCTTAAGTGAACGGTTCCTAGGGGCTTTGCCCCTAGGCGGGGTCGAGGGGCAGAGCCCCTCGCCTTCCCATCCTTCCTACCCCTGAGGCGCCGATGGTGCAAAGCCGAAGGTGGCTTCGAAGCGGGCGGCGAAGGTGGGCCAGACCTGGGGGTTGAGCACGCGGCTGGCGGGTTTGCCGTCGAGGATATCGAGCATTTGTTCGGCGGCGATGCGGGCGATGTTGGCGCGGGATTCGCGGGTCACGCCGGCGGTATGGGGGCTGACCAGCACGTTATCGAACTGCATGAGCGGATGGTCTTTCGGCGGCGGTTCCTTGAACCACACGTCAAGCCCGGCGCCGGCGATGGATTGGGTGCGCAGCGCCTCGTAGAGGGCCGCTTCGTCATGGATACCGCCGCGGGCGGTGGTGACGAAGTAGGCGTGTTTCTGCATCAGCCCGAAGGTGCGGGCGTTCATCAGGTTCAGGGTTTCCGCGGTGCGCGGGCAGTTGATGGAGACGTAGTCGGCCTGGGTGAGCATCTCGTCGAGCCCGGACTTGGTGGCCCCCTTGGCGGCAATTTGCTCGGCCGAGAGATAGGGGTCGCAGGCGAGGACGCGCATGTTGAACAGCACGCGGCAGAGTTCCGCGAGCCGCCCGCCGACATGGCCGAGGCCGATGATGCCGAGCGTCTTGTCCTTGAGCTCGGTGCCCATATAGGCGTTGCGCTCGATGCCGTCGGAGCGGCGCATGAAGCGGTCGGTTTCGATGATGCGCTTGGCGAGGCAGAGCATCATGGCGAGCGCGTGCTCGGCCACCGCCTCCTTGTTCCCGCCGGCCTGGTTGACCACGAGCACGCCGGCCTTGGTGCAGTCATCGAGATCAACGGTGTCATAGCCGGCGCCATTGGTGGAGATCACCAGCAGGTTCGGCGCGCGGGCCAGCAACCCGGCATGGGCGTGGAAACCGGGGTCAAGCTCGTCACGGGCGGAGCCGATCTGGAAGGCGTGGGCGGCTTCCAGCACCGGGCCGGCCTCGGGGGCGGCGGCGTCATTCTCCAGGCGGTCGACGCGGATATCCTCGCGGGTGGCGAGGATATCGAGGAAGTTAGTGGCGGCGACGCGATCGACATAGAAGACGCGCTTGGTATTGACGGCCATTCGGACGGTTCCGTTGCTTGGTGATTGCGCGGAACCCTACCGTCCCCCTCGATCCCCGGCAATCCGCAACGCCTCCCCGGTCATCGCAGGGATCACACCAGGCAGCACTTCTTGTATTTCTTGCCGCTGCCGCAGGGGCACGGATCGTTGCGGCCAATTTTCGCCGCCCGAACCACCGGCTCGCCAAGCAGATCGCGCTCCGCGCGTCCCATGCCACTCAACATCGCCTCATGGTAGTTCGGCACCGGCGTCGCGCGTTCGGCGCGCAGCCCAAGCTTAATCTCGATATCCTCGAGGTCACCGGCGACCGAGATATCCACCGCGTCATCGGCGAAGGCCGCGCGAATGGAGTCGATCACTTCGACGGCCCGAATATCGCCGCAGGCAAGCATGACGAACCCGTTGACCGTCTCGTCGCGCACGGGATAGCCGGCCAGAAGGCGCTCGAACCGGCGAAGGCATGCCGCCCGCATTTCGGGATGAAACTCAACCATCGCGGCGAGCGCACCAATCAAATTGAGCCGCATGCCGAAGCGGGTATCCGGATGCACCAGCAATCGCTCGACCGGCGCGAACGCCGCTGCCCCGATCATACCGAGGGCGACAGGCACGTCCCGGTCAGCGGCATAGTCGTCTTCGTCGGCGTCTTCCAGCACGGTGAGCAATGGTATAACGGCCGCGTCGGCCCTCATCTGGCCAAGCGCGCGCCAGGCGTGCATCTGGGCCCATACCGCCGGGTCGTTTTCTCCAGTGCCGGCGTCCCAATCCATCGCGAGTTGGATGAGCTCGGGGATGTCAGCATTGGAGAGCCCATACTCCCCGGCATAGTCGCGCCAGGCATGATGGTCCGCCACCTTGTCATCGCCGATCGCCAATAATTGGCTGACGGGGGGCGTGTAACGGGCGGGCAAGCCAGCCTCAGTTGATGGCATCGAGGTCCTCCTCATAGATGGGCCGATCCGCCATCACCCCGCCGCACCGAACCGCTCGATGCGATACCAGGGGTTGATCGGCGTGCCATGCAGCACCGTCTCGGCGGTAAGCTTCCCGCTGATCGGGCCGAGCGTGTAGCCGTTGGCGGTGAGTGCGTTGTAGTAGCCGGGCAGACCGGGCACGTCGCCGAGCAAGGGCGCGCGGTCGAGCGCGGTGTTGATCCCGGTCCAGCTGCGGATGATCTGCAGGCCGCGCAGCGCGGGGAGTGCCTGCGCGGCGACCCAGAGATTGCCCTGGATGTTCCGCCGCAAATTGCGGGTGCGCCCATCGCGCGGATCGAAACTGCCGAACCAGCCGCCGCCGATCAGCAACCCGCCGCTGTCCTGCTGCTTCAGCGAGAGATGCCGCCCGGCCATCGCCACCAGCCCCTCGACCATGCGCGGCGCCGGCTCGGTGACGATCACCTGCTGCACCGTGCCGGTCACCGGCAAATCGAGCCCGACCATCGCGCCGATCACCGCGCCCCATGGCCCCGCGCAATTCACCACCTTGCCGGCGGTCACGTCGCCCTTGCTGGTGCGAATGCGCCAGGTCGCCCCCTCGCGGCTGAGGCCAGAAACTTCGGCCCCCTTCAGCATCCGCGCCCCCTTGGCCTGGGCCAGCCGGGCGAGCGCCATGGTGCCACGCAGCGGGTCGATGCGGCCTTCGCCCGGGCAGAATACCGCGCCGGCCAGGTTGGGCGCGAGATGCGGCGCGAGGCGGCGCAGCTCATTGGCGCCGATGATTTCGGTCTGCACGCCGTAGCGATGCTCCAGCGCCACCTTGCCGCGCAGCCATTCCAGCCGCTCCGGCGTATCGGCCAGCACCAGCCCGCCGGGGGTGGAGATGCCGAGGCTCTCGCCGGCATCGGTGGCGATCTGGTTCCACAGCGCGACGCTTTGTGGCCCGAGCGGCAAAGTATGCGCGGCGTGGCCGCCATCTTCGGGGGTGCCGGGAATGCCGAAATCATAGGGAATGAGCTGCACATGCAGGCTGCCGGCATTGGCGGTGGAGGCGGCGAGCCCGGCCTCGTCACGGTCAATCACCAGCACGTCGGCGCCTTCCTGCGCCATGAAATAGGCTGCCGACAGGCCAACCGCGCCGCCGCCGATGATGACGATATCGGCGTGGCGATCGGCCGCCCCCGAAGGCGCGATCGGCACGCGCCGCTGATTGGGCGCCGGCGCAATCAGCAGCGGCGCCTCGAATTCCGCGACCTCGAACATCAACGGCGCCGCCGGCACCGGCTTCACCGGCACGCGCGGCGCGGCGAATGCATCGGCCGAGGGCTGATCCGGGCACAGCCGGGCGATCGAGGCGGCACAGAACCGCCCCTGGCAGCGGCCCATGCCCGCCCGCGTCGCGCGCTTCAGCGCGGCGATGGAAACCAGCCCATGCGCGATCTCCTCGCGCAGCCGCCCCGCGGTGACCTCCTCGCAGCGGCAGACGATGGTGTCATCGGCCAGCAACTCGGGGCCGGGCGGACGAAACAGCGTCCACAATGCGTCCTGGAACACCTGCGCCCGAGCAATCTCTGGGGCATCGGCGGGATTCGGCACAGCGGAGAACCCAAGATCCCGCGCCGCCGCCGCCCCGGCGATGCGGCCCTTGGCCAACGCAATCCGCGAGCCACCGAGTGTCGCGCCATCACCAATCGCGAACACCTCGCGCAGCGCCGTCCGCCCCTCGGCGTCCGCCTCGGTGGCGAGATGGCCAAGCCCGACATCGACGAAGCGGTGCGGAATATCGAGCGCCCGCGCCAGCCCGGTCTCCGGCTGGAAGCCGAGATTGAGCGCCACCGTATCGGCCGCGATCACTTCCTCCCCATCCGGCGTGCGCAACCGCACTTGCGCCACCCGCCCCTCGCCCTCCAGCGCGATCACCTGGCCGCCCCAAATCAACCGCACCCCGGCGGCACGCAGCGTGGTGAGATAGGAGAGCCCCTGCCGCGCCAGCCCCGGTGCCGCGCGCAGCATGGTCCAGGCCTGCCGCAGCCCGGCCAACCCCGGAAACGGCGAGGCCTCCACTACGGCGGCCACCCGCACGCCACCCGCGATCAGCTCGCAGGCGAGTTGCAGATTGAGCGGCCCATTCCCCGCGATCACCACCGATTCACCGGGCGACACCCGCTGAGCGCGCGCCCACGTCTGCAAGGCGCCTGTCGTCATCACTCCCGGCAGCGTCCACCCCGGCACCGGCGTCGGC
>CAIPLM010000003.1 GCA_903865895.1 uncultured Rhodospirillales bacterium | reverse complement strand
CGCCAAAGGCGGGCAGGCCGGCCAAAGCGAGCGCGGCGTTGATGGCGCCGAAGCTCTGGTCATAGAGCCAGCGCCACACCACGTAGCCCGGCACGTCCGGCGTCACCACGGGCAGGAACAGCAGCAGCTTGAAGGCCCCGCGGCCCCGGGTAATCAGCCGCGAATTCAGCAGCAGCGCATAGGCCAGCGCGAAGCCGACATTGGCGATGACGGCGAGGGCGGCATAGAGCAGCGTTCGCCACAGCGAGGCGAGGAAGCCGGGATCGGCCAGGATCGCCGCGTAGTTCGCGAGGCCCACCCAGGTGGGCGCCGCCTTCAGCGCGGTGGCCGAGGCGGTGAAGGAGACGGAGATGCCGAGCAGGATCGGCCAGATGCCGAACACCACCGTCAGCGCGGCGAAAGGCAGCGCGAAGGCGTAGAACACCGCCTCGCGCCGCCACCACTGCTGCGCCGCCGGCAGGCTCACCCGGGGCTCAGCCCTTCTTGGCGGCGAGTTGCTTGGCGAGCTCGCGCATCTCGCCGGCGGTCTTGCCGATGAAGGCCTTCCAGTCCGCCGGCGGGCTGCTGATCGCGGCCATCAGCTTCTGGTGGAAGGCCGCCTCCAGCTCGGGGTACCAGGTCTGCACGGATTCCGGGAAATCATAGGCGTAGAGCGTCCATGCCGGCTTGGCGAAGGCCTGGCGGCGGGGGGAGAGCGCGGCGATGTCGAGATCCTTGCGGATGGCCGCGCCCATGATGTTGAGCGAGGCCTGCTGCGCCGGTGCGGTCAGCATATACCGCGCGAAGGCGATCGCGAGGTCCTTATGCGGGGAATTCTCCGGCACCGCGACGCCGCGCATGCCGCCGATCACCGCGCCGTTCGGCGTATCGGCGAAGAATTTCGGCCAGGGGCCGACCACGAAATCCCCGTTGATGGCCTGGCTGTCCCATTTGTTGACGTTCCAGTCGCCCACGCGGAAGAACCCGCCGCGGCCGCCCTCGATGAACTGATACATCTCGGCGAAGGAGTGGTTGATAGTGTCGGGCGCGACGAATTTGTAGCTCGTGTAGGTCTTGAGGAATTCCTCCAGCACCAGCGCGTGCCGCGGCTCATCGATGGTGATGTTGCCGGCGGGGTCGAGCAGGGTGTGGCGCAGCCCGGCGCCGAAGGTGAAGAGATCCAGCATGTGGATCAGGTCACGCGGCTTGGCGGCCTCAAGCGCGAAGGCGAAGGTCTTGCCGTCGGGATGGCCGTCGCGGAACTTCATCGCCACGCGCTTGACGTCCTCCCAGGTGGTGGGGAAGGGCTCGCCCACGCGTTCCAGCCAGGATTTGCGGGCGCCGAGCGCCATCTGGGTCGGCTGGATCGGGATGATGATGAGCTTGCCGTCGAAGCTCGCCACCCGCAGATCTCCCTCGGAGATGAAGCCCTTATCGGCGACCCCCGCCAGCACCGGGCGCATGTCCATCACCTTGGCGGTCTGCTGGACGATGCGGATGACGCGCTCGTAGTTGTTGAAGATGAGGTCGGGTGCGGTATCGGTGTTGAGCGCGGCGGTGACGCGGCCGAACCACTGGTCGGTCGGGTAGTTGGTGGCGCGCAGCGTCACGCCGGGATGGGATTTGGCGAAGTCCTCGGCCATGGCGGCGAACCATTTCTGGCCGTTGTCGCCGAGGTCATGCCAGACCGTGAGCTGTTGTGCCGGCGCCGGGGCCGCCGCCATGAGCGCGGCCGCGACCAGCGCGCCGAACAGGGAACGCTTGCGCATCTCAGTTTCCTCCCGCATCGGGTTTGTGGGGTAACGGGTACCGATGCCAGGGTACGCGATCCCAAACCCCGTCCGCAAGCGCGACGGATGGGAGGATCGCGCCGCTTCTAGGCCGCGAGCGCCGCCTGCGGGGCGAGCGTGGCCATGAGGCCCTGCGCCAGCGGCGTTTCCGCGGCAATGCCGAGCTGGGCGATTGCCTTGTGCGGGTTGCCGAGGGAGCTGCTGATGTCACCCGGGCGCGGCGGGCCGAAGGCGAGATCGAGCGGCCGGATGGCGGCGGTGGCGATCGCCTCCGCCAACGCCAGCACCGAGGTGGCGCGTCCGGTGCAGGCGTTGAATACATGGGCGCCGGGCGCATCGGCCAGCAGCGCCATTCCGGCGATGAGGTGGCGGACGATGTCGGCGACGAAGATGAAGTCCCGCGTCTG
>CAIPLM010000002.1 GCA_903865895.1 uncultured Rhodospirillales bacterium | reverse complement strand
TGAGAGCCTCCACGGCACCCGGCAGGATTTTGCGGCGCAATTCCTCGGGGTAGGCGGCAATCAGATCGACATTCCCGGCGATCGCCTGGGCCGCACCTTGCGTGGATTTCTGCGCGGCGACGGAGCCGAGCGCCCGCCATAGCGAGGCCTCGTCATTGGCGAGCGCACCGGGAATATCGACCGGCGCGCCCTCGGCCGCTCGGCCGGAAAGCACGGCCGCCGCCGCCCGCAGCCCGGCGAGGCGCGGATCGGCGGCGAGGGGCTGCGCCTCCTCGGCGATGGCATCGAGCATCGCCTGTGCCTCAGCGCCAAGGCCAAGCGCCAGCATCGCTTCGGCCGCGCGCATCCGCGCCTCATGGCGGCCGGCACCGGGGCTCGCTTCGGCCGCCACACGCAGGGCCTGGAGGCGCCGCCACAGCCCCTCCGTCGGGCCGGGCGGGAAATCAAACATGCGGGATTGCGGCACATAGCCGGTGGCGGTTCCGCCTTCCGCCAGGGCGGCGGGCGGGGCGGCGCCGCGCAGGGCGAATCCGGCGCGGACGGTTTGCATGGCCACGCTCGCCGCGGTGGGCCGGATGACGACGCCAAGCCATGTGCGCTCCGCCGCGTAGTCGGGCAGGCGGCGCTCCTGCGGCACCAGCGCGGCGGCGCGCACGGTGCCGATCAGCGTGCGGGTGCCGGCATCGCCATCGGCGAGTTCCACCACGCGGCCGGGCGTTTCGAGGCGGAAAAGGGTTCCCTCCGGCGCGGACTCGATGGGGATCGCCTGGCCGTCGGGCGGCGGCGTGCCGGCGATCACCGAGACCAGCCAGCCATCGGCGCGGCGGCGGACTTGCAGTGCCTCACCGGCGCGCAAGGGTATCTCGACCTGGGTGACAGAAGCGGGCGCGGGCGGCAGGAATACCGGGCGGGCCAATGCAGCCGCGATGGCCGCGGCATCGAGCGGCCGGGCGGCATCGAACACGACGACGCCGGCGCCGTTGCGGCGAAACGCGGCGGCGCCGAGGTCGGCATCGCCCGCGACGAGAAAGGAAGCGCGCGGCAGGGCGGCCGGCGTGGCGGTCCGCTGCAGCGGCGGAGTCGGCGGTGGCGCCGTCGGCGCCGGTGATGGCGGCGCTGCGGCGACTGGAACGACCGGCGCAGCCGCGACCGGCGTAGCGGGTGCGGCCGACGCGGCATCGGCACGGCTCTCGCGACGCTCATGGGCGGCAGCCAGGGCGGCGAGCCGTTCCGGATTGGCGACCGATACGGTGGACGATACCGGCTTTGGAGGAGTCGCCTTGCGTGGCGGTGCGACAACCTGCCGATCGGTCGGGCGATCCGGAAAATCCAGCACCAGCTTGCTGCCCAGCGTCATCCGCCGCAGCGTAATGCCGGGCGCCTTGCGCAGCACGATTTCGCTGCCCGCCATCTCCAGCCCCACGACGTTGCGCGGCGGACGTGGCCGCCCAGATACCGCGCAAGACCCAAACAGGGTGACCGCCACCCGCTCCCCCTCCTCATGCACCGCAGGGGTGCAGCCGGCGGGGAGATCGAGCACGAGGCGGCCGAAGCCGTCATGGTCGCCGGAGCGCAGCACCGCCGCAGGCGGCTCGGCCCGCGCTGTAGAGCCAAGCACGAGCAAGGCGAGAAGCAGGAGTCGCGCGGCGGGCAGGCGCATCAGTCGAAGCCGTTCATGATTTTGTCGATGTCGGACTGCTCCATCGCGGCACTCGGGAGTTGCGGCCCGTTGAGCAAATCGGCGTCGATCACCGCCATCGGCTCGACGAAATCCGCGTCATCGACGGCGAAGGA
>CAIPLM010000001.1 GCA_903865895.1 uncultured Rhodospirillales bacterium | reverse complement strand
GCGCAGCGCGAAGCGGCGGACCTGGCTGGGCGAGACGTAGATATCATCCGGGCCGGGCAGATAGTTGCTCTCGGCACTGCGCAGATAGCCGAACCCGTCCGGCATGATCTCGAGCGTGCCGGAGCCGAACACGCTCTGCTCAGCCTCGGCTAGGTTCTTCAGGATCGCCACCATCATGTCCTGCTTGCGCAGGGAGGAGGCGTTCTCGATGTTGAGGGATTCGGCGAAACTCAGGAGTTCTGCCGGCGGTTTTGCCTTTAATTCGGCGAGATGCATTCGGTCGCCTCAAACATGCCGACGGGCGGAGCCCGTTGGGCAGGGGGGAAATGGGGCAGGTTCGAGCGAAAGGGGTTGGCTCGGTTGCCTTCCTCGGATCGGCCGGACCGGAATGAACCGGACGGCCGAAAAATCGGCGAGGGCAGCGCTGTCCCGGAGGGGAGGGGGCCGAGCGCGCTTCCAGGAAAGGACGCGAATACGCACTCGAACGCAGGCACGTTAGGCGGCGCCCGCCATCGCGTCAACCATCGCATGGCATGCACGGTGTTGCACTGCGGGGAGGCCCACGGTTACCCTGGCTATCTAGATAAGGCGGCTTAACGCAATTGCAACGTCCGCCAGTACAGGGAAAACCTCCATGTCCGCCAGTAAAACGCCTCCGCGGCAGGCCAGCATCGCGATTATCGGCGCCGGCGACTATATCGGTGCCGCAATCGCCCGCCGATTCGCTGCCGGCGGCTATCTCGTGGTCTGCGGAAGGCGCAATGCAGAGAAGCTTGAACCGCTGGTCAATGAGATCACCGCGGTCGGCGGACGCGCGATCGGGCGGAAATGCGATACCCGCGTCGAGGCTGATGTCGTGGACTTCCTTGATGCCGCCAATGCCGCCGCACCGCTCGAAGCAGTGATCTTCAACGTCGGTGGCAACGTCAATTTCCCCATCCTGGAAACCACCGAGCGCGTGTTCCGTAAGGTGTGGGAGATGGCCTGCTACGGCGGTTTCCTCACCGGGCGAGAGGCCGCGCGCCATCTACTCGCGCACGGTCGGGGCAGCATCATCTTTACCGGCGCTACAGCAAGTATGCGCGGCGGAAATGGGTTCGCGGCCTTCGCCTCAGCCAAGTTCGGCCTCCGTGCGATCGCGCAAAGCATGGCGCGCGAACTCGGGCCCAAGAACATCCATGTCGCTCACCTGGTGATCGATGCCGGGGTAGATACCGCCTGGGTCCGCGAACGCATCGCCGCACGCGGCACGCCGGAGCGGCTGGAGCCTGGCCATCTCGTCGATCCCGCTTCGATCGCCGAGGTTTACTGGCAGCTGCACCACCAGCCGCGTGACGCCTGGACGCATGAGCTTGATATCCGCCCCTCCGTGGAGAATTGGTGACCGCCATGGTAAATGTGGAATTCCACTTCGATTTCGGCAGCCCAAACGCCTATCTCGCCCACCGTGTGATCCCCGCGATCGAGGCGCGTACCGGGGTACATTTCCGCTACGTGCCCGTGCTGCTCGGCGGCGTCTTCCGCGCCACCAACAACCGCTCGCCGATGGAAGCCTTCGCCGGCATCCGCAACAAACCAGAATACCAGCGCCTGGAGATGCAGCGCTTCATCGCCCGGCACGGCATCACCGAGTTCCGCCGAAACCCCCATTTCCCCGTTAACACGCTGCAAATCATGCGTGGCGCGGTGGCAGCCGAAGCCGACGGCACTCTCGCCCCCTATGTCGATGCGATCTACCGCGCGATGTGGGAGCAGGAGTTGAAGATGGACGAGCCCGACATCATCAAGGCCACGCTCGACGCCGCTGGGCTGGATGGCGCCCACACCCTCACCCGCATCGGCGATGCCGCAGTAAAGGCAGCCCTGATCGCCAATACCGAGGCCTCCGTCGCCCGCGGCACGTTCGGCTCACCGGCATTCTTCGTCGGCGATGAGATCTGGTTCGGCAAGGATAGCTTGCGCGATGTGGAAGACGCGATAATCGCCTCCAACAAGGCCTAGCTCAACCCTCCCCCGGCCGCCGGGTGCGCCACATCTGGGTCCGTAGATCCGGGTGCGGGCCAAACCCGAAACCGGCATAAAGCCCGTGCGCATCATCGGTGCTAAGCGTCCATCGTGCGATCGTCTGCACGTCAGGATGCCCCAGGACGGCCGCCATCAAGGCCTTGCCGAGGCCACGGCCGCGATGCGCGGGCAACACATACACATCCGAAAGATGCGCCGCCGTGGTGCGATCGGTGACCAGACGGGCAAAACCGGCTTGGCTGCCGTCGGGCGCATAGAGACCAAAGCACAGCGAATTCGCCAGCGCCCGCTCCACCGTCGCGCGATCCCGCCCACGGGCCCAGTAGCTGTCCTCGCTAATGAAACGATGGATCGCCCCGATATCGAGACGCTCCGGCGCGTCGCTGATCGCATAGCCATCAGGGAGCGAGACGAGGTATCCCATCAGAACGGCTTCACGATGACCATGATAACGATGACGAACATCAGTACCGTCGGCACTTCATTGGCGATACGATAATAGCGGTGCGGCCGCGTATTGCGGTCCTCCATGAAATCACGCCGCCAGACTACGAGTTTCCCGTGAAACATACTCATCGCCAGCACGCCGGCCAGCTTCACCCAAGGCCAGCCACTGGACCAATCGATCACGCCAGGCGTCAGCACGAGCAGGAGTCCGAAGATCCAGGTGGCGACCATTGCGGGGTTGATGATCTGCTTGAGCAGACGCCGCTCCATCACCTTCATCCGCTCGCTCTCAGCGGTGCCGTGGTGAACCATGCAGTGATAGACGAAGAGGCGCGGCAGATAGAACATGCCGGCCATCCAGGCGATCACGCTCATCAGGTGGAATGCCTTCACCCATGGATAGGTATGGGCCAGGAAACCAATACTCATCGCGGTGCCGCCGCGATCAGGGCGGGTAGGTCGAACATGGAGTCGAACAGCTGCGCGCCTACAGCCCGCAGCCGCGGGTCGTCACCGTGCGGCGCAAAGCCGAGGCACGGCATCCCAGCCGCCGCCGCCGCCCGGGCACCGGTGACGCTGTCCTCAATCACCACGCAATATAGGGGCGCAATACCCTCCGCCGCCGCGGCAGCGAGGAAAAGGTCAGGCGCTGGCTTCCCCTCCGCGACATCGGTGTAGGAGTGCAGCCGCCCAGCAACCATGGCGGAAATCCCCATTGCCGAGAACTTGGCGGCCATTTCCGCATGGCTGGAATTGGAAGCAACTCGCCACGGCAGCCCCATCGCGGTGATCGCCTGCATCGCCTCGATCGCGCCCGGGATCGGCTTCATCTCGCGGCCAAAGGCTTCGATCAGCCGCGAGGTCAGCCGGTCCACCCAGTCATGGGTGAGCTTGCGACCAATCTCCGCTTCGATCACCGGCACCATCGCTTCGAGGTTCAGGCCGACGAAGCGGCGCACGCATTCCTCAGGACTGATAGCTAAACCCTCTTCGGAAATCATCTCGGCGGACACCCGGTTGGCCAGCGGCTCGCTATCGGCCAGCACTCCGTCACAATCGAAAATCACCAGCCGCAGCGGCGCCGTACGGGCAGCCATGAATGCGCGAGCCGTCATGCTGCATGCTCCAGTCCCGCCAGGCGATGCGGACAATCCCGGTGCTTCGCCGGGCAGATGGCGCCGGCGGCACACAGCCCGGGGCCGTGGGCACCACGCACCAGGCCAGCAAGTGCTGCGATGAAACCGGGATCGGAATTCGCCGCCGGCACCCGATAATAGCCGGGCACGCCGAGCTTGTGGGCAAGTTCGCGATACTCCACGTCCAACTCCACCAGGGTCTCGGAATGCTCTGAGACGAAGGCAATCGGCACCACCGCGACGGCCGTCTTGTCATGTGCGGCGCGTTCGAGCTCCTCTTCGGTGGAGGGGCCGATCCATTTCTGCGGAGTCGCGCGGGACTGGTAGCAGATCGCAGCATCGAGGTCCGGTATCGCCAGATCGGCAATCACCGCGGCCACTGTCTGCTCGATCTGGTGCTGATAGGGATCGCCCTTGGTGACGATCACCTCAGGCAAGCCATGGGCGGAGAACAGCACCCTGAGCTTGCCCTCAGGCCCCAGCTCTGCACGAGCAGCGTCATAAGAGCCGCGCACCAAGGCCGCCATGGCCGCTACATAGGCGGGATCGCCATGGTAGCAGCACAGCGAGGTCACCTTCTTCATCAGCCCGACCTTGGACGCCGCCTCCCGCCAGGCGGTCAGCGAACTGCCGGTCGTGGTCGTCGAATAGTGGGGGTAGAGCGGCAACAGGACGATCTCATCGGGGTCCCAAGCCAGCACCTCACGCGCGGTCTGCTCGCTGAACGGATGCCAGTAGCGCATGGCAATGAAGCACTTGGCGTCCAACTCCGGCAGTGCCGCTTCCAACGCCTCACCCTGAGCAACAGTCAGCTCGAGCAACGGCGACTTGCCGCCGAGCAGGGCGTAATTCTCCGTCGCCGGTTTCACCCGGGCGCGGGCGATGATGCGGGCCAGCAGCGGGCGGACGAAGAACGGAACCCTCAGGATCGCGGGATCACGGAACAGATTCAGCAGGAAGGGCTTGATGGCCTCGGGCCGATCCGGGCCACCGAGGTTGAACAGGACGATGGCGATCTTGGGTTTGCGCATGGGCGCAGAGATGGCCACCAGCGGCGCGCCGTCAACCACCCCTGACCGCCGCGACCAGCGCCGCGACATGCTCGGGCGGGGTTTCCTTCACGATGCCATGGCCCAGATTGAAGATATGCGGCCGGCCACGCAGCGCCCCGGTGATCCGCTTGGCCCCTTCGATCATCGGTGCCCCGCCGGCAAGCAGCGCCAGAGGATCGAGATTGCCTTGCAGCGCGATGTGGGCCGGCACCAGACGTGCCGCCGCTGCGGGGTCCATCGAGGTATCCATTGCCACCGCCTGCACGCCGGTCTGCTCCGCATATTCCCCCAGCAGCATACCGGCGAGGCGGGGAAAGCCGATCAGCGGGATATCGGGATGGCTCTCCCGCAAGGCAGCGGCAATGCGCGCGGTCGGCGCGATCACCCAGCGGCGGAATTCATCCGGCGGCAACATTCCGGCCCAACTGTCGAACAGCATCAAAGCCTCGGCCCCGGCATCGGCCTGGCCGCGCAGATAGACCAGATTCCCCTCGACGATGGTGTCGATCAAGCGGCCGAACAGCGCGGGGTCGGCGTAAGCCATGCCGCGGGCGGCGGCGAATTCGCGCGAGCCATGGCCCTCCACCATGTAGCAGGCCACGGTAAATGCGCCGCCAGTAAATCCGATCAGCGTGGCATCACCCAACTCGGCCCGCACACGGCGCACCGTCTCCCACACCGGAGCCACCGCCTCAGCAACGCGCCCGACGTCCAGGCGATCGAGCCCGGCGTGGTCGCGGATCGGCGTCAGCACCGGCCCTTCGCCCTCGGCATAGCGAAGATCCTGCCCCAGGGCCCAGGAGACGATAGGGAGATCACTGAACAGGATGGCACCGTCCATCCCAAAGCGGCGCAGCGGCTGCAGCGTGATTTCGGCGGCGAGCGCGGGGTTGAGGCAGAGCTTCAGGAAGTCCCCGGCTTCAGCACGCAAGGCGCGATATTCCGGCAAATAGCGCCCTGCCTGGCGCATCAGCCACATCGGCGGCGGCCACACCGCCTCACCGGCCAGAACCCGCAATATCGTCTTCGTCATGCCCGCGATTGCTCCGTATCTGCCGGCCTTCTACCAGATAAAAGACTCCTTAAGAGGGTGGTTGAGGTAGATGGGCTCTGTGGAAATCGGGGTACACGGGCCGCCGGTTTTCGCCCCGCGTTTCATCCACAGCAGTGTCATCGGCCATCACTCTGGAATCATACTCTATCTCGCCGCCGTCCCCGTTCGCCGGAGGCAGCGTAGAATCCTGTCCCGGGAATCCAGGTTTGCGCCTTTCATCCCCGCTGCTCCCGCCTGTGCGCCATGATGGGGCTGCCAATCCCACTTATCCCCGCTATCCTCACCGCCATGCCGAACCAACACAATCTGCATCTGGTGTCTGACTCAACCGGCGATACCCTCAACACGGTGGCCCGTGCCGCGGTGGCGCAGTTCGAGGATTCGCAGATCGTCTATCATCGCTGGAGCCTGATCCGCACGCGCTTCCAACTCCATCGCGTCATCGAGGGCATTGAGGCCGAGCCCGGCCCCGTGCTGTCGACGCTGATGGAGAAGGGCCTGCGCACCGAGCTCGAAATGGCCTGCCAGCGCCTCGGCCAGCCCGTGGTGCACGTGCTCGATCCCGTGTTCAGCGTGTTCCAGCAGCATTTCGGCGAACAGGCCTCGGCACGGATAGGCCGGCAATACGTGCTCGATTCCGACTATTTCAAACGCATCGATGCCATCCACTACGTGCTCGCCCATGATGATGGCCAGGCGCAAGCGGGCATCGAGGAAGCGGATGTCATCCTCGTCGGCGTCTCCCGCAGTTCCAAAACACCGACCTGCTTCTACCTCGCCAATCGCGGGATCAAGGCAGCCAACGTGCCGCTGGTACCCTCGCTCGGCGAGCCGGACGTTCTGGCCAATCCGCACTGCCCGGTGATCGGGCTCACCATCGATGCCGAGGTGCTGATCGAAATCCGTCGCCACCGGCTGCGCATGATCGGCGGCAATCAGGCGCCGGCGCCCCAGCATGACAGCGGCGAATATGTTGACCAGGACGCGGTGAAGGCTGAGATCCTGTGGGTGCGCAGACTTTGCACGCGGCGTGGCTGGCCGGTGATCGACGTCACCCGCCGTTCCATCGAGGAAACCGCGGCGACTGTAGTCCAACTGATGGAGGCCTGGCATAATCGCCGGCAAAAGGCGGCCGAGGCGCCCCGCTGATGCTGCAATCCGCCGAGCCGCGCCTGATCCTCGCCAGCGCCTCATCAGCCCGCCGCGCGGTTCTCTCCGCCTGTAGTCTGATATTCGAAGCCAAAGCAGCTGCTATTGATGAAGGCGAGGTCAAGCGGTCCGCAAGGACCGAGGGCATGTCCGCCGAGGATACCGCCCTCCTCCTGGCCGAACTCAAGGCCGTCCGGATCGCGACGCGTGATCCGGAGGCGCTGGTGATTGGCTGCGACCAGCTACTGGTCTGCGATGGGACATGGTTCGACAAGCCGCCTGACCTTGCGGCCGCGCGCGAGCAGTTGCTCGCCCTGCGCGGCCGGCCGCATACGCTGGTAACTGCCGTCCTCTGCCTGCGCCGGGGCCAGAGGGTCTGGCATCATGTCGCGAAGCCCCGGCTGCATATGCGGGCATTCTCCGATGGCTTCCTCGATGCCTATCTTGCCGCCGAGGCAGAGCACGTCACCAGTACGGTTGGAGCTTATCGGCTGGAGGGGCCAGGCGTGCAGCTGTTTGATCGCGTCGAGGGTGAGCATGCCAGCATTCTCGGTCTGCCGCTGCTGCCATTACTCGGTTTCCTGCGCCAGCACGGCGTTCTGGCGGCGTAGAATTGGTCTGGCGTCACCTGGTCTGATCGGACCTCCTGGTCAGACCAATAATCCCGCATGCTGACGCCATGGACAGCAAAGCCCCCACCGACTTCACCCGTCTGCGCCGCATGCATGAGCGCGGGCATTATGACCGCGAGAGCATCCACGCGATCCTCGATGCGGCCAATCACTGCCATGTCGGCCATATCATCAATGGCCGTCCCGTCGTGATACCGACCCTGCATTGGCGTGATGGCGACGAGGTGTTCTGGCACGGCAGTTCCGCCAGCCGCATGGTGCGTGCCAATGGTGCCGGCGGCGAGGCCTGCCTGACTGCCACTATCATGGACGGCTACGTCCTCGCCCGCTCCGGCTACAACCATTCCATCAACTACCGCTCGGTGATGTGCTTCGGCACGCCGCGCCTGGTGGATGACCCCGATGAGAAAATGGCCGCGCTGAAAACCTTCGTCGAACGCCTGTTCCCCGGCCGTTGGGACGCCCTGCGCCCGCCCAACGACTACGAGGTGAAGGCAACTTCGGTGCTTGCGATGAAGCTGACGGAGGCCTCCGCCAAGGTGCGCAACGCGCCGCCGGGCGATAATCCCGAGGATACCTCCTGGCCAGTTTGGGCCGGCGTGCTGCCGGTGACGACGTTGGCTGGCGCGCCGCAGCCCGACCAATTCGTCACCCCCGGCCTCATACCGCCACCAACGCCGCAGGTGGAGGTCTGACCACTCCCCTGCTGCACTGCGGCATGGTAGACTGCCGCAGTGGAGACCGGAGCCCAGGCCATGCGCAATTTCAGCGAGTTGAGCGAACGCGAGATTCTCGCCTTGGCAATAGGGGCCGAGGAAGAGGATGGCCGCATATATCTTGATTTCGCCGAGGGCCTGCGGGGCGACTACGCGGCCTCGGCGCAGGTTTTCATCGATATGGCGGCGGAAGAGAATGAGCACCGCCGCTGGCTGATCGACCTGTATCGTGAGAAATTTGGCGAGCACATCCCGCTTGTCCGCCGCCAGGACGTCCGCGGCTTCGTGGCCCGCAAGCCGGTGTGGCAGACCCAGCCGCTGCGGCTTGACGTGGTGCGCCGCCAGGCCGAGCAGATGGAATTCGAGGCCGCCCGCTTCTACCGTCAGGCCGCTGCACGCAGCGAGGATGCCTCGATCCGCAAGCTGCTGGGCGATCTCGCCGAGGCGGAGGCGCAGCACGAGCACACTGCCGAACGCTTGATGGAAGAGAACCTGCCAACCGACGTCCGTGCTGCGGAGGATGAGGCAGCGAGGCGGATGTTTCTGCTCCGGGTGATCCAACCGGGCTTGGCCGGGTTGATGGACGGTTCCGTGTCCACCCTAGCGCCCGTCTTCGCCGCTGCCTTCGCCACGCAAAATTCCTGGGATGCCTTCCTGGTCGGCATGGCCGCCTCGATCGGCGCCGGGATTTCCATGGGGTTTGCCGAAGCCTTGTCCGACAATGGCAGCTTGACCGGTCGCGGTGCGCCGTGGATCCGTGGCCTGATTTGCGGGCTGATGACCACGCTCGGTGGCATCGGCCATACCTTGCCGTTCCTACTGCCGAACTTCCTGACTGCCACGATCGCGGCAGCGGTCGTGGTGATCATCGAACTCGGCATCATCACCTGGATCCGCTGGAAATTCATGGACACGCCGCCGCTTTCGGCAGCCATGCAGGTGGGATTTGGTGGCGCCCTGGTGTTTGTTACGGGTATCCTGATTGGCAGCAGCTGATCCGGCCATTGGTGGCACCGATCGCCCGGCGCAGGAGGCAGAATGTGCGAACCCCCGGACACGAAAACGGCCATTCGACCGCCAGTTTCCGCTATTCGGGAACCATGGTCACGCTCCACTGGGCGACCGTTGGCCTGATCACGGCGGCCTGGCTTTCAGCCCAGATCATCGATCTCTTCCCGCGCGCGATCCGGGCACCGTTCACGTCGATCCATATTTTTCTCGGCGCTCTCACAGGTGTTGTCGTTCTGGCGCGCATCGTGGTTCGTCTTTGGGGAACGCCACGGCCGGAGCCTGAGCCAGGCATTGCCGATTTAGCGGCCCGCGTGGTGCACTTGGTGCTTTATGCCCTGGTCATCGCCGCCGTCGGACTCGGGATCCTCAACGCCTGGGTACGTGGGGCTGACGTCTTCGGGTTTTTCACCTTCTCATCCTTCACAACCGATCGTGACATGCGGCATCTGATTGGCGAATTCCATGAATTGGCAACCAATGCCATCCTGGTCCTCGCCGCGGGCCACGCGATGATGGCGCTGGTGCATCACTTTCTGCTGGGCGACGGCGTGCTGCGCCGCATGCTGCCGAGGGGCTGACCACTGGACTCGATTTTTCGCGGCGATTTGTCGACCCGGCATGGCCGGGCACTCGCCTGGATCGACAGCCTGCTGATCGATCATGCCGCGCTGCGCCTGTTGTGGCGCAACTGGGGCGTGGTGGTGCCCGGTGTGCTCTATCGCTGCGGCCACCCGACGCCCGGCCAACTCGCCCGGGCTCATCGACAGGTCGGCTTGCGTTCAGTGATCAACCTCCGCGGCGCCACGCGCAGCGGATCCGACGCACTCTCTCGCGCGCAGGCGGCCCGGCTGGGGCTTGGGTTCCATGATGTCGCGCTGTCGAGCGGCCGGGCGCCTGAGCGCGAGACGCTGCTGCGCCTCGCCGAGGCCCTGCGAATTGCGGAGAAGCCGGCGCTGCTACACTGTAAATCCGGCGCCGATCGCGCCGCCTTCGCCTCGGCGGTATTCATCCTCCTGGAAGGGGGCAGCGCGGCGGACGGACTGCGGCAGATGAGCTTGCGGCACGGCCATCTCCGCCGCTCCCGCGCCGGAGTGCTCGATGCGGTGCTACTCCGCTACCAGGCGACCGCGGAGAGCGCGATGCCGTTCCTCGACTGGGTGAAAACCAGCTATGATCCCGCCGCGATCACCGCCGGCTTCCGGGCCGGCGGGCTGTCCACCTTTATGCAGGACCAGGTGTTGCGGCGGGAATAGGAGAGAAGCGATGAATGCGACCGATGTGATCGAGGCCTTCTCCATGCCGTCATGGAACGGCCCGATCTCCGAGGCGGACCGTGCCCGCGCCCTCACCGCGCTGGAAGATGGCAAGGTGGTGATGGTACCGGGGCTCGAATTCCGCCTCCATGAGGGGGAGTATCCGTTCCTCGATGCCGGTGCGCTCGACAATTCCCGCAAGAACATCAGTTACGACCCGCGCGCCGGCAAATGCGGCGGTTCCGGCGTCTCCGGCCCGGAGCTCGAGCGCCTGACGATCATGATGGATCGTTACGCAACCTCCGCCGATCATCTGGTGCGGCTGATGCTCCCGTCCTACGCCCCGCATCTCGAAGTGGCGCGCACCAGTTTCCGCCCGGCCGAAATCGGCGGCCGCGTCTATTCGCCGCGGCATGACGACCGGCGGCTGCATGTCGATGCTTTCCCCACCCGCCCGACCGGTGGCCGGCGGATCCTGAGGGTCTTCACCAATGCCGCGCCAGATGGCGCGCTGAGGCGGTGGCGGGTCGGTGAGCCGTTCCCCGATTTTGCCGCCGCCTTCCTGCCGCGGGTGCGGGGCATGTTCCCGTTCCAGTCGCTGGCCATGTCGATGCTCGGGCTCACCAAGGGCCGGCGCACCCGCTACGACCAGTGCATGCTGGGCCTGCACGATACCTGCAAGCTCGACATGAAATACCAGGAGATCGCGCCGCAGGCCGATGTCGTCTTCGCCGCCGGAACTACCTGGATGTGCTATACCGATCAGGTGCTGCACGCCGCGCTCGCCGGGCACTGCGCCTTTGAGCAGACCTTCCATGTCCCGGTCGAGGCGATGGCCTCCCCTGAGAAATCTCCCTTGAAAGTGCTCGAACGCCTCTCCGGCCGTCGCCTGGTTTAGCCGCGCGCGATCAGCCCACGATGGCGGCCACTGCCAGGCGCTCGGCCGGTGCGACCGGATAGCGCAGCATGCCGGGCACCAGATCGATCTCCAGGCAATCCGTCACCGCTCGGTCCGGCAGGGAGATGACGGCACGGCCTTCGGTCCAGCGAAGAACCCTGCCATGCGCGTCCTCCTCGGGACGCAGGCCGGTGCAGCCATCAAGCGCCAGCGCCAATCCAGCGAAGCGTATTGCCACGATGGCAACGCCGAGGCTGCGGCGATCATCGTGCAAGGGGTTGACCTCCTGTGGCACCGCGACGCGTGACGCAAGCACGACCTGCCGAGTGCCGGGCGGCACGAGGGCAACGATCCGATCAGGGCCATCGGCGACACATTCGAGCATCTGCCCGCCGGCGCGAACGGTGATCGCAGGATCATCCACGAACGTGTATCCGAGGTTAGCCGCCCGCACCGCAAGTTGCGCCCTCGCCTCAGCGAGGGCCGGCCCGCCGAGCGTCAGCGGTTGGCAAGCACGCTCATCCCAACGCCGTGCGGACATATCGGCCAGCAGATCCGGATGCAGCCGACGGTCACCCTGGTTGCCGGCAAACAGGGCACGGTTGCCAGTGTCGAGATAGCTTTCTGCTGCGAGCCCCTCGGCGAGCATGAGGTCATGCCCATCAAGCTCGATATGCCAATAGGTGACACTGCCCGTCGTTGCCTCGCGCCGGATCGTCGTGCCATTGGCGAGGAGATAGGCCGGGATCATCGACCCTCCGGTCCATACCGCATGGTCGGGCGAGACCACGAGGTCGCGATGCGGCATCCCCGGCGCGAATGCCCCTTGCGCGATGCGCACCGGCGCCACCTTATTGGGTTCGGCGTGACGACCGAGATCAATCCGCGTGCTGCCGATCCAGACGATGCGGCGCAGGCGGCGGCCGTCGGCCACCGGCACCAAGTCACCCACGCATAGCGTTTCAACCGCCCGCTCGCCGGCCAGGGTGAGGATGCGGGTGCCCTGGGCGAAGCACGGCGCTGCGTCGTTGGCGAAGATGTCGGTCCCGGTCCCGGCACCATCCAGCGTCGCTGCAAAGCCGCCCGGGTGATAACCGGTGACGGCGAGACTGAGCGTGCCGCTCCCGAGCATGGTGCCGACGGCGATGGTGCCGCCGGTGGTGGGGTCGGCGTTCGCGGTATAGTGAAGCGAGCCGCTGACGAACCCGGCGTTGACGAGATCGACCCGGTTATCGTTCGGCCCGAGCCCGAAGAAATTGCTGATACTGCCGTTGAAACTTACCGGCGACACCAGCCGCAGCCTTTCCGCCGCGGAAGGCGCGGTGCCGAGATTACCGACTCCAAAATCGAGGTTCACGAATCCGGTGTTGCCGTTGTCGAGTTGCAGGGTGGAGGACGGCGAGAGCGCGTAGACCCCGCGGCCGGACAGCACGGCGTTGATTTCGAGCGTCGCGCCGGCCTGGCTCAACGTGCCGTTGCTGGTCAGCCCGCCCGCCAGCACGGTGCCGTTGTTGCGCAGCGTGCTGTCATTGCTGTTGACGACGATGAGGCCCGCGCCTTGGACGAAGCCGCCGAAGCCAAGCACCAATTCGCCGGGAAATGGATCGGAGGCGCCGAGGACCAGCTGCGAATTGGAGAGCGAGACCGTGGAGCCTTGCCAGAGATCCAGCGTTCCGCCGGTGTCGACCAGCGAGCCGCCGCCGCTGATGTTGAGGAAGCCAGAGGCCGCGCCCTTGATAAGAGTGGGCGTGACGGCCACGGTGCCGTTGTTGAGCGTCTGCAAACCGCCGAGATAGACGGCGCCCGAAACCTGCGCGCTGGCGCCGCTGCCGATCGACAAGGTGCCGTTCGAATCGCGGCCGATCACCAGGTCCCCATTGTCGGTGAGATTGCCGCCGGGCTGCAGGTTGACGACACCTGCGGCCGCGCCGACCGTGCCGCTGCGGTTGCCGATCGCGAGGCCAAAGCCGATATCCGTGATCGCCGACGCCGAGCCTACGATGACCGAGCCGCCATTGCCCACCGTGAGCGTGCCGCTGCTGCGCTGGCCGACGATGAGCGGTCCGCCGCCAGTATCGAGCGTGGCGCCATTGCCTTGGATCGTGACGTTCCCGGTCGCCGAGGCGTTGCTGCCGCCGCCGATCAGCATTTTCGCGGTGTTGAACAACTCGCCGGTGCCGAGCTGAATGATGCTCGCGTTGTCGTAGACCGTCCCCACGCCGCTGCCGCCGACGGTGAGCCAGGCGAGGTTGCCCGTCCATATCGTGCCGGTGCCAGTGATTGTGTTGCCGGCGACGATCGAGGGTGTCGGCGTCACCGCGCCGAGGCCGATGTTCCAATGCGCGTTGTTGTTAAGGAAGACGGAGCCCGACGACCCGAAGGTGGCACCCACCATAGCAAATGAGGCCTCGGTCAGCGTCGCGCCATCCATCACGTTGACGTTGCCGCTGCCACCACTGGGGAAGCTGACGGTGCCGAGCGCGTTGACCGAAAGATTTCCACCGCCGACCAGCAGGCCGCCAGACATCGTCGTCGATGGATCGCCGCCAGCGTCGGTGTAGGTGGTGTTCGGGCCGGCAATCTGGAGATTCGAGGCCGAGTTCTGGGCGCCTGACAGCAGGGAGCCGCCGATCTGGGTATAGGTCGTGGTCAAGTGGCTGGGTATCGTGCCGTAGGTCGTGGCGGTATTGCTCTGCGAGATCACGCTGGTGGACACGGTCAGCGAAGCGCTGGCGTTCTGCCCGATCACCAGATTGCCACCCGATGTCAGAGTCCCGCCGTAGATATTTCCGCTGCCCTCGACATCGAGCCCGACGAGGCCGGCGCCGTAAGTGAACGACTGCACGCCGGAAATCGCGACCACACCGGTCGGGTCGATCGAGAAATCGCTGCTCGCCCCACTATAGAGCCGGGTCGTCGTGAGGGTGCCGCCGGCGCCGATCTCGACGCGTCCATCATTGCCGGCGAAGCCGCCGCCGCCCTGGCCGGGAAGCGCCGAGAGCATGAGGGGCGCGGTGACCAACAGCCGCGCGAAGGGGTCGCCGAAGACGACCGACCCGACGGTCTCCGCCGTGCTGACCGTGAGGACATATTTGGTGAAATTGCCAGCCACGGCGGCGTCCGCCCCGGCGGAGGTGAGCGACATCTGCGCCGTCTGATATTGGCCAGGTATGCCAGCTGCGCCCGTGCCGCCGGTCCAGTTCGCCGCGGACCAATCGGTCGTGGCGCCGTTGGTGACGCCGTTGGTGACGCCACCCCAGGCCGCGATACTACCGGTGACGGCGATGGTGGTGCCGCCGTTCACCACGTTCTGGCTGTTGCCGAGGGTCACCAGGGTGTCGGAACCGGCGCTGACCAGTTTGAAATTGCCGGTTGCCGCGCCATCAATGGTCCCGGTGCCGCTGACCAGCTCGGCGGCCTGGAAGCGCAGCCGCGCCACCTCGGTGGTCCCTCGGTTGATGGTGAGCACGTCCGGCCCATAATTGAGGTCGCTACCGTAGGTGTAGGTGAGACCGCTGGGGTTGACGCCGACGAGCTGGATCGTATCGCCCGGGCGGAAGCCGCTGACACGCGCGAAGTCGTTCTGCAGTACCGTCGTGGTGATTGTGCCGACATTGGCATAGGATGGCAGGACGGTACTGGCTTCGACCTTCATCACCCCGTTGGCGTCACCGAAATTGATGAGCTGGGCGCCGGGCAAGTTGGTCTTGTCGTCCAGCGTCGCGCCCGAGGTGCTGCCGAGCAGGTTGATGACGCCGTTGATACCGTTCATCCGGGCGTTAAGCTGGTCGAGCGCGGCGCCGTGGCCGCCATAAATCAGCATGAACCCGTCGTTCGAGAAGCGCGTCGAGCTGTTGGCATCGCCATTGACGGTCAACGTGCCGCCATTGTTGATCAGGGCGCCGGTGAGGCCGAAGAAGCCGCCGGCGGTACCGAGCTGGGCGATGTTTAGCGTGGCGTGGCCACCAGGCATCACCCAGATCTGGCCATCATTGCTGACCGTGCCGGTCGCATTGATCGAAAGCGACTCCCCGTTGCCCGCCTGCCGGATCTCCGCATTGCCCGTATTCTGCATGCTGGTCGCCGTGCTGCCCGAAAGGTTCAGCACGGCGTTGTTGCCGAGGGTGACGCTGGTGGAGTCGATCAGGCTGTCGGTGAGGTTGATCACCGCGCCCTGCCCGGGCGATGCGCCATCCCCGGCGGTGACCGTGTCGCCGGTAAACGCCACGTCAGTCAGGGTCAGCGTGTCGAAGGGGCCAGCGATCTGGATGGTGTTGTTGGCGCCGTTGGCCAGTGTGCCGGGCTGGCCGATCAGGTCGAGGGTGACGCCGTTTCCGAGGGACCCCGCGGGAAGGACGATGGTATCGCCGTCCTGAGGAAAGGCCCCGCTGACCCAGTTGACTGGGTCCGTGGCGTCATTGGGATCGGTATGGAGGCTTTGCTTGCCAATCCAGGTGACCGTCGCCATGACCTACGTCCTTATATGCGGTTCCTCCATTTTCAACCTTCCCATGTATGCAGTCAATCGCTCGTGCCGCAGAATCAACTATTCCGACACATCTGCGTGATCGGCCGGCGGCGCATCGAGAAACCACACCTCGACCGGCCCCTTCTGGCGCATCTGCAGCGGAAAACCGCGACGGTCTACCGTCTTGCCCACGGGCAGGGCCACCCAGCCCTCGCTGACGCAATATTCGCCGACATTGGTGCGCTCCACGCCTTTGAAGCGCACGCCGATGCCGCGGGCCAGCAGATCGGGTTTGTAGAAGGGGCTGCGCGGGTCGTTGGAGAGGCGGTCGGGGGGCGTATCGGCCATGGGCGAACCTTGTCGTGGGAAAAACAGGGAAGTTGCAGGGCCGGGGTGATGCCCGGCCCCGCTTGGGTGTTCAGCCGGCGCTGATGCGATCGATCTCGGCGAGTTCCTCGGCCGTCATCTTCCAGTCGCCGGCCTTCACGTTCTGCTCAAGCTGCTCGGGCTTGGTGGCGCCAGCGATCACGCTCGTCACCGGCGCCTTGGCCAGCAACCAGGAGAAGGCGAGCTCGAGCGCGGTATGACCGCGGCTCTCGGCGTAGTCGATCAGCTTCTCGGCGATCTGCCAGTTGCGGTCGGTCAGATAGCGGTCGGCCAGGCGCTGGGTGGTGGTGAGGCGCGAATTCTCCGGCATCGGCGCGTTGCGGCGATACTTGCCGGTGAGCAGGCCGGAGGCCAGCGGGAAATAGGGCAGCAGGCCGAGCCCGTAGGCGCGGGCGGCCGGCATCAGCTCCTTCTCGGCCTCGCGCTTCACCAGCGAGTATTCGTCCTGGCAGGAGACGAAGGCGTTGAGCCCCATCGACTTCGCCGTCCAGGCCGCCTCAACCACCTGCCAGGACGGCAGGTTGGAGCAGCCGACGTAGCGTACCTTGCCGGACCGCACGAGATCATCGAGCGCGCGCAGCGTCTCCTCGATCGCGGTCAGCGGGTCGATGTTGTGGAGCTGGTAGAGGTCGATCCAATCGGTCTTGAGGCGCTTCAGGCTCGCCTCGACGGCGGACATGATGTAGCGGCGCGAGGCGCCCTTCATGTCATCGCTGTCGCCCATCGGCATGCAGAACTTGGTCGCCAGCACGATGTC